>NZ_SMJX01000608.1 GCF_004348535.1 Actinomadura sp. KC216
TCCTTCGGCTGGAAGGGCGTGTTCGGCGGGAACGGCGTGCCCGGCTGGGGCTCGGAGGCGGTCGTCGAGGACGCCTCGTCCTGTCCAGGGCTCACTTGGGGGCTCACTCTGCTCACTTCCCGGGGCCCGTTTCCGGGCCCGACAGTCAGGCCAAAGCAAGGGTCGGAAGGCGTCCTCCGGGGGATGCCGGCGTGCGTGCTGCGAGGGGGAGAGGCACCGTCGGCCCTGGAGCGGCGTCCTCAAGAGCATAAGGGTGCCCGGCGGCGCTTTCCCCGCGACGGGGAAGAGCGCCACCGGGCACCCATGGCTTCCGGATCAGCGCGCCGGGCGCGTCACCCGCGGCCTGACCTGCGGTTCGGCTGCCGCCTCACTCGCTGTCGAGCCCGCTCTGCATCGACTGGACCTCCTCGGTCGTGGCGCCGATCACCTTGTACGACGCGTGCTTGTAGAAGGTTCCGCCGCTGCCCTTGGCCCAGCTCGTCCACGCGGCGCTGCTGACGCGGCAGCTCGCCCACTGCGGGATGGAGCTGGTGATCGTGATGCGGGTCGTGCAGTCGCCGAGGTCACGGCCGGTCAGCGTGCCCGCGGTGATCCGGAACCGGACGTCGATGGTGACGGGCGTCTCCACGTCGTACGGCGGACGGATCTTGGCCTGCACCGTGCAGCCGGAGTCGCCGTTGCAGCCGCCGCGCTTCCACTCCGCCACCCTCGGCTGCGCCGAGCTGTTGAAGGAGTCCTTCAGCTCGCCGATGTTCGTCCGCATCGTCGAGATGATCGACGACGCGTCACCGGCGCTCTTCGGGGTCACGTCGACGCGGACGCGCGGGACGGTGGACTCGAAGCGCAGGAGCTCGGAGTCGTCCTCGTCGGTGATGTAGACGGTCGAGGAGAACGAGCTGAACTTCAGCGCCTTCTGGCCCATCCACGTCGTCTCGAGCGGCTTGATGGTCGTCGACTTCGCCGAGCGCATCTTGCTCGCCAGCGCCTCCGGCGTCAGGTGCTGCTTGAAGTCGACGTTGATCTCGTCGGGGTCCATCCGGCCCCACTGCTCGCCCGAGGTCAGGTAGAACGCCTCGTCGGAGGACGAGATCTCCCGCTTCCAGTAGGACTGGTCGGCCTTCACGAACAGCTTCCCGTCGGCCGACAGGACCGTGACGCGGCTGCCGTTCCAGGTGACGTCCCCGGACGCGCGGCCGCCCTTGGTGACGTTCAGCTCACCGTTGAGCGACCCGCCGCTGCCGAAGGTGCCCTTGAGCCCCACGGCGCGTGCCGTGGACATGTTGGTCGCGGCGGTGGCCAGCTTCTCCTCGGGCGTCTTGCCGCCGCTCGCGGCGATCACGAACACCACGACGCCGATGAGGACCAGGACGACGAGGCCGCCGCCGAGCAGTGCCGCGATCAGCACTCCGCCGCCACCGCTGCGCCGCGGCGGCGGCATGCTCGGGCCCATCGGGCTGCCGGGTGGCGGGGGGAAGAACGGCGGCGGTGTGCCCGGGCCGCCGAAGCCGCCGGGGGGCGGTGGCGCTCCCGGACCGCCCACTCCACCGGGTCCGCCCGGGCTTCCGGGTCCGCCCGGCCCCGCGGGCGGTGGCGGAGGCGGCCAGGAG
>NZ_SMJX01000609.1 GCF_004348535.1 Actinomadura sp. KC216
CCTCGGCCCCCACCCGCCTCCACTCGTCCACAAGCCGCTCGAACCCGGCCTCCCCGTCCGCCCACGGAAACGGCACGAGCCGCTCGTACACCACCTCCGCGCCCAGCGACCGAACCACCCGCGACGCCGCCCGATGCACGGACCGAGGCCAGATGTAGTCGTTCCCCACCAGCGCCCACCGCCGCAGCCGCCGCCGCGCACTCAACCACCGAACCGCCGGCCCCAACTGCCGCCCCGGCTCGTCACCGAGCAGCACCACACCGTCCCCGCGCACCCCTCCTTCATGCGGAGGCGTGAACACATAGGGAACCCGCCCGGCCAACGCCGAATCCAGCGCCCGATGCACATCACTCGTGTGGAACCCGACGAAAGCCTCCACCAGCCCCGCGTCCGCAAGCAGCCGCGCCTCCGCCGCCACGGTTCCCGGCGCGCGCCCGGCGTCCACCGGCACCAGCTCGATCCCACGCCCAGCCGCGACGACCTCGGAAGCCGCCAGCCACGCGGCACTCAACCCGGACGGCCCGGTCAGCCCGAGCGGCCCCGACAGCGGCAGCAGGAGCCCCATCCTCAGCACCGAGGTGTCCGGCCCTGAGACCAGCAGCTCCATGCTGTCCCGCACTACCACCGAACCGTCCATGACCTGGCAAGTATGCTCGCGGCAGGGGCGGCCGGGCGAGGGAGGGCACAGCGTGGACGACACGGCTCTGGACCGGACCGCGAACACCGAACTGGTCGACCTCCTCACCCGCACCCAGCGCGCCCTGGCCCGCGACCTGGGCACTTTCCTGGACGAGGAGAACACGTCCGTCGAACAATGGCGCGTATTGCGCGCCCTGGCCGACGCCGACGACATCTCAATGGGCGAACTAGCCGTCATCGTCGAGATCCCGCACCCGACCCTGACCCGCATAGTCGACTCGCTGGCCGACTCGGCCTACCTGTACCGCTCCCAGTCGCCCCGCGACCGCCGCCGGGTCTCCGTCCACGTCTCAGACCGCGGCCGCGCCAAACTGGCCCGCCTCGAATCCCTGGCCCGCACCCACGAACAAACCCTCACGACCAAATACGGCCAGGAAACCATCCGAGACTTGACAACCCTCCTCACCCACCTCTGGAACGCCCGGGTCCCCACTGCTTGACCCTGCGGGGCGCTCAGGCCCTTTCTGTGCGGCCGTCCGGTCAGCCTCCTGACCCCACTGCGAATTCAAAGCGCTACTGTTCGTGGCGGTGTTCGATAGCGCATTAGAAGAGGACGCGTGGTCACGGTTTCTTGGCTACACGAGATTCATGTGATCTAGGTCACGTTGGCAGAGATCGGCCTCACCTCTTCCCCTTCCCTGATCTCCGAGTTACGTTAAGGCGGCTTTAACAAAGCCCTTTACGCCTTGGGGTTCATATGGGTCACGCCGTGCGTCGTTTCGCGTCTGTTCTCAGTCCGTTTTATTGGCGATGTCCGGCCTGGTGGTCCCGCGTTCTGGCGTTGACTTTGGTCGCCGGATTGGTCCACGTGCCATTGTCGGCGGTGACCCGTGAAACCGCAGCTCACGCTGATGAACCGCCGAAGGCGGCGAAGGCGGCGGTGTCCGAGGAGAAGGCCGTGGCCGCGG
>NZ_SMJX01000061.1 GCF_004348535.1 Actinomadura sp. KC216
CCGCTCAACGGACCGTCCTCCAGCCCCCGCCCACCGCCATTCCACGGACGAGCTCCGCTCGACGGACCGTAGGGTTGTCGTGTGACGATTCGGGTGCTGATCGCCGACGACCAGGTGATGATCCGCGACGGGCTCGCGGCGCTGCTGTCCTCCGATCCGGGGATCGAGGTGATCGGGCAGGCGGGCAACGGCCGCGAGGCGGTGGAGCTGGCCCGCAAGCTCGACCCGGACGTGATCGTCATGGACATCCGGATGCCGGAGATGGACGGCCTCGCCGCCACCGCCGAGCTGGTCGGCGGACCGAGGACGGACAGCGGCCCGGACGCCGACCCGGCCGGGACGCGGCCGAAGGTCCTCGTCCTGACGACGTTCGACCTGGACGAGTACGTGTACGAGGCGCTCGGCTCCGGGGCCAGCGGGTTCCTGCTGAAGGACGCGTCCGCCGCCGACCTGGTGAACGGCGTGCGGGTCGTGGCGGCCGGGGACGCGCTGCTCGCGCCGTCCATCACCCGGCGGCTGATCGGCGACTTCGCGCGGCGGCGCCGCCACCAGCGGCCGAGCCCGAAGGCGACGGCGGCGCTGACGCCGCGGGAGCTGGACGTGCTGCGGCTGATCGCCCGCGGCCTGTCCAACGCCGAGATCGCCGCGGAGCTGGTGCTGGCGGAGCAGACGGTCAAGACGCACGTCGGGCACGTGCTGACCAAGCTCGCGCTCCGCGACCGCACCCAGGCCGTCGTCTACGCCTACGAGAACGGCCTCGTCGGCTGACCCGGGCCGACCGGCTGATCCGGCTCAGCGGGGGCCGGGGACGCCGCGGAACCGGAACGGCTCGGACGGACGGCCCGGCACCACGTACCAGGCCTCGCCCGTCCCGTCCGCGTCGAGGATCCGCATGAACGCGGTCACGACGTCGTCCACGTCCAGGATCGGGAAGCCCGTCTCCTGGAGATGCCCCTTCAGCGGGGCGAGGATGCCGGTGTCGGCGAACGACGGGCACAGGGCGTTCACCCGGACGCCCTCGCCCGCGAGCGCGGGCCCGAGCGCGCGGACCAGCCCGACCACGGCCGCCTTGTTCGCGCCGTAGACCGGGTCGAACGGCGTCGCGGTGAGCGCGGCCATGCTGGCGGTCGCGACGATGTCGCCGCCGCCGCGCTCGCGGAGCGCGGGCAGCGCGGCGTGCACGCCGAACACGACGCCGTCGAGGTTGACGCCCATGGCCCGCCGGTACGCGGCGAGGTCGAAGCCGTCGCCCACTCCCCCGCCGCCCGCGACACCGGCGTTGAGGAAGGCGACGTCCAGGCCGCCGAAGCGGTCCACGGCCGCGGCGACGGCCGCCTCGCTGTCGCCGGGCTCGCGCACGTCGCAGCGGACGAACGCGCCGTCCAGCTCCTCGGCGAGCGCCGCGCCCGCCTCCGCGTCGACGTCGGCGAGGACGACCCGGGCGCCGTCCCGCGCGAGCCGCCGCGCCACCGCCGCGCCGATGCCGTTGGACCCGCCCGTGACCAGGACGACCTTCCCGGATCCGTCGAACGCAGGCATGGTGGGGGCTCCCTCGTGAAGTAACTGACTCGTCAGTTACGGTAACGGAATGGACTTCGGTTTGAGCGAGCAGGCCCTGGAGTACCACGGCCGCCTCCAGGAATTCATGGACGCCCACGTCTACCCCGCCGAGCCCGTCTACGCCGCCCAGCGGGAGGAACTGCGGGCGGAGGGCCGCGAGCACCACGTCCCGCGGATCGTCGAGGACCTCAAGGTCGAGGCGCGCGAGCGCGGCCTCTGGAACCTGTTCCTCCCCGACAGCAAGGACCCGGCGCACGGCCTCTCGGTCACCGACTACGCCTCCCTCGCCGAGACGCTCGGCCGCTCCCCCGAGCTCGGCCCCGAGGCGACGAACTGCGCTGCGCCCGACACCGGGAACATGGAGGTCCTGCACCTGTTCGGCACACCCGAGCAGAAGGAGCGGTGGCTCGCGCCGCTGCTGGACGGCGAGATCCGCAGCGCGTTCGCGATGACCGAGCCCGACGTCGCCAGCTCCGACGCCACCAACATCTCCACCCGCATCGAGCGCGACGGCGACCACTACGTGATCAACGGCCGGAAATGGTGGATCACCGGCACCGCCGACCCGCGCTGCAAGATCATGATCGTGATGGGCAAGACCGACCCGGACGGGCACCCGTACCGGCAGCAGTCGATGGTGCTCGTGCCGATGGACACGCCCGGCGTGGACGTCGTCCGGCCGCTGCCCGTGTTCGGCTACCAGGACCAGCACGGCCACTGCGAGATCACGTTCACCGACGTCCGCGTCCCGGTGGAGAACCTCGTCGGCGAGGAGGGCGGCGGCTTCGCGATCGCCCAGGCCCGCCTCGGCCCGGGCCGCATCCACCACTGCATGCGCGCGATCGGCGTGGCGGAGCGGGCGCTGGAGCTGATGTGCGAGCGCGCCCTGTCCCGGGAGGCGTTCGGCGGGCCGCTCGCCAAGCAGGGCGTGGTCCGGGCGCAGATCGCCGAGTCCCGGATGGCGATCGAGCAGGCCCGGCTGCTCACCCTCAAGACCGCCTGGCTGATCGACAAGCACGGCGTGCAGGCCGCCAGGTCCGAGGTCGCGGCGATCAAGGTGATCGCGCCGCGGGTGGCGCTGGACGTCGTCGACAGGGCGATCCAGGTGCACGGCGGCGCGGGCGTCAGCGGCGACACGCCGCTCGCGGCGATGTGGGCGGGCCTGCGCACGCTGCGGCTGGCGGACGGCCCCGACGAGGTCCACGTCCGGTCCGTCGCGCGCGCCGAGCTGGGGAAGTACACCGGCGCATGAGCCCTGGCGAGGCGGGACCTGCCGGGCGGCGGCGGATGCCGCACGCACGGCGCCGCGAGCAGCTGCTCCAGGTCGCGCTGGCGGAGTTCGGCAGGCGCGGCTACCACCTGACGCAGATGGAGCACGTCGCGGCGGCGGCGCAGGTCTCCAAGGCGCTGCTGTACCAGCACTTCGCGTCCAAGGACGAGCTGTTCGCCGAGGTCACCGAGTCGGTCGTCGCCGAGCTGACCGGACGGCTGAACGCGGCGGTGCTCGCCGCGCACGGCTCGGCGGCCGGCATCCGCGCCATGATCCGGGTGCTGTTCGACTACGCCACCGAGGAGCCGGACGCGTGGGCGCTCCTCGTCCGGCATCTCGACAAGCCCGAGGTCGGCCTGGAGCTGCGCGAGCTCCGCGACCGGCTCGGCGCCGCGTTCGCCGACCTCCTCCTGCGCCGCCGCCGCGCCGACCCGAAGCTGTCGCGGGCGGCGCTGGAGGTGAACGAGCGGCGGGCGCGGCTGCTCGTCCCGCTCATGTACGGGTCGATGCTGTCGATGGTCTCGTGGTGGCTGGAGCACCCCGACACCCCGCGCGAGGTCGCCGAGCAGATGGCCGGGGAGTTCATCTGGCTCGGCCTCGACCGGCTCCGCACCGGCGAGCGGCTGCCCAAGGAGTTCTAGCGGCTAGCGGAACACGTCGTCGCGGGCCAGGTCGAGGGCGGTCAGCACCGCGCCGCGCAGCACGGTGTCGCCCTCGACGCCGCCCGCCCGCACCTCGGTGGCCGCCGGGGACATCCGGCCGAGCCGCTCGGCGACCAGCCCCGCCAGCCGGTCGCCGCCCGCGCGGCCCAGCGCGCCGCCGAGGATGACGAGCCCGGGGTCCAGGACGGCGACCAGCGCGAACACGCCCTGGACGATCCGGTCGGCGAACGCCTCGGGGGCGAGGTCGCGGACGGCGCCCGACGCCATCAGGTCGCAGAAGTCCTTCCCGCCGAACTTGAGCAGGCCCACCTCGCCCGCTCCGCCTGACGCGCCGCGGCGGAGCCGCCCGTCGAGGAAGACGGCGGCGCCGATCCCGTCGGCCATCCAGAGGAGGGCGAAGTCGTCGCGTCCGGTGGCGGCGCCCGTCCGGTGCTCGGCGATGGCCGCCAGGTTGACCTCGTTCTCCAGCGTGACCGGCGCGCCCAGCCGTTCCGCCAGCGCGGGCCCCAGGTCGGGACGCCAGCCGGGGACGCCGCTGTCGGTGGCGAGCCCGGTACGCGGATGGATCAGGCCGGGCGTGCCGAGCACCACCGTGTGCGGGACGCGCCCGCCTGCGGCCTCCGCGATGGCGCCGGCGATGAGCGCGACCAGATCCGGCGCCGCCGGGAGCGGGCGCGACGCGGAGCCGGTCTCGTTCCCCGCGATGTCGGCGACGCCCACGTGGACGGCGTCCCGCCGCAGGTTCACCCCGGCCACGTGCGCGCGGCCCGCGACGAGGCCGTAGAGGCGCGCGTTCGGGCCCCGCCGGTCGGCGCCCGTCTCCCCGGCGATCTCGATCAGCCCCCCGGCGCGGAGCCGCTCGATCAGGTCGGACACGGTCGGCCGGGACAGCCCGGTCAGCGCGCGCAGCTGCGGCGCGGTCAGCGGGCCCCGCTCGAGCAGCAGGTCGAGCGCGAGGCGGTCGTTGATCGCGCGGGCCATCGTCGGGTCGGCGGTCTTCACGCCCCCATATTAATCAGGGTTCCTGCCTATTGCGCTTTTCATCAGGAAGCCTACCTGTTAGTTTCTGGAGCCATGAACCCTCAGCACCGCGCCATCGGCGCCGTGTTCGCCGTCCACGGAGCCGTGGCCGGGACGCTCGCCACCCGCATCCCGTGGATCCAGGACCGGCTCGACCTCTCCCCGGCCGTCCTCGGGCTCGCCCTGCTGTGCCCGTCCATCGGCGCGTTCTCCGCCATGCCGACCGCGAGCCGCCTCGCGCACCGGATCGGCGAGCGGCGGGCGATCCGCATCCTGGCGGCGGCGTGGTGCGCGGTCCTCGCGCTGCCCGCGCTGGCACCCGCGCCCGGCTGGCTCTTCGCGGCGCTGCTGCTGTACGGGGCGGCGGCCGGCATGTGCGACATCGTCATGAACGCCCACGGCGTCGCCGTCGAGAAGCACCTGCGGCGCCCGATCATCACCGGGCTGCACGGCCTGTGGTGCGTCGGCAGTCTGAGCGCGGGCGGCGCCGGCATCCTCGCCGCGCACAACCGGGTGGACGCCCGGCTGCACCTCGGCCTGTTCGCGGCCGTGCTGCTCGCCGTCGCCCTCGCCGCCGGGCGCGGGCTGCTCGCGGACCGGCCGTCCGAGGGCGTCCCGGCGCCGCGCCGCTACGCGCTGCCGACGCGGGCCGTCCTCGGCATCGGCCTCGTCGGGTTCTGCGGCACCTTCGCCGAGGGCGCGAGCGCCAACTGGACCGCCGTGTACCTGACCGAGGTCGCGGACGCGGGCCCCGGACTGGCCGCCGCCAGCTTCACGATCTTCATGTCCTGCATGGCGGGCGCGCGCCTGGCGGGCGACCGGCTCGTGCGGCGGCTGGGCGCGGCGAAGGCGGTCCGGTGCGGGGGCTCGGTCGCGGTGCTCGGCGGCGTCCTGGTCGTGGCGTCCCGCGCCCCGGTGCCCGCCATGGCCGGATTCGCGCTGCTCGGCATCGGCGTCGCGACGGTCCTGCCGCTGGTCTTCGCGGCCGCCGCCGACACCGGCCCGAGCGCCGGCGAGGGCGTGGCGGGCGTCGCGACGATCACCTACCTGTCCGGCCTGACCGCTCCCGCCGTCACCGGCTGGACGGCGGGAGCCCTCTCCTACCCGGCCGCGTTCGCCATGATCACCTGCGTCGTCGCGCTCATGACCCTCTCCGCCGGAGCCCTCCGCCCCCGCACCCCGCCCGGGCAGGCGCGCGCCGGGACGCCGCTACAGGAGGGCGGCGAGGGCTTCGGCGGCTCGGTGGCAGTCGTGGAAGGTGCAGTAGAGCGGGACGGGCGCTAGGCGGACGACGTCGGGCTCGCGGGCATCCGCGATGACGCCGTGTTCGGCGGCCAGGCGCCGGACCAGGGCGCCCGCGTCGCTCACCCGGAGGGAGAGCTGGGCGCCGCGGGACGCCGGATCGGGCGGGGTGATGATCTCCAGGCCGTTCAGGGGCGCCAGTCTCGCCGCCAGGTAGGCGGTCAGGCGCTCGCTCTTGGCGCGCAGGGCGTCCATGCCGACGCGGTCGAAGATCGCCAGAGAGGCGAGCACGGGGGCCAGCGCCAGGATCGGCGGGTTGGACAGCTGCCAGGCGTCGGCGGACGCGGGCGGCGCGATGTCCGGGTCCATCCGGAAGCGGACGGACGGGTCGGTGCCCCACCAGCCCGAGAGCTTCGGCACGGACGCGTCCCGGACGTGCCGCTCGTGGACGAAGCACCCGGCGACCGCGCCCGGCCCGGAGTTGAGGTACTTGTAGGTGCACCAGGCCGCGAAGTCGACGTCCCAGTCGTGCAGGCGCAGCGGGACGTTCCCGGCCGCGTGCGCGAGGTCCCAGCCGACGACGGCCCCGGCGGCGCGGCCCGCCTTGGTGATCGCGGGCATGTCCATGAGCTGGCCGGTCAGGTAGTTGACGCCGCCGAGCAGCACGAGCGCGACGGTGCCGCCCTCGCGTTCCAGGTAGGCGACGACGTCCTCGGTGCGCAGGTTCTCCTCGCCGGGACGCGGTGTGAGGCGCACGACCGTCGCGGCCGGGTCGAGGCCGTGGTGGACGGCCTGGCTGGCGACCGCGTACGAGTCGGACGGGAACGCCGCGTCCTCGATGACGATGCGGGTGCGCGTCCCGGCGGGCCGGTAGAAGCTCGCCATCAGCAGGTGCAGGTTGACCGTCAGGGAGTTCATCGCGACGACCTCGTGCGGCCGGGCGCCGACGAGGCGGGCCGTGGGCTCGCGGGCCAGCTCGTGGTAGTCGACCCAGGGGCGGCGGCCCTGCGTGTGGGCCTCGACGGCGAGGCGGGCCCAGTCGTCCAGCTCTTCGCGGAGCCGGTCCGCGACGGTCCTCGGCTGGAGCCCGAGGGAGTTCCCGGCGAAGTAGGCGGCCTCGCCGTAGGCCCCGCCGGGGGCGGGCGGGACGAAGAACTCGCCGCGCAGCGTGGGCAGCGGATCGCTCGCGTCGAGCCGCCGCGCCTCCTCTTCGGCGTTCACGGGGTGCTTCCTTCGGTGACCAGTTCCTCCTCCTCGACGGCGGCGGCGAAGAACCGCTGCGCGTTGCCGCCGAGCATGAGGGCGCATTCCGCGTCGTCCAGGCCGGGGCAGTCGCGGATCGTGGCGCCCGGCACCATCTCGCCCAGCGGGAACGGGTAGTCGGTGCCCAGCATCACGCGTTCCGGGCCCATCACGTCCACGAGGAGGCGCAGGGCGCGCGGGTCGAACACCGCCGAGTCGACGTGGAAGCGGTCGACGTACTGCGAGGGCGGGCGCGGGGAGGCGGCGCGGACGATGTCGCGGCGGTGCCAGGCGTTGTCGGCGCGCCCGAGCAGGAACGCGAAGCTGCCGCCGCCGTGGCAGAAGCAGAGGCGCAGGGACGGCGGGATCCGCTCGAACGCCCCGGACAGCATCAGCCCGAGGATGCTGAGCTGCGTTTCGGCGGGCATCCCGCACAGCCACGGGAGCATGTGGCCGCGCATGCGGTCCGCGCCGAACATGTCCCAGGGGTGCGCCAGCACCGGCAGGCCGAGGTCGGCGCAGTGCGCGAGGAACGCGGTGATGCCCTCGTCGTCGAGGTTGCGCTCGCCGACGTGGTTGCCGATGTGGACGCCGCGGTGCCCGTCCGCCTTCGCGCGCGTCGCGACGTCGCAGGCGAGCGCCGGGTCCTGCAGCGGGACCTGGCACAGCGGGAGCAGCCGGTCGGGCGCGCCCGCGCAGAAGGCGAGGATGCGCTCGTTCACCAGGTCGCACCAGTCGGCGGCGCGGCCCGGCTCGGCGGCGTAGCCGAACATCAGCGGGGTGGACGAGACGGCCTGGACGTCCACCCCGGCCGCGTCCATGTCGGCCAGGCGGCGGGCCGGGTCCCAGAGCGCCTCCCCGACCGGGCGGTACTCGTCGTCGCCGCTCATCATCATTCCGGTGCCGCCGCCGTCGACGCGCAGCCACGGCTGCCCGGCGCCGGTGAGGAGGGCGCCCTCCCGCCGGGTGATCCGGGGGAAGACATGCGTGTGGACGTCGATGACCGTCACGGGACCCTCGTCACGCCCGGGTCTCGGTGGCCGGGACCATGGCCTCCGGCCACAGCTTCCCAGGGTGGACGGCGCCGCAGTTCGGGCACTTGCGGTCGCCGTCGTAGAAGCGCTGGAACACGGGCGGCAGGTCGTCCACGATCGAGCGGACCTGCAGCTCGGCGCGGTGCACGAGGTGGTGGCACCCGGTGCAGTACCACTCGAACGCCTCAAGCTCCCCCTCCGGCCGCGGGATCTCCACGACGAGGCCGATCGACCCGGCCTCCGGCCGCTGCGGCGAGTGCCGGACGTGCGGCGGCAGCAGGAAGATGTCGCCCTCGTTGATCTGCAGATCGACCGGCGGGCGGCCCTCCTCCTCCATGACGCGCAGCACCATGTTGCCCTTGAGCTGGTAGAAGAACTCCTCCCTCGGGTCGTCGTGGAAGTCGGTCCGCTGGTTCGGGCCGCCGACCACCATGACGATCAGGCCCGCGTCGTCGAACACCTGGACGTTGCCGACCGGCGGCTTCAGCAGGTCGCGGTGCTCGTCGATCCACGACTCGAAGTTGAACGGCCGTCCGAACGACAGCTGCGGCAGGGTCATGCTCCGGCCTCCATATCGGTGATGCGATCTGTGGGGATGTGCGCGACGCACGACATCTCGATGAGCAGGTGCGGGTGCGGGAGCTGGTGCACCGCGACGGTGGTGCGGGCGGGGCCGGTCTCGTCGAAGTACTCGCCGTAGACCTCGTTGTACCCGCCGAAGTCGTTCATGTTCACGAGGTAGGTGGTGACGTTCACGAGGTCGCGAAGGTCGCCTCCGGCGGCCGTGAGGATGTCGCGGACGTTCTCGATGACGGCGCGGGTCTGCTCCCGGATGTCGAGGTCGGTGACGCCCATCGGGTCGGCACTCGCCCCGGCGAACGTCCCGTCGGGGCGGCGCGAGCTCGTCCCGGACACGAACACGAGGTCGCCGGCCCGTTTCACGTGCGGGAACCGTCCGCGCGGGACGGCCTTGCCCTCGACGAGGATCGCATCGCCGCCACTCATGCCGTGACCTCCACGCTGCCAAGACCGGCACCGGTGACGCGCACGTGCGCGCCCTTCGGCAGCGAGACCGCCGCCGTCGCCGCGCCCGCGAGGACGATCCAGCCGGGTTCGAGCTTCATCCCCGCGCCGAGCGCGAGCCGGGCCGCGGCGCGCAGCGACCGGGCCGGGTCGCCGAGGATCGCCGCCGAACTGCCCGTCTCGACGGCACGGCCGTCGATCTCCATCAGCAGGCCGATGTTCGACACGTCGCGCGGCGGGTGCCAGGCCCCGACCCCGAACCGGGCGGCGGACGCGTTGTCGGCGATGACGTCCTGGAGGGTGAACTTGAAGTCCCGGTACCGGGAGTCGAGCACCTCGAACCCGACCGCGACGCCGGTCACGGCCGACTCGACCTCGGCGGGCGAGCGGACCTCCCGGCCGATCAGGTAGGCGATCTCCGGTTCGATCCGCGGGTGGATCAGCGTCGACACGTCCACCGCCGACTCGGTGAGCATCGCGTCGGTGAGCAGGCCCCAGATGACGTCGTCCACGCCCATCTGCGCCATCTTCGCGCGGCTGGTGAAGCCCATCTTCACCCCGGCGAGCCGCTCGCCCCGGCGGCGGCGCCGCTCGATCCCGGCGCGCTGCACGGCGTAGGCGGTCGGCACGTCGAACGGGGTGCGGTCGGTGAGCTTCGCCACCGGGAGTGCGTCCCGGGCGGCCTTGTCCAGGCGCTCGGCGAGCATGTCCACGTCCACCATCAGCCCTCCTCCTTGCCGAAAGCGGCGCGGACGTCGCCTAGCCCGTCGATGCGGGCCTCGAACACGTCGCCGGGCACGGCCGGGACGACGGGGCCGAGCGCGCCGGTCAGCACGGTGTCGCCCGCCCGCAGCGGGCGGCCGACGCGGACGAGCGTGTCGGCGAGCCACAGCGCCGCGTTCAGCGGATGCCCGAGGCAGGCGGCGCCGGTCCCGGTCGAGACCTGCTCGCCGCGGCGCTCCAGCACCATCCCGCAAAGCCGCAGGTCGACGTCCTTGAGCGGGACCGGGCGGCCGCCCAGCACGTACAGGCCGGACGAGGCGTTGTCGGCGACCGTGTCGGCGAGCGTGATGTCCCAGTCGCGGACGCGGCTGCCGACCACCTCGATGGCGGGCAGCGCGAACGCCGTCGCTCGGATCACGTCGGCGACGGTGTGCCGCTCGTGAGTCAGGTCGTGCTCCAGCACGAGCGCGACCTCCGCCTCGGCGCGCGGCTGGAGGACCGCGCCCGCGGGGATCTCCGCGCCGTCCGGGACGGCCATGTCGGCGAACAGCATCCCGAAGTCGGGGCTGTCCACGCCGAGCTGGTCCTGGACCGCCCGCGACGTCAGGCCGATCTTGCGTCCGGCGAGCCGGCGGCCCTCGCCGAGCCAGCGCTCGGTCAGCCGGTCCTGGACGGCGTAGGCGTCCTCCGCCGTGGTGATCAGGTCGCGGACGGGCTCGCACGGCACGCCCGAGGCGTGGGCGCCGAGGATGCGCTCGGCCGCGGTGTCGATCTCGGTTGTCACTGGGCTCGCCTTCAGATCTGGATGCACACGTTCACGGGCTCGGAGAAGAAGTCCAGGGAGTACTCTCCCCCTTCGCGCCCGATCCCGGACGCCTTGACACCGCCGAACGGGGTGCGCAGGTCGCGGAGGTTCCAGCAGTTCACCCAGACGATCCCGGTCTCGACGCGCGGCGCGACGCGGTGCGCCCTGGACAGGTCGCGGGTCCACACCGTGGAGGCGAGCCCGTAGGGGCTGTCGTTGGCGAGGGCGAGCGCCTCGTCCTCGGTGTCGAACGGCGCGACGTGGCAGACCGGGCCGAAGACCTCCTCGCGGACGGTGCGGGCCGTCTCGGGCAGCCCGGTCAGGACGGTCGGCTCGACGTGGAAGCCGGTGTCGCGCTCGTCGCCGAAGGCCGGGGCGCCGCCGCCCGCGACGACCGTCGCGCCCTCGTCACGGGCGAGCCGGTAGTACGACAGGACCTTGTCGCGGTGGGCGGCGGAGATCATCGGGCCGTAGCCGTCGAGGGCCGACGCGCGCTCGCCGAGCCGGACGACGAACTCGTCGAAGATCGGCCGATCGACGTAGACGCGCTCGGTGCACAGGCATATCTGGCCGGAGTGGGTGAAGGAGGAGCGGACGGTGCCGTCCACGGCGGCGTCGAGGTCGGCGTCGGCGAACACGAGCGCGGGGTTCTTGCCGCCCAGCTCGAACGAGACCGGCGTGACGTGGTCGGCGGCGTTGCGCATGATCGCGGCGCCGGTGGCGGACTCGCCGGTGAACGCGATCGCGTCGACGCCCGGGTGGCCGGTGAGGAACTCCCCCGCGGCGGCCGGGCCGTGCCCGTGGACCAGGTTGAACGCGCCGTCCGAAAGCCCTGCGTCGTCGATCACGCGGGCGAGCAGCGTCGCGGTGGACGGCGTCTCCTCCGACGGCTTCAGCACGACCGCGTTCCCGCACGCGAGCGCGGGCGCGATCTTCCAGGTCGACAGCAGCAGCGGGAGGTTCCACGGCGAGATGATCGCGACGACGCCCAGCGGGCGGCGCACCGTGTAGTTGAGGGCCTGACCCGTTCCCGCGCTCCATCCGGGGACCTGGGTCGTGTAGGCGCGTTCGGGGCGCCCGTACAGCAGGTCGGCGTAGGCGCGGAAGTTGCCGATGGCGCGGGGGACGTCGACGGTCCTGGCGAAGTCGCGGGGCCTGCCGGTGTCGGCGACCTCCGCGTCCACGAACTCGTCGAACCGCGCCTGGATCCCGTCGGCGACGGCCCTCAGCGCGGCGGCCCGCTCCTCGGCGCCGGTCGCCCCCCAGGGGCCGCGGAGTGCCCGCTGAGCCGCGGTGACGGCGTCGTCCACGACCTCGCGCGTGGCCTCGGGGACGGTGCCGAGCTCGGATCCGTCCACGGGCGCGATCAGCGGGAAGGACGGCCCGTCCGAGCGGAACACCCCGCCGACATAGTGCTCAGCCTTCATCGCTCGCTCTCCTCCCGCGGACCGTCCGTCCTCCCGATCTTCTGCCCGCGAAGCTATGCCTGGCAAATACCAATCGACCATGGAGATATGACGGGCTTGTGATAGTAAGTGGGCATGCGCGCGATCGACCTGCTGAACGGACGGCTGAAGCTCCGCCACCTGGTCCTCGTCGTCGCCATCGCCGACCAGGGCAGCGTCCTGCGGGCCGCCGAGCACCTCCATCTCGCGCAGCCCGCCGTGACGCGCAGCCTCCGCGAGGTGGAGACCATCCTCGGCGTGGAGCTGTTCACCCGCGGCCCGCGCGGCGTGACGCCGACGCTGTTCGGGGACGCCTTCGTCGAGCACGCGCGGGCCGTCCTCGCCGAGCTGCGCCGCGCGGGCGAGCGGATCACCGGCCTCGCGGACGGCGAGGTCGGCACCGTCACGATCGGAACGCTCCTCGCCGGGTCCAACGTGCTGCTGCCCCGCGCGATCGCCGCGCTGAAGCGGGACCGTCCGGGCATCACGGTGATCGTCCAGGAGGCGACGTTCGACGCCCAGGTCCCGCGCCTGCTCGACGGGGAGATCGACCTGATCCTCGGCCGCCTCAACCCGATCGGCGACCTGCGCGGCGTCCGGCAGATCACCCTCTACGGGGAGCCCGTCCGGCTCGTCGCCCGCCGCGACCACCCGGCCCGCGCCCGCCCGGACCTCCGCCTCGCCGACCTGCTCGGCTACCCGTGGGTGCTGCCGCTGGAGCAGACGGCGCTGCGCACCGAGCTGGAGCAGGTGTTCCGCGCGGAGGGGCTCGTCCCGCCGGGGAACCTGGTCGAGTGCACGTCGGTGCTGACCGTCCGGACCCTCGTCCGCGACACCGACATGATCGCCGCGCTGCCCGAGCTGGTCGCCCGGACCGACGCCGACATCGCGCCGCTGCCGGTGCCGCTGGAGACCGTCCGGCGCCAGGTGGGCGTGACGCTCCCGGCGCACCGGGCCCCGACGCCGTCCGCGCGGCTGATGCTCGACCACCTCCGGCAGGAGGCCGCCGAGATCACCGGCGCGGTGGCCTGATCACACGGACCGGACGAGATCGACCAGCGCCCCGCCGAGCGCCGACTCCGCGTCGGCGAGGTCGAGGACGACGTCGAAATGGTCGCGGCCCGGGACGACGATCAGGTCGCCCGCGTCCCACTGCGGCTGGAACCGCCGGGACTGGGCCAGGAAGCCGTCGCCGTCGTTCTCCGCCACGGCGAACACGGCGGGGCACCGCCGGTCCGCGGGCAGCAGGGCGGGGCTCAGCGCCGCCGCGCGCTCCTCGTCCAGGTGCAGGTAGTCGTTCACGTAGATGCGGGTGATCGGGCGGATGTCGAACAGCCCGCTGATCGGCATCGCCGCCTTGACGACGTCGCCGGGGAGGCCGAGCGGCTCCTGCCAGCGGCCGGCCATCGTCATCCCGGCCAGATGCCCGCCCGCCGAGCTGCCGCCGACCACGATCCGGTCCGGGTCGAGCCCGTGCTCGCGCCCGTGCCGGTGCACCCACGCGACCGCCGCCCGCGCCTGCCGGACGATCTCCTCCAGCGTCGCCTTCGGGGCGAGCGTGTAGTCGGGGACGACGGTGGCGATGCCCTGCTCGTGGAGCGTCCGCGCCATGAAGGAGGAGTCCTCCCGCGACAGCGCGAACCAGTACCCGCCGTGGAAGAAGACGAACGCCGGTCTGAGGCCGTCGCCGCCGACGCCCCAGACGTCGAGGCGCTCGCCGCTCGCCTCGTCGTAGACGACACCGGGATGCCCGGGAAGGCCCGCGACGGCCCGCTCCGATTCGGATCTGTAACGGGCCAGATGCCGTTCGAAGAGTTCCGCTCCGGCCTTCCGCCGCACGTTGTACGCGACGTCGAGTTCCTCGTCGCTCAGCTCGCTGCCCGGCCAGCCGCCCATATCGCCCGTCCCCTCCCCCTCGCGGTCAGGCTCAGCCTCTCCCCCCGAGGCGGGACGATCAAATACCGTTCCGTTCGCCCGCTATCACAACCCGGCCATGTCGGCGCGCCAAATCGGAGTGTCCGACTCGTTGACCTCGCCGCCGGAGCCGAAGACGAGGTAGCGGTCGAAGTCGGCGGCGAACCAGCGGTCGTGGGTCACCGCCAGGACGGTGCCCGAATAGGCCGCCAAGCCCTCCTGCAACGCCTCGGCACTGGCGAGGTCGAGGTTGTCGGTCGGCTCATCCAGGAGGAGCAGGGTCGCGCCCGACAGTTCCAGCAGGAGTATCTGCAGCCGGGCCTGCTGGCCTCCCGAAAGGGTCTCGAACGGGCGGGACCCCGCGGGAGCGAGTTCGTAGCGGGCGAGCGCCGCCATGGCGTCGTTGCGGGTCAGCGCGTTCTCCGCCATCAGGATCTGCGCAGGCGTGCGGCCCTGCAGATCGGGGCGCGCGTGCGTCTGGACGAAAAGGCCCGGCACGACCCGCGCGCCCAGCCGGTGAACGCCGTCATGTGGAACGTCCTCACCGGCGAGCAGGCGCAGAAAGGTCGACTTGCCGGAGCCGTTCGAGCCGAGAACGGCGACGCGCTCGCCGTACCAGACCTCGACGTCGAAGGGACGCGTCAGCCCGGTCAGTTCGAGCGACTCGCAGACGAGGGCGCGCTTCCCGGTGCGGCCGCCCCGCAGCCGCATCCGCACGTTCTGCTCCTTGGGGGCGCTCTGCGGCGGCCCCGCCTCCTCGAAGCGCTGCAACCGGGTGCGGGCGGCCTGGTAGGACGAGGCGACCGCGTCATTGTTGGCGGCCCGCTGGCGGAGCGTGTGGACGAGACCTTTGAGGCGCGCGTGCTCGTCGTCCCAGCGGCGCCGCAGTTCGTGAAGGCGTTCGGTGCGGTCGCGGCGGGCCTGGGCGTAGCCCGCGAATCCGCCGCCGTGCACCCAGACGTCGCGCGATTCGACCGTGACGATCCGGTCGGCCGCGTCGGCGAGCAGTTGCCGGTCGTGGGAGACGAGCAGGACGGTCTTGTTCGTGCCGCGGATCTTCTCGGCCAGCCATTCCTTGCCGGGCACGTCCAGGTAGTTGTCGGGCTCGTCCAGGAGGAGGACCTCGTCCGGGCCGCGTAGCAGAGCCTCCAGGACGAGGCGTTTCTGCTCGCCGCCCGACAGCGTCGTCACCGGGCGGGCCTTCGCCGCGTCGAAGCGCAGCCCCAGCGCGGCGGTCGTGCAAGTGTCCCAGACGACCTCGATGTCGTATCCGCCCGCGTCGGTGTAGGTGGTGATGGCCTGGGCGTAGGCGAGTTGGCTCTCCTCGCTCTCGCCCAGTTCGGACTCCGCCCTGGCGAGTTCGGCCGCGGCGGTTCGCACGCGCTCTGGCGCGACCGACAGGAGCAGGTCGTGGACGGTGCGGTCGTCGCGGATATTGCCGATGAACTGGCGCATGACGCCGAGGCCGCCCGAACTGGTCACGACGCCGTCCGACGGCTGGACGTCGCCCGCGATCATGCGCAGCAGCGTGGTCTTCCCGGCGCCGTTCGGGCCGACGAGCGCCGCCTTGGCCCCGGCTCCGATGCGGAACGAGACGCCGTCCAGCAGAACCCGGCCGCCGGGCGGCGCGTACGTCAGGTGGCTCACCTCGATATGCCCCACGGCACTCCCTCGTACGCTGTTCGAGTTACTGGACCGCTAATCCGGTTCCCGTCCAATGTACTAGCCTGGCGCGCATGACCGAGAGCGTGTGGCTGCGGAAGGACCGCCCCCGCCGGGAGGCGCCGCCCCTGACCCGCGAGCGGATCGTCGCCGAGGCCGTCGCGCTGCTGGACGAGGAGGGCGCGGGACGGCTGACGATGCGGCGGCTCGCCGAGCGCCTGGACACCGGGTCCACGACCCTCTACTGGCACGTCGAGACGAAGGACGACGTGCTGGAACTCGCGCTCGACGCCATCTTCGGCGACGTCCCGCTACCGGACGCGGGACCGGACTGGCGCGCCGACGTGGTCGCGCTCATGACCGGATGGCGGCGCGCGATGCTCGACCATCCGTGGTCGGCGTCGATCCTCGGCGGCCGCCCGCTGCTCGGCCCCAACGTCCTGGCCCGCACCGACTTCCTCTACGCCGCGCTGGCCACCACGGGGATGACCGGCCCGCGCCTCGCCGCCGCGGCGTACGCGGTCGCCAACTACGTCATCGGCTCGGCGCTCATGCAGATCGGCGTCCGGGACGACGAGGAACCCGCGGCCCAGAAGGCGGCGGAGCATCTCGCCCTCAACCGCGACCGGTATCCAGCGCTCGCCGCGCACGGCCACCTGCGGGGCGACGACTGGGACGCCGCCTTCGCCCAGGGCCTGGGCTACATCCTCGACGGGCTCGCCCGCTAGGGGACGAGCCCGGGCAGGTCGGCGGCGTGGTCGTGGAGGTAGGCGGCGAGCTTCCCGGGGATGAGGTCGATGGACGCCAGCCCGGCGGCCGTGCAGGGGATGCGGTCGGGGTCGTAGCGGCCCTTGGCGGGGTCGTCGAACTCGGGGCCGTGCCTGCGGGACAGGTCCATCGTGACCAGGCGGCACACGTAGAAGGTGTTGAGCCGGTACAGGCCGGGGACCTGCTCGCCGCACGCGAAGACGCGGCGGACGGGCCCGGCGGTGGCGCCGAGCTCCTCGTCCAGTTCGCGCCGCAGCGCCGCCTCGGGGGACGCGTCCGTGGGTTCGATCTTGCCGCCGGGGGTGGTGTGGTAGACGGGACGGCCCGGGCGCGTGCGGCGCAGCAGGACCAGCGCGTCGCCGTCCAGCAGCAGGGCCCGCACCGCCCGCCGGACCCGCGGCGCCCAGCCCGCATGGTTGGGGGTCACGAGTTCAGGTACGCCAGGACGGCCAGGACGCGGCGGTGGCCGCTGTCGCTGGGCGGCAGGCCGAGCTTGGCGAACACCGCGCCGATGTGCTTGCTGACGGACCGCTCGGTGATGACCAGGGTGGCGGCGATGGTGGCGTTGTCGAGGCCCTGCGCCATCAGGCCGAGGACCTCGCGCTCGCGGGGCGTGAGGGCCTGGAGCGGGTCGTGCCGGGACGTCATCAGCTGCGACACGACCTCGGGGTCGAGCGCGGTGCCCCCGGCGGCGACGCGGGACAGCGCGTCGAGGAACTCGCCGACGCGGCTCACCCGGTCCTTGAGCAGGTAGCCGACGCCTTCGGCGCCGCCCGCGAGCAGCTCGGCGGCGTAGGTCTCCTCGACGTACTGGGACAGCACGAGGACGGGGAGCCCGGGCAGCCGCTTGCGGGCCTCGACGGCGGCGCGCAGGCCCTCGTCCCGGAACCCGGGCGGCAGCCGGACGTCGAGGACGGCGGCGTCCGGCCGGTGCTCCAGCAGCGCGGGCAGCACGTCGGGCCCGCTGCCGGCGACGGCGACGACCTCGTGGCCGTCCGAGGTGAGCAGCAGGACGAGGCCCTCGCGGAGCAGCACGTTGTCCTCGGCGATCACGATCCGCACGGCAGGTCCACTTCGAGCGTCGTCCCTCCCCCGTCGGGGCTGTCGATGCGGGTGGCGCCGTCGAGCGCGGCCACCCGGCGGCGGATGCCGGCGAGGCCGCTGCCGCGGCCGGGGTCGGCGCCGCCCTTGCCATCATCCCGCACGGTGATCGTGAGCCGGGCGGGTTCGCGGCGGACCCTGACCAGGCCGCGGCGGGCGCCGCTGTGCTTGGCGATGTTGGTGAGGGCCTCGGCGACGACGAAGTAGGCGGCGGCCTCGACGGCGGCGGGCGCGCGGTGGTCGATCTCGATGCCCAGGTCGATGGGGATCGGCGCGGCGGCGGCGAGCGCGCCGAGGGCCCCGGCGAGGCCCCGGTCGGACAGGATCGGCGGGTAGATGCCGCGGACCACCGTCCTGAGCTGGGCGAGGGCCTCCTCGACGCCGTCCCTGGCCTCCAGGAACAGCGCGCGTGCCGCGTCGGGGTCGGCGTCGAAGCGGCGGTCGGCGAGCCCGAGGCGGAGGGCGGCGGCGACGAGCTGGGCCTGCGTCCCGTCGTGCAGGTCGCGCTCGATGCGGCGCAGCTCGGCGCCGTGCGCCTCCAGAGCCTCGGCGCGGGTCTCGGTGAGCTCCTCGACCCGTTCGGTGAGGCTCGTGCGGCGCGTGGGGCCGAGCAGCGCCTCGGCGAGGCGGGCCTGCCAGCGGGCGAGCCGCGGCACCAGCCACAGCAGGACGGCCAGGTTGAAGGCGCCCTGGAGGAACGGCATCGTCAGCGCCTTCGGCCAGCCGTCCAGCACGATGAACGCCGACGTGGACCCTTCGGGCACCGCCCACCACCACAGCGGCAGCGACAGCGTGTACGGGATCGCCGGCCAGATCATGACTCCGATCGCGGCGGCCTGGAGGCCGGTGAACCCGTGCGCGACCATCCAGGCGACGTCCCGCCAGGTGTCCGGCGACCGGAGGAGGCGGCGCGCCTCTCCGGCGCCCTCCCCGCGCATCGGCCGGTACGGCTCGGGGATCTCGCGGCCGAGGATCCGGCCGGCCCGGCGCCGCTCGGCGTTCGCGAGCGCCCGCAGCGGCTTCACCGCGGTCGGCAGCCACGGCAGCACGAGGACGATCAGCACCAGGAACGCCGCCAGCGGGGCGAGCCCGAGCAGCGCGGGCACGGCGGTGCGCAGCCCGCCCGCCAGCTGCCCGGTCGCGTGCGCGCTGCGCCTGAATGCCCCGCTGATATCTCCGGTCATGTCCCTCGCCGCCACGGTAGGGGACGCCGCGGACCCGCGCACCCGGGCCCGCACCCAGGCCGGTGGTGTAGCCCGCTACACCACCGATTCGGGAGTCCGCGCCCATGTGCCCGGCCCCTCCCGGAATCTAGGTTCGACGAGGTGAGAGGCGGCATCCGACCAGGGGGACCCATGACGGCGATGACGGCCGAGACCACCACCGGTGGCGCCATCGGCTCGCAAGAGGCGGTGGCGCTGGAGTCGGTCACCAAGACGTACGGCCCGGTGCGGGCGCTGGACGGGGTCACCCGCACGTTCCGGCGCGGCACGTTCACGGCGGTGATGGGGCCGTCCGGATCGGGCAAGAGCACGTTCCTGCACTGCGCGTCGGGGCTGGACCGTCCGAGCGGCGGCGTGGTCCGGGTGGGCGGCGTGGACATCGGCCGGTTGAGCGAGGCCAAGCGGACGCGGCTGCGCCGCGAGCGGATCGGGTTCGTCTTCCAGGCGTTCAATCTGATCCCGTCCATGGACGTCGAGCAGAACATCACGCTCCCGCTGCGGCTCGGCGGCGCGGAGGCCGAGCCCGGGTGGCTGGACGAGGTCGTCCGCCGCGTGGGCCTGGCCGACCGGCTGCGGCACCGTCCGCCGGAGCTGTCGGGCGGGCAGCAGCAGCGCGCGGCCCTCGCCCGCGCGCTGATCACCCGTCCGGAGGTCGTCTTCGCGGACGAGCCGACCGGCGCGCTCGACCCGCGCACGGCCCGCGGCGTGCTGCGCATGCTGCGCGAGGCGGCCGATCTGACCGGCCAGACGATCGTGCTCGTCACCCACGATCCGGTGGCCGCCGCGTGGGCCGACTCCGTCGTGTTCCTCAGCCGCGGACGCGTCGCCGGCGAGCTGGAAGCGCCGACGGTCGCCACCGTCCTGGACCGCTGGGAGACGCTGTGAGCCGGGGCCTGTTCGCCGGGATCTTCGCGACGCTGCTGTTCGCGGCGGCGCTGGTCGGGGCGTGCGGGGTGCTGCTGGAGTCGGCGCTGCGGGCGCACGCCCCGGTCGAGCGGTTCGGCGGCGCGGCGGCGGTCGTGACGGGGCCGCAGAGCGTCGAGCGGCGGATGAAGCGGCTCGGGTCCGAGCCCGAGGCGGAGAGCCGCCCGCTGACCGAACGCGCCCGGATCCCGGTCGCCGCGGCGGCGAGGCTGCGGGCCGTGCCGGGCGTGCGTGACGTCGTCGCGGACGTGTCGTTCCCGGTCGTCCTCCCCTCGGGGCGGGCGGTGACGGGCCACGGCTGGGAGTCGGCCGCGCTGCGCCCGTACAGGCTGAGCGCGGGCCGCGCCCCGCGGGCGCCGGACGAGGTCGTCATGAGCAAGGCCGCGGGCGCCCGGCCGGGCGACCTGATCCGGATCCAAACCGACAGGGCCGCCCGCCCGTACCGGGTCGTGGGCGTCGTCGGCTCCGGACCGGACGCGGCGTTCTTCACCACTCCGGCGGCGGCCGCCCTGTACGGGCATCCCGGCCAGGCCGACGCGCTGGCGCTGATCGGCGACGACCTCGACGAGAAGGCGCTCCGCGAGGCCGCGCCCGGCGGCCTGACGGTGGCGACCGGCGCCGCGCGCGGCGACGCCGAGAACCCGGCCGTCGCCGCCGCGCGGCCCGACATGGTGGAGATCTCCCTCTCGCTCGGCGGTGTCGCGATCATGACGGCGCTGGTGGTGGCCGGCGGGCTGATCGTCCTGTCGGTGCGGGAGCGGATGCGGGAGTTCGCGCTGCTCCGGACGGTGGGTGCGACGCCCGGGCAGGTCAGGGGACGTCTCGTCCGCGAGACGGCGAGGATCGGCGCGCCAGCGGCGCTCGCCGGGGGCGTCCTGTCCCTGGGGCTCGGCGCGGCGATGCACGGAGCGATGGCGCGCGAGGGCGTCCTGCCGGACGGGTTCGGCCTGGCGCTCGGCCCGCTCCCGGTGCTGGCCGCGTTCGCCGTGACGCTGCTCGCCGCCGTCGCCACCGCGTTCCTCGCCTCGCTGCGGGTGTCGCGGATCCGTCCGGTGCAGGCGCTCGGGGAGGCGGCCGTCGAACCGGCCCGGCTGCCCCGCTGGCGGCTCATCTCCGGCGTCGTGTTCCTCGTCCTCGGGCTGAACGCGCTGGGGTTCTCGACCACGGCGACCGGGCCCGACGCCGCCGCGTCCGTGGGCGGACTGGTCATGGCGCTGATCGTCGCGACCGCGCTGCTGGGCCCGCTGGTGGCGCGGTTCGGCGCCCGGGTGCTGGGCCGCGCGGCCCGGACGGTATCGCCGATCGCGGGAGGGATGGCGCAGCACTCCGCCGGAGCCGCCGCCCTCCGCGCGGGGTCGCTGATCACGCCGGTGGCGCTGGCGGTGGCGTTCGCGAGCGTCCAGCTGTTCGCGCACTCGACGGTCGCGCACGCGACGCGCGGGCAGGCGGAGGCCGGCAACCGCGCCGACCGGATCATCGTGCCGTCCGGTCCCGGGCTCCCGCGGGGCGTCGCCGAGGCGGCGCGCCGCGCGCCCGGCGTGACGGCCGCGACCCCGGTCAAGCGCACCACCGTGATCATGCCGGTCACGGCGCTGGGCGAGCAGACCCTCCAGTCGCTCAGCGCCCGCGGCGTCGGCGCGGACGCCGCCGCGACCATGGACCCGAAGGTGACGTCCGGCGGCCTCGCCGGCCTGCGGGGCGACGCCGTCGCGCTCAGCCGCGACGTCGCGGGCGGACACGACGTCGGCTCCACGGTGTCGCTGTCGCTCGGCGACGGGACGGCGATCAAGGCCAGGGTCGTCGCCGTCTACGACCGGGGCCTCGGGTTCGGCGACGTGCTCCTCCCCCGCGACCTGGTGGCCGCGCACTCGTCCTCGCCGCTGGACGACCACGTCCTCGTCCGCGGGAAGGACGCCGACCTGCGGGCGGTCACCGCCGCCCACCCCGGAGCCCGGGCGGTCTCACCCGACGCGTTCGGCGCGGAACTGTCGCGGGAGATCCGGCTCCAGGGCTTCGTCAACCAGGTCGTCGTCGCCGCGATCACGGGGTTCATCCTCATCGGGCTCGTCACGACGCTGGCGCTGGCGACGGCGGCGCGGCGGCGCGAGTTCGCGCTGCTGCGGCTGGTCGGCGCGACCCGCGGCCAGGTGCTGCGGATGCTGCGGCTGGAGGCGGCGATCGTCCTCGGCACCGGCGTCGCGGCCGGGGCGCTCATCGCCGCGGTGACGCTGCCCGCGTTCGCGGCGGCGGTCACCGGCGTCCCGCTGCCGTGGGTCCCGCCGCCGACGGCCGCGGCGATCCTCACCTGCGTGGCCGGTTCCGGGGCCGCCGCGATCCTGCTGCCGGCGCGGGCCGTCCTGCGCCGCCGCACCTCCCCCACCATCTCCTAGAAGGGCACGGGACCATGAGCAACTCCACCCGCTGGACGATCGCCGGCGTCCTCATCGCCGTCAACGTCCTCTCGAACGTGGCCCTGCGGGACGCCTGGACCGAGGCCGCCGTCAGCACGGCCACCGGGCTCGGCGTCGTCGCCCTGGTGATCGACTACCTGGTCCGGGGGCGCCGCGAGCGCTGAGTCGGCGAACGAACCGCCCGGGTCGGCCACCCGGGCGGGCCCGGCGCCGTTACCATCGGTCATTGCCAAGATCCCGTTGGCGATGCTCTGTACCGGAACGGCGTGAAATGGATGATGTCGAGGTCCGGCGCCTGCCGGGCGACCTGCCGCAGCTGTTCGACCCGTCGCGGGACGGCGACGTGGAGCGGACGCTGTCGGTGCCGCTGCCCGAGGGGGACCTGGTCTGGCCCGACCCCGGGTACCCGCAGCGGCGCCCGCTCCTGCGCCCGGCGTTCTGGCTGAGCGACGAGCCCGTCCGCGGCGAGCTGTGGGGCAGGCTCCGCGCCGAGCACGCCCGGTCGGGCCTCTGGCCGCTGCTGATGGACGAGTCCGACCAGCCCTGGGCGTCGGGCCAGATCGCGCCCGAGCCGGTGGCGGAGATCGGGGACTACGTCCCGCAGGCGTTCATGTCCGAGGTCTGGTCGGACTGGTCGGAGCTGGCCGCCGACGAGGACCTCGACGACCTGGCCCCCTTCGGGCGGCACTGCCCCGGCCCGGCCGCGCCGGGCGTCCCGGTCGACGACCCGGACGCCATGGCCGACCGGTACGCCCGCGTGCTCGCCGGCCGCGGTCTCTCGCTGGGGCTGGTCGCCGTCGACCGCGGCGCCGACACGCTCACCGCCGTCGGCTGGCAGGGCGCCCTCAACCACAACGAGTGGACGGCGCCGCTGTCGGCCGTCCTGCGCGGCTGGGAGGACCGCTTCGGCGCCCGCGTCGTCGGGCTGGGGTTCAACACGCTGGAGCTCAGCGTCGCCGCGCCGCCGATCACGACGCGGCACGCCGTCCAGGTCGCGGCCGAGCACTGGACGTTCTGCCCCGACATCCTCTTCCAGGGCCCCGGCACCCTCGCCGGGTACGCCGAGGAGATCCGCGGCAAGACGAACTGGTCCTTTTGGTGGGATTGACCCGGGCACGGCATAGCCAAAAAAGCGGTCATCCCCGGTAAACGTCCAGGTCATCCCCGGCGGGGCGGGCCCACCCGCCGGTTACGGTTGAGCGGGTGAACACCGGGCGGCGCGACCGGGACGGACGCCTGAGCGACCCGCGCGGACGGATCCCGCGCCGCCGTGCGGACGGATGGGGGCGCGGCACATGACCGACGGCTCGGGCGGCAGGGACATCACGCAACTGCTGGGCGCCTGGCGGGACCCGGTACTGAACCGGTGGATCGAGCTGGTCGGCGAGGGCGTCCGCGGCCGGATCACCGAGCGGGAGCTCCGCTCGGAGCTGACCGAGCTCTACGAGCTGGTCGAACGCGCGCTCGGCGGTGACGACACCGCCGCGGGCGAGCTGCGCGCGGCGCTCGCGGAGATATCCCGCGGCCGGGCCCGGCAGGGGTTCAGCCCGACCGAGACCGCGATCGGCGTGTTCGCGCTGAAGCAGTCGCTGTACGAGGAGGTCAGGAAGACCCGGGACCAGCGCGCCTACAGCGAGCTGATCGATTTCTCGTCCTTCGTCGACGAGCTGGGGCTGGCGACGTTCGAGACGTACGCGTCGGCTCGCGAGCAGGTCATCGCGGACCAGGCCGAGCAGCTCCTCGAACTGTCCACGCCCGTGGTGAAGCTGTGGGACGGCGTCGTCGGCGTCCCGCTGGTCGGCACGCTGGACTCCGCCCGCACGCAGGTCGTCATGGAGACGCTGCTGGAGACGCTGGTGGAGACCCGCTCCCGGTTCGCGGTGATCGACATCACCGGCGTGGCCGCCGTGGACACCGAGGTCGCCCAGCATCTGATGAAGACGGTGATGGCGGCCCGGCTGATGGGCACGCACTGCGTGATCTCGGGGATCCGGCCGCAGATCGCGCAGACGATCGTGGCGCTCGGCATCGAGTTCGGCGACATCGTCACCAAGTCGAGCCTGGCCGACGCGCTCGCCTACGTCCTCGAACGCAGCGGCCTGCGCGTGGTCCGCCGGCCTGTCGCCTGCGGGGCGACGACCCCCCACACCCCCCGCAACAGCGGCGAGGCGCGGGCGGAGGGCTGATGGAACACGTGCCGATTCTCAAGATCGGGGACGTCCTGCTCGTGTCGATCCAGGTCGACCTGCAGGACCAGACCGTCCTCGCGCTGCAGGAGGACCTCGCCGACCGGATCGTCGCCGCCGGTGCGCACGGTGTGATCATCGACATCACGGCGGTGGACATCGTCGACTCCTTCATCGGCCGCATGTTCGCCACCATCGCCGCCATGTCGCGGCTGATGGACGCCGAGACCGTCGTCGTCGGGATGCGCCCGGCGGTGGCGATCACGCTGGTCGAGCTGGGCCTGTCGCTGGGCGGCGTGCGCACCGCGCTGGACCTGGAGGAGGGCATGCGGCTGCTCGGCGCCCGGCCCGCCGCGGCGGGCGCCCCATGACGACCCCGCCCGGCGACGGAACGTCCGGCGGCGGGGCGCCCGGGGAGGAGGTGCCCATCGCGTCGAACGACGACGTGGTCCGCGTCCGGCAGCTCGTGCGGGCCGCCGCGGCGGCGGCCGGGCTGTCCCTGGTCGACCAGACAAAGATCGTCACCGCGGCCAGCGAGCTGGCGCGCAACACCTACGCGCACGGCGGCGGCGGCACGATGCGGGTGGTGCAGGCGACCGGCGCGCGGGGCGGCCGGGGCGTGCGGATCGTGTTCACCGACGAAGGCCCCGGGATCGCGGACGTGGAGCAGGCGCTCGGCGAGGGCTGGACGAGCGGGGCCGGGCTCGGCCTCGGCCTGTCCGGGGCGCGCAGGCTCAGCGACGAGTTCGACCTGCGGAGCGAGCCGGGAAAGGGCACCACGGTGACGGTGGCCAAATGGAGCCGCTGAGCGCCGGATGGACGACGAGCCCGCACGCGGGCGAATCGCTGCGGGTGCGGGTGGAGGAGCCGAGCGCCCCGGCGGGCGTGCGGCGGCGGATCACCGCGCTCGCCGAGCGGCTCGGGTTCGGCGGGGAGCGGCTCGGGCAGGTGCAGCTCGCGGCGACCGAGGCGGCCACGAACCTCGTCAAGCACGCGCTGCGGGGCGAGATGCTGCTGCGCATCGTCCGGGAGGGGGGCGCCGCCGCGCTGGAGTTCGTCTGCGTCGACCACGGGCCCGGCATCGCCGACGTGCCCGTCTCCCGGACCGACGGCTACTCCACCAGCGGCACGCTCGGGCTCGGGCTCGGCTCGATCGAGCGGCTCGCCGACCACAGCGGCCTGTATTCCCGTCCGCGGGCCGGCACCGTCCTGTACGCGCGGTTCCGGCCGCCCGGCGACGCGCCTCGGGCGCCGGGCGCGATGCCGCCGATCGCGGGGCTGACCGTGACGCTCGACGGCGAGGAGGAGTGCGGCGACGCCTACACGGCCCGGCTGGTGGACGGCACCGTCTACGCGATGCTCTGCGACGGCCTCGGGCACGGCCCGCTGGCGGCCCGGGCGGCGTCCGCCGCGGTCCGGGCGGCGCACGAGGTCGCGTCGCCGTCGCGTCCCGCGGACGTGCTGCGGTGCGCGCACCGGCGGATGGCCTCCACCCGCGGCGGGGCCGTCGCGGTCGCCGCGATCGAGCCGGCGGCCGGGCGGGTGCGGTTCGCCGGGGTCGGGAACGTCGCCGCGTGGATCGTCGGGCCGGAGCGCCGGCACGGCATGGTCTCCGTCCCCGGGATCGTGGGGTCGCACGCCGAGCGGATCAGGGAGCACGACTACCCCCTGCCGCCGGGCGCGGTGGTGGTGCTCCATTCGGACGGGCTCACGGGCCGCTGGGGGCTCGCCGACCAGCCGGGACTGCTCGGCCGCGACCCGCTGCTGATCGCGGCGAGCGTCCTGCGCGACGCGGGGACGCGCCACGACGACCGCTCCGTGCTCGCCGTCACGACGTCCGGGTGGGAGGTGCCCGCGTGAGCGGCGGCGGCGCGCCCGGCGAGCTGCTCCGGATCGAGATCACCGACGAGGCGGGCGTGTTCGCCGTCCGGCAGATCGGCCGCCGCGTCGCCGCCGAGGTGGGCCTCCCCGGCCAGGACCAGGTCCGCGTCGCCACCGCGCTCAGCGAGGCCGGGCGCGCGCTGTACGCGTGCTCGGACCGGGTGTCGGTCGCGTTCGTCCTCGACCGCGAGCACCCGCCCGGGCTGGTGATCGAGCTGACCCTCGTGCCCCGGACCAGCATGGACGGGGCGGCGGAGTGCGAGGCCGCGATCTCGCGGCTGCTGAGCCGGGTCGAGCACGAGGCCACCGAGGACGGCGTCCGCGTCCGGCTCCGCAAGAACCTGCCCGCGGGCGCTGAGCCGCCCGGCGACGCCGGCCTGCGCGACCGGCTCGGCCGCCTCAGACCCGTCCCCGCGCTGGAGGAGCTGCGGACGCAGAACGCCGATCTGATGGCGGCGCTGGAGGACGTCCAGCGGCAGCGGGAGGAGCTGCAGTCCCTCAACACCGAGCTGGAGGCGACGAACGAGGGCGTGATGGCGCTCTACAACGAGCTCTCCGAGGAGCTGGAGGAGACCAACCGCGGCGTCGTGGCACTGTACGCGGAGCTGGAGGAGAAGTCCGACCAGCTGCAGCGGCTGGGCGAGGCCAAGAACCGGTTCTGGGCGGCGGTCAGCCACGAGCTGCGCACCCCGATGAACAGCGTCATCGGGCTCGTCCGGCTGCTGCTGGACCCCGCCGCCGAGCCGCTCACCGCCGAGCAGCGCCAGCAGATCACCCTGATCGGCGACACCGCCGAATCGATGCTGGCGCTGGTGAACGAGCTACTGGACATCGCCAAGGCCGAGCGCGGCGGGCTGGAGCCGCGGCGCGCGCCGGTGCGTGTCCCGGCGCTGCTGGACGAGCTGTCCGAGCAGCTGCGCCCGATGGCCGAGCAGGCGGGGCTGACGCTCGCCGTGGACGCCGCCGCCGCGCCGCCCGTCGTCGTCACCGACGCGGAGATGCTCACCCGCATCCTGCGGAATTTGGTGAGCAACGGCCTGAAGTTCACCGCGGAGGGCGGCGTGCGGGTGGCGGCGCGGGCGGTGCCGGGGCACACCGAGTTCGTCGTGTCCGACACCGGCCCGGGCATCGCGCCCGCCGACCAGGCGCGGATCTTCGAGGAGTTCTTCCGCGTGCCCGGCAGCGAGGCGGGCGGGACGGGCCTCGGCCTCCCCTACGCGCTGCGCCTCGCCCGGGCGCTCGGCGGCGACCTGTCCGTCGACAGCACGGTCGGCGAGGGCACGGCGGTGACGCTGCGGCTGCCGCCGTTCGAGCCGCTGGACGCCCTCGGGCACGTGCTGATCGTGGACGACGACGTCCCGGCCCGCCGCGTCCTGCGGGGCCTGGTGGCGGACGCCGCCGACCGGGTCACCGAATGCGCCGACGGCCGCACCGCCGTGGAGTGCGCCGCCGCCGACCCGCCCGACCTCGTCCTGCTGGACCTGCGGATGCCGGGCCTGGACGGGTACGAGGTCCTCACCCGGCTGCCGCGGGACGTGCCGGTGGTGGTGGTGACCGCGTCGGACGTGACCGTCCAGGGGCCGGGCCCGGAGCCCGGCGCGGGCGGTGATCCGCGGCTGGGGCGCGCGGGCGGGGTGCTGAGCAAGGACCGGATCGGCCCGGAGACGCTCGCCGAGGCGGTCCGCATGGCGCGCGAGGCCGCGCGCCCAAGGGACGGGGGACGCGACACCGGGGACGGGGGGTGACGGCCGTGGCGACGACGCTGGTGGTCGACGACAACGACACCAAGCGGTACATCATCGGCAGCTGGCTGCGGCGCGCGGGCCACACCGTGGTGGAGGCCGCGTCGGCGGCGGAGACCTGGAGCAGGCTGGTCGAGCACGCCGTCGACCTGGTGGTGCTGGACGTCCGGCTGCCGGACATGAGCGGCATCGAGGTGTGCGAGCGGATCAAGGCCGCGCCGGACACCAGGTCGCTGCCGGTCATCCACATCTCGGCGCAGGCCGTCGAGGCCGCCGACCGCACCGCGGGCCTGCGCCGCGGCGCCGACGCCTACATGACCGACCCGATCGACCCCGGCGAGTTCCTCGCCACGGTCGAGGCGATGCTGCGCTACTACCAGGCCCGCCGCCGCGCCGAGCGGATGGCCGCCCGGATGGCCGAGCTCACCCGCACGTCCCTGGCGATCAACTCGGCCGCGTCCTTCGACGACCTGGCGGCGGTCGCCGCCCGCGGCGCCTTCATGATCTTCGGGACGCCGGCCACGGTGTTCGTGCTGCCGCCGGACGGCCGCGTCCGGCGGACCGTCGAGCTCGGCATCGGGCCGTGGCGCCGCGGCTGCCCGCCGGACGTGCCCGAACGCATGGCCGAGCTGGCGAGGCTGGGCGGCGACACCGGCACCGAGGTCGCCCGGGTGCCGCTGGAGGAGTGGCTCGTCCTGCTGCCCGACAGCGTCGCGGACAGCGACGTCACGCTGGTGGTGTCGCGGTTCAGGCACGGCCGCCCGCCGATCGGCGTCGCGCTCGCGGGCCGCGCCGCCCGCTCGGACGACGACGTCAACCTGCTCCGGCAGCTCGGGCAGGCGGTGGCGCTCGCGATGGAGGCGCTGCGGTCCTACACCGTGGAGCACACGACCTCGCTCACCCTCCAGCACAGCCTGCTGCCCTCGTCGCTGCCGCCCGTCCCGGGCTGGTCGCTGGCCGTCCGCTACGAGCCAGCGAGCGACCAGGCCGAGGTCGGCGGCGACTTCTACGAGGTCCTCGACCGCGGCGACCGGGTGCTGGTGGCCATCGGGGACGTGCAGGGGCACTCGCTGCACGCGGCGACCGTCATGGCGGAGATCCGGCACGCGCTGCGCGCGTTCGCCGCCGAGGGGCACGACTCCGTCACGATCCTGCGGCTGCTCAACGACGTGCTGGAGCGCTACCACGACGACCAGACCGCCACCATGTGCCTGATGACGCTCGACCCGCTGAGCGGCGCCGCGCACATCGCCAGCGCCGGGCACCTCCCGCCGCTGCACGTCTCCGGCGGGGACGCCCGCTACGGCCGGGGCGGCGGCCTGCTCCTCGGCTTCCCCCGGGAGCCGCCCGACACGAGCGGGGTGGCGGTCGAGAAGACGCAGGTGCCGCCCGGCGGCACCGTCGTGCTCCTCACCGACGGGCTGATCGAGGACCGCGGCATCCCGCTGGCCGACAACCTGGAGCGGCTGCGGCTCCTCGCGATCGGCGTGGACGGCGCGGACGAGGAGGCCGACCGGTTCGGCGACCGCGTCATCGCCGAGTTCGGCCACCGGGAGGACGACGTCGCCCTCGTCGTCCTCCGCCGCGACGCGCGCTGATCCGCCCGGCGCCGGTCTCGCCGCGGCGGGCAGTGGATGCCGGGACCCGCCGCGCTCGCCTACGATGCGGCGAGGACCACAGACGGGATCGGGCCGGGATCGAGGGCGGGATGCGACGGCGCGGCAGGGCGCTCTGCGTGGGCATCGCGGCGGGCATCGTGTGCACGCTGGCCGCCGACATCGTGCTGGTCGTGTCCGGCCGGCCGGGCGAGAAACCGGCCCGCGCCGACGCCCTGGTGTCGGTGGAGCGGGGCGCCGCGCAGGCCCCGGCGGTCGCGCCGCTGACCCGCCGGTACACCCCGCACCTGCTGGTCGCCGGGACGTCGTCGCTGCCGCCCGAGGCCGTCGAGCGCGCGAAGGGCCTCAAGGGCGTCGCCGGGATCACGGTCGTGGACGCCGCCCGCGCCAACGTCGGCGGGCGCCGCCTGGGGCTGCTCGGCGTGGACCCGTCGCGGTTCCGGGCGTTCGCGCCGGAGCCGACGGCCGAGTCCGACCAGCTGTGGCAGACGATCGCGTCCGGCGGCCTGGCCGTCTCGTTCGAGGAGGGCCGCGGCGGGGCGTTCCAGCTCGGCTCGGTCGTCGAGGCGGGCCGCAGCGCCGGCCCGGGGCGGGTGCGCGTCGGCGCGTACGCGTCGATGGGCCTCGGCGACATCGACGCGGTCGTGTCCCGCGACCAGGCCCGCGCGCTGGGCATGCCGGACGGCAACGCCCTGATCATCAGCGCGCCGAAGGCCGACACCGCGAAGCTCGCGGCGCGGCTGAAGAAGATCCTCCCGCGCGGCACGAGGGTCGCGACGCTGCCCGCGGGGCGGGCGCGCCCGAACGCGAAGGCCAAGGACGGCCCGCGGCTCACCGGCCGCCCGGACGGCGTGACCGGCGCCGCGTCCCCGATCACCGGCAACATGATGACGCCCACGATGCGGACGGCGCTGCTGGAGATCGCGGGGATGTTCGGCCCGTTCCCGGCGATCGGCTGCCACCGCTCCACCGGCGACCCGCAGGACCACGCCGCCGGGCGGGCCTGCGACTTCATGGAGAGCACCGGCGGGCGGATGCCGAGCGCGGGCGCCCGGCGGCACGGCGACCAGGTCGCCGCGTACGCCGTCGCGCACGCGCGGCGGCTCGGGGTCTCCTATGTGATCTGGCGGCAGCGGATCTGGAACGTGCGCGGCGGCGGCTGGCGCCCGATGGAGGACCGCGGCAGCCTCACGCAGAACCACTACGACCACGTGCACATCTCGGTGCTGCGCTAGCCGTCCGCGGCGCGGCCGTGCCAGGTCAGGGCCTCGGCAGTTCCTGCTCGCACCAGACGACCTTGCCCTCGGCGGTGCGGCGAACGCCCCAGCGCTGCGCGAGCCGCCCGACGACGTGCAGGCCCCGGCCCGACTCGATCATGTCGCTGTCGTCCTCCCGGTGCCGGACGCGGGGACGCCCGTCGGAGGAGTCGAAGACCTCGCAGACCAGGCCGCCCTCCCGCACCAGCCGCAGCCCGATCCGCCCGCCCGCGTGCCGGATCGCGTTCGTGACCAGCTCGGACGCCAGTAGCATCGTGGGGTGGGCGAGCTCGTCCAGGTCCCAGCGGGCGAGCCGGTCGCGGATGAGGCCGCGCGCCCGGCGGACGGCGGCGGGCTCGGCGGGCAGCTCCCAGGTGGCGTGGCGGTCGTCGGGGATGCGCGCCAGCCGCGCCACGAGCATGGCGATGTCGTCGCGGTGCTGGTCGTCGTAGATGCCGTCGAGGGCCGCCTGGCAGAGGTCTTCGAGCGGGCGGGCGGCGGCGCCGCCGGAGAACGTGCCGCGCAGGCGGGCGAGGCCGTCGTCGATGTCGCGGGCCCGGTTCTCCACGAGGCCGTCGGTGTAGAGGAACAGGAGCGTGCCGTCCTCGACGGCGAACTCGCGGCTGACGATCGGGCCGTCGCCGCCGACGCCGAGCGGCGGCGCGGGCGGTACGGGCAGGTATTCGGGTTCGGCGCCGGGCGGGACGAGCAGCGGCGGCAGGTGCCCGGCGCTGGCGATCTCGCACCGCCCGCTGACCGCGTCGTAGACGACGTAGGCGCAGGTGGCGAAGTGCGGCTCGCGTTCGCCGAGCGTCCGCATCAGCGAGTCGAGCCGCTCCAGCGCCTCGGCGGGCGGCAGTTCGAGCCCGGCGAGGGTGTGGATGGCGGTGCGGAGCCGTCCCATCGTGACCGCGGCCTTCACGCCGTGCCCGGCGACGTCCCCGACGACGAGCGCGACCCGCGCGCCGGGCAGCGCGATCGACTCGTACCAGTCGCCGCCGACCTCGATGAGGCGGCTGCCCGGCAGGTAGCGGTGGTGGACCTCGACCGGCGACGGCGCCGACAGCCCGGTCGGCAGCAGGCTGCGCTGCAGGGTGAGCGCGGTGGCGCGTTCCCGCGAGTACTGGCGGGCGCTCTCGATGAAGATGGACGCCCGGTTGGCGAACTCCATCCCGATCTCGACGTCGTAGGCGTCGAAGGGGCGGTGCGCGACCGTCCGGGTGCAGGAGAAGAATCCGAGGAGGCCCGCCGACGACGTGATCGGCAGCAGCAGCATCGACGAGCCCTTCAGCAGCTCCCCGACCGGCGGGCGGCGCCACGCCGCGGCGATCTCGGCCGCGCCCTCGCCGCCGAGGGAGCGCAGCACGGGCTCGCCCGTCTCGAGGCACTGCGCGTAGGGGGTGCCGGGCGGGTAGACGAGGGATTCGCCGGTGGGGAACGTCGCGTCCCAGGCGGGATCGTCGTCGTCGAAACCGATCGCCATCCGGCGCATCTGCGGGCCGTCCGGGCCGTCGGAGTGCTCGTCGGCGTCCAGATGGCTCTCCAGGAGAAGCAGGCCGCCGGAATTGCAGAAATGCGGGACGAGCACGTCCATCAGGCCGCGCGCGAGCATTTCCAGGTCGAGCGTGGAGCCGATCCTCGGGAGCGCGTCGTCGAGCAGGGCGCGGCGGATGACGGCCGGGTCGACGAACCGGTCGGCGAGCGGTACCGGCACCTTGATCACGGCGAGCGCGGCGATGTCGGGCACGACGGCGGCCGGGGCGCCGTCGGCCCTGTCGCCCTCGGGAGCGCCGCCGTTCATGGGGTGGACGGTCACGACGGCGTCGAGCGTCCCGCCGCCCGGGGTGTCCATGGCGAGCATGGCGGTGCGCTCGCGGCCGGCCTTCAGCGCCTCCAGCAGCGGCTTGCGGGCACCGGCGATCACCTCGTCGAGATGGGCGCCGAGCAGGCATTTCCCGTCGGGAGCCGCCCCATTCGGCGACAGCACGGCCGCGGCATTGCGGTCGAACTGGAGTATTCGACCCGACGAATCCATGCCGAGAATAAGAATTCGGGTGGACGACTCCATCGCTCGATTATGGGACATGGCGGGGACGCGTGCGGCCGATACGGGACGGTAGGCGTCCCCCGGAATTCCGGTGCCCGCGGTGCCTCAGGGGCGCGGGTGGCGTTCGTCCAGGTACTCCTGCCAGGTCCGGCGCCCGACGGCGTGGCCGGGGGTCAGGTGGTGGCCCTCCCGGAATCCGCGTCCGGCGCGTCCGGGCAGGGGCAGCGGCACGCGGACGGGCCGCCGCAGGCCGCGCGCCTTCAGATAGGCCCGCGCCATCTCCTCCAGCGTGAGCACCTCCGGGCCGCCCATGTCGTCCACGCGCTGCGCGGGGCCGGGAGCGAGGGCCAGTTCGGCGAGGCGCTCCGCGACCTCCCCGACGTCGATCGGCTGGTCGCGCAGGCCCTTCGGCAGCACGATGACGCCGGGCACCTTGGTGAGGACGTTCAGCACCATCTCGGGCAGCGAATGGAACTGCGTGGTCCGCAGGATCGTGTACGGGAGCCCGGAGCCCTCGATCAGCTTCTCCACGGCGTGCTTGGTCATGTAGTAGCCGTAGGGGATCCTGTCGACGCCGACGATCGAGATGTAGAGCAGGTGCGGTCCGCCCTGCCGGCGGGCCGCGTCGACCAGCCGCCGCGCGGCGGGCAGGTCCCGCTTCGGGTGGAGCGGGTCGCTGGCGCAGTGCACGATCGTCGCGGCGCCGGCGACGGCCGCGTCGATGCCCTCGCCGGTTTCGAGGTCTCCCCGGTGCCAGGTCACGCCGTCCTGCGGCGGTCTGGCGCGGCGGCTGAGCGCGTGCACGTCCGCGCCCGCCTCGGCGAGCAGCCTGGTCAGCGGGCGGCCGAGCGTCCCGCTCGCCCCGGTCACGAGGATCATGGCTCGCTCCTTTCCCTTCCCGGCCCGTCCCTCACCTGTCAGGACTTCCCGAAGACCTGCGGCGGCGGGACTGGCGCGACGATCTCCTCGCCGTCGCGCAGCGGCGCGGAGCCCGCGCAGAACGCGGCGAGGTCGCCGCCGTCCAGCAGCCGGGCCCGGGCGGCGCCGCCCGCCGCGCGGCGGGTCAGCTCGGCCACCGGGAGCGGCCTGCGCGACCCGGCCACGATGAGGTTGCCGAAGCGGCGGCCGCGCAGCACGCCCGGGTCGCCCATCAGCAGCGTGTGCCGGAACACCGACCGGACGGTGGCGGCGACGCGGCGGGCGAACGGGAGCCGGAAGCCGTCCGCGACGTTGGCCATGTAGACGCCGCCGGGCCGCAGGACGCGCGCCGCTTCCAGGACGAACTCGCGGGTCGCGAGCTCGGGCGGCATCGACGCCTCGGCGAACGCGTCCATGACGAGGAGGTCGTCGGCCTCGTCGGCGAGCGCGGCGACGCCGGTACGGCCGTCGGTGACCCGGATCCGCAGGCCCGGAACGCCCTTGACGGGCAGCTGCTCCCTGACGAGTTCCACCAGCCCCGCGTCCGGTTCCAGGACCACCTGCCGGGACCCGGGACGCGTCGCGGCGATGTAGCGCGGCAGCGTGCAGCCGGCGCCGCCGATGTGGACGGCGTCGAACGCCTCCCCGGCCGCGCCGAGGCAGTCGACGACGTCGCCCATGAGCCGCATGTACTCGAAGTCGAGGTAGGTCGGGTCGGACAGGTCCACATACGACTGGGGGACGCCACCGACCAGCAGCATCCAGCCGCCGTCGCGGTCGGCGTCGCGCAGCAGTTCGGCCTCGCCGCCGTCGATCGCGTAGATGTTCGCGCGCGGACCGTGCCTGCCCTTGCGTCCCATGGCCCCACCCTACGGAAGCCCTTTCCGGGAACCGCCGGAACGTCAGGTTTGCTCCGTCAGGGCCGCTTCCGCCGCGAAGTGGCAGGCGCTGGGGTGGGCGGAGCCCTCCCTCGCCACCAGGTCGGGCTCCCGCTCCGCGCAGACGTCCCGGACCTTGCGGCAGCGGGTCCGGAACCGGCAGCCGGACGGCGGGTCCAACGGCGACGGCGGCTCCCCTTCGAGCGGGACAGGGCCCGTCGAGCGGAGCTCGTCCGTTGAATGGCGGTGGGTGGGGGCTGGAGGACGGTGCGTCGAGCGGAGCTCGTCCTTTGGA
>NZ_SMJX01000610.1 GCF_004348535.1 Actinomadura sp. KC216
GAACGGAGGTTGGGAGGGCGGGGTCAGCTGGTAGCGCGGATCCGCATCAGGTAGTGCCGGTAGCCCAGCTCGGCGGGGTTGTCCGGCGGGACGCTGGATAGCAGGGCCGCCGTAGCGGTGTTGTCGGCGAACGCCACGTAGGTGGTGGTGCCAGGGCCCAGGGCGCTCAACGCGGCGGCGAGGAAGTCGGGGTTGAAGGCGATGCCGGGTGGGACGGCGCCGGTGTCGCTGTGGATGTGGGCGGGCAGGGTGTCGCGGCCGGTGGCTTGGTCGCCGTGCCCGGCCTGCAGCGTCATCTCTCCCGCGTTGCCGTCGCCGTCGTCCTGGTCTGGGGTGGTGGTGAAGGTCAGGTGGATGGGGGTGTTGCATTCGGCGACGACCGCGACGTTGCGGACGGCGGTCAGGAACGCGGTCGTGTCGAGTTGCACGCGGTGCGGGCGTGGCTTGTCCAGCAGCGTGGCGTAGTCGAGCGCGGCGCCGTCCAGCGTCCGGGTGATCAGGGTCCGGCCGGTTCCCTGGATGCTGAGCAGTTGCGGTTGCCCTTTGTCGTTGAGTGTCAGCCCCAGGGTGAGGTGGGCGTCGCCGGTCATGGTCTTGGCGATCTCGGCCATGGTCGACCAGTAGACGAACACCGGCTCGGCGCCTGTTGCGCTGGCCGTGCGGCTGCTGGACTCGTCGGCGTTGTGGTGGTCGGCGGTGTCGTCGGGTTCGGTGATGGTGGATTGCCAGCCGGGGACGACCCCCAGCGCGACGCGGTACCGGTCGGTGGCCGACAGCACCGGCGGGCCGTCGGGCCGCAGGTCGATGCGGATCGAGCACAGCGCCGGGACGGTGGCGTCGTGGCTGGCAGCGACGATGGTCTGCCCGATCACATGGGTGAGCGCGGCCGCGTCGATCTGCCCGATCACCGGCGGCGCGGGTGGCGGGCTGGGGTAGTCCTCGACGGGCATGGTGAGCAGGCTGAAGGCGGCGCGTCCAGCGCGCAGCCACACCGTGGCGCCCTCGCAGCTGACCTCGCAGGTGCCTGCGGTCAGCCGCCGCGAGATCTCGGCGAGCAGCCGGCCGGAGACCAGCACCGTGCCGTCCTGGCCGACGTCGGCGTCGGTCTCGGCGTGGGCGCACACCTCGTAGTCGAAGGTGGTGATGGTGAGGCGGCCGTCGCTGGCGTGCAGTCGGATCCCGGCCAGGACCGGGACGGGCGGCCGGGCGGGCAGGAACCGCGCGGCCCAGCCGACCGCGTCGGCGAACACGGCGGTGTCGATCACGAACTTCACGCCGATCACTCCCCCTCATCGTCGTCGTGGCAGCCGTACAGGGCGCGGTAGGGGTCGGCGGCGGTACCGGCCAGGTCGGGGTGCACGACCCCCCACAGGGCCGCTTCCAGGGCCTGCCGGGTGTCATCCAGCCACATCGGCACGCGGTGCCGCTCGAACACGGCGGCGACGTCGTCTGCCAGGGCGGCAAAGGCGCGGGGGTGCATCGGCGCCGCGGCCGTGCGGGCAGGCGGTGGTGCAGGGCGGGTCTTCAACGGGATCAGGCCCTTCCTAGCCAGGGACAGCCCCGGGGCAGTCGCCGGCTGGTGGTGGCCGGTGGCCGTGCTCGGG
>NZ_SMJX01000611.1 GCF_004348535.1 Actinomadura sp. KC216
GTCCCGTCCTGCGCAAGGCGCTGTGGGCGCTGCAGATCCTCCTGGCGGCGTTCCTGTTCTTCGCCTCCGCGCTGCCCAAGTTCGCCGGGCAGGCCGACGCCGTGACGACCTTCACCGAGATCGGCTGGGGCCAGTGGCTGCGGCACGTGACCGGCACCGTCGAGGCCGCCGGCGCGATCGGCCTGGTCGTCCCGCGGCTGGCCGGGCTCGCCGCCACCGGGCTGATCGGGCTGATGGGCGGCGCCGTCCTCACCCAGCTGCTGGTGCTGGAGCCGGCGTGGGCCCTGCTGCCCGCCGCGTTCGCCGTGGTGTTCGCCACCGTCGCCTGGGACCGGCGCGCCGAGTCCCGCCGGACGCTGCGGTCGCTGCGCCGAACCCCCGGCCGCTGACCCGCGCGGCACCACGGCAGAGGACCCCGAGGCCGGACGGCCCGGGGTCCTCTGCCGTGGTGTGCCCGTCGCATGCCCGTCGTGTGCCGTCGTCACGGGGCGGGCGGCGGGTCCTGCGGGATCAGGGCGCGCAGCTCGGCCGTCAGCGCGGCGGCATCGCCGGGACGGCCGTGATACGCGGCGGGCGTGTTCTGGAACACCGCGACGCGCCACTGGCCCATGAGCCGCGCCGCGGTGATGGTCTGCACGGCGTTGGCGTCGGGGTTGATGTCGGACGCGCCGGGCGGGACCATCCCGGCGACGGCGTGCAGCACCGCGGCGCCGAGGCCGACCAGCCGCACGTCGCGGACCGCGGCGACGTAGCGGGCGGTGGGGTGGTGGGCGAAGACCTCCTGCATCCGCGCGGCGATCTCCGCGCGGCCGGTGTGCAGGCTGCCGTCGAACCCGATCGAGACGCCGTCCTCGCGGAACGGCGCGGCGAACGCGCGGCCGTCGCGGGCGTTCCAGCCGTCCAGGATCGCCCGGTACAGGCCGCGGACGTCCTCCAGCGCGCCGAGCCGGGCGGCGTAGCGGTCGTGGTGGGCCTGCCAGCGCGCGGTGGTCCAGTTCGCCCAGTCGACGCGGGCGCCGTCCAGGGACTCGTCGAGGTAGTCCAGGTGCACGTGCCAGCCCGCCATGGTCTGGACGAGGTACTCGCCCGGCAGCACCACGTCGCTGGTGAACACCAGGTGCGTGCCCTCCGGCGCGGGGGACAGTTCCCAGCGCAGGCGGCCGTGCAGGTCGGAGTCCAGCTCCAGCAGCCGCGGCGGGTCGAACGCGGTGACGGTGCCGCGCGCCACGGCCTGCTCGGCGGGGTCGGCGGCGTTGAGCCAGCGCAGCTCGAACGTCCCGCCGGCGGCGGGTTCCAGGTCGGCGTCGGCGAGCCACGCCGACAGCTCGGCGGGGTCGGTCAGGGCCCGCCAGACCCGCTCGGGCGGGTGGCGCAGGCGGCGCTCGAACCGCAGCAGGGTGCGCCCGCCGCGGTGGGTCGCCGTGCCGTCCGGGGTGCCGTCGGTGGTCATGTGTCGCCCTGCCCTTCCCGGTCACGGTGCCGCCCCGCCGTGCGGGCGTCGGCACGTCCGCACGGCTCACACCACCGAACATAACCCCCTGCACATATAACTTGCAAGGCATACTTGTGGGGG
>NZ_SMJX01000612.1 GCF_004348535.1 Actinomadura sp. KC216
GGGTGGTGCCGGGACCGCCGCCGAGCCCGGGGGGAAGGCCCTGGGGCATTCCGCCGTCGGCTGCGGGCTGCTGGTCCTGGCGGCCCTTGCCCGCGCGCTTGCGCGGGTCACCGCTGCGCTGCTTGCCCTTCTTGTTCTTGGACGCCTTCGCGGCCTTGGTCTTCCTGCGTCCGCCGGGCATGCCGGGAAGGCCCATCCCGCCGGCCATCTGGCGCATCATCTTCTGCGCGTCGAAGAACCGGGTGACGAGGCTGTTGACCTCGCCGACGCCGACGCCGGAGCCCTTCGCGATGCGGGCGCGGCGGGAGCCGTTGATGATCTTGGGTTGGGCGCGTTCCTGCGGGGTCATCGAGCGGATGATCGCGGCGATCCGGTCCAGGTCCTTGTCGTCGATCTGGTTGACCTGGTCGCGGACCTGCCCCATGCCGGGCATCATGCCGAGCAGGTTGCCGATCGGGCCGAGCTTGCGGATCATCATCATCTGCTCGAGGAAGTCCTCGAGGGTGAAGTCCTCGCCCGAGGCGAACTTGCTGGACATCTTCTCGGCCTGCTCGGCGTCGAACGCCTGCTCGGCCTGCTCGATCAGGGTGAGGATGTCGCCCATGTCGAGGATGCGGCCCGCCATGCGGTCCGGGTGGAAGACGCTGAAGTCCTCGAGCTTCTCGCCCGTCGAGGCGAACATGATCGGACGTCCGGTGACATGCCGGACGGACAGCGCCGCACCACCCCGCGCGTCGCCGTCGAGCTTGGTGAGGACGACGCCGTCGAAGCCGACGCCGTCCATGAACGCCTGCGCGGTATTGACCGCGTCCTGGCCGACCATCGCGTCGACGACGAACAGCACGTCGTCGGGCTTCACGGCGTCGCGGATGTCGATGGCCTGCTGCATCATCTCGGCGTCGACACCGAGACGTCCCGCGGTGTCGATGACGACCACGTCGTGCTGGGCGTGCTTGGCCTGCTCGATGGAGCGGCGCGACACGTCCACAGGGTCGCCGACGCCGCTGCCCGGCTCCGGCGCGAACACCGGCACCCCGGCCCGCTCCCCGACGACCTGCAGCTGCTGGACGGCGTTGGGGCGCTGCAGGTCGGCGGCCACGAGCATCGGCGCGTGGCCTTCCTGCTTCAGCCACCGGGCCAGCTTGCCCGCGAGCGTCGTCTTACCGGCACCCTGCAGGCCCGCGAGCATGATCACGGTCGGCGGGTTCTTGGCCAGCCTGATCCGGCGCGTCTCGCCGCCGAGGATGTTGATGAGCTCCTCGTTGACGATCTTGACGACCTGCTGCGCCGGGTTCAGCGCCTGCGAGACCTCCGCGCCCCGGGCCCGCTCCTTGACCTGGGTGATGAAGTCCTTGACCACGGGCAGCGCGACGTCGGCCTCGAGCAGTGCGATCCGGATCTCGCGGGCGGTGGCGTTGATGTCGGCCTCGGAGAGCCGGCCCTTGCTGCGCAGCGACGAGAAGACCGTCGTCAGCCGGTCGGAGAGCGTCTCGAACACGTGTCTGGACCGTCCTTAAAGCTTCTGGGATCGCCTATCAGCGTATCGGGTCACCGGCCGAGTCCTGCCC
>NZ_SMJX01000613.1 GCF_004348535.1 Actinomadura sp. KC216
GCTTAGCAGTGGCCATCACAGACGCAGGCCCACCCAGCTCTTCTCCCTGCAGCCCCTCAATGGCCGTCGTCATCCTCGCCGCGACCCCAGGCACCTCACCGAACGACTCGTACGTCCGCCCCCACCGATCGTTGCGGACAACACAAACACAGGGCGCGAAATCCCAGTCGAGCCCGGTCCCCGCCATTTCCTCGGCGGTCGCCGCGCCGATCTCGCGGACCAGATCCGCGTCACGGGACGCGCCGAGCCCGATGTTGTGCGGGAAGATCGTCGCGCCCACGACCGTGTTGTGGCCGTGCACCGCGTCCACCCCGTACATGATCGGGACGCGCAGCGGCCCGGCGAGGGCGGCCCGCTGGAGCCGGTCGTACATGTCCGCCCATTTCTCCGCCCGGTTCGGGCTGGGCGCCGACCCGCCGCTCGACAGCACCGACCCGATCCCGTACCGGGTGATCTCCTCCGGCGTGACGAACCTGCGTTCGGGCTGCGTCATCTGTCCGAGCTTGTCGTCCAGGCTCATCCGGCCGAGAAGATCGTCCACCCTGTCCTCGACGGCCGGCCGCGGGTCGAGATAGGGCGTGGAGTCAGCCCCGACGGGACCCCCATGAGCGGCGAGCACGAGCGCACCCGCCAAACCAGACGCCAGAAGCCGGAACATCACGGAAGAGCTGAACATGCGGGAAGCTTTTCCGGCATCGCTCCAATGCAACACAACCCAGGAGCCAGCGCCTCGGCAATTTATCATCGACAAATCGCCGCAGGGCCCCCGATCGGGATCGAACCGACACCTCCAGGACCACAACCTGGCGTGCAGACCACTACACCACGGAAGCCGCATCTCCGGCAGGACTCGAACCTGCGACCTCCGGGTCCGCAACCCGGCGCGCTCTCCAACTGCGCCACGGAGACTCGATGTTCAATTGTTCTCGCATACCGGTGCAGGAATCGAACCTGCCTGCCGCGGCTTATGAAACCGCTGGACACACCAGCGTCCCCACCCGGTGCGGAGGGTGCGAGATTCGAACTCGCGCAGGGGTGACCCTGACGACGGCGTAGCAAACCGCTGCCTTCCCGCTCGGCCAACCCTCCGGGAAAAACAGAAACCGCCAGCGATGCACGGGCGGCCGGCGTCAGAACGGGCGTTTCACGTCCTGGAACGGCTCCCGAGACCGAGAAGACTGCTATGCATTCGACGACGCATGTCCCTGCCCCTCCCGGTCTCGTTTCCTTGCGACGCCCATCATGCCGGGACGGTTCCCGTCCCGGCAAACCATTTACCGGCCGGCACCGCAGCCGTCCAATGCGGCGTTCAACGCACGGAGCGCGCGGTAGACGCGGAGCTTGACCACGTCGACCGGCACCCCGAGCGAGGCCGCGGCCTCATTGACCGAACGGTCCCTGAACACGGTCTCGGCCAAGATCTCACGATGCGCCGGCGGCAACGCCTGGAAGGCCCGGGCGACCACCGCCGGACGCGCCCGCTCCCCCACCGACCCGGGGACGAACGAACCGGTGCTCCTACCCATTCGCAGTGCCACGCCACGAA
>NZ_SMJX01000614.1 GCF_004348535.1 Actinomadura sp. KC216
CCTGAGCACAGGCCCCTGAGCAACGGCCCTGCCGCATGACCGGTGATCAGCCGGGGACAGGACGGCCATGGGGGCTCAGCGGAACGGGGCGCGGGACGAGAGCGGGCTCACCGTCGCGCTCGCGTTCGCCGCCAACCTCGGCATCGCCATCGCCAAGATCGTCGCGGCGCTGGTCACCGGGTCGGCGTCGATGGCCGCCGAGGCCGCGCACTCGGTCGCCGACACCTTCAACGAGGTGCTGCTGATGGTCGGGCTGCGCCGCAGCGGCCGGCCCGCCGACCGCCGCCACCCCCTCGGCTACGGCAAGGAGCGCTACATCTGGACGCTCCTCGTCGCCGTCGCGATCTTCGGGATGGGCGCGCTGTTCGCCTTCTACCAGGGGATCCAGACCCTCGCCGGGCACCGCGAGGACGCCGAGGCCGGCACGCTCGTCGGCTACGCCGTCCTCGCGGTCGCGTTCGTCCTGGAGGCGATCTCGTGGCAGCAGGCCGTCCGGGAGGTCCGCGCCGCCGCCCGCGCCGCCGACCTGCCGCTGCGCGCCTACATCCGCCGGACCGACGAGCCCACCGCGATCAGCGTCCTGCTGGAGGACTCCGCGGCCCTCATCGGCCTGGTCATCGCGTTCGGCGGCCTCGGGCTGCACCATCTGACCGGCTCGGCGGCCTGGGACGGCGCCGGCTCCCTCCTCATCGGCGTGCTGCTCACCGCCGTCGCGCTCGTCCTCGGCCGGATCAACCTCAACCTGCTGACCGGCACGCAGGCCGACCCGCGGATCGTCGCCGACGTCCGCGCGCGCCTCGGCGCCGCGCCCGAGATCGACTGGGTCGTCGACATCGTCACCGTCACCTTCGGCGCCGACCGCGTCCTGGTCTGCGCCCGGCTGGACTTCCGCGACACGCTCACCGCCGGCGACGTCGAGCGCGCCTGCGTCCGCATGGCGCGCGAGCTGCGCGAGGCGCATGAGGAGATCGACGAGGTCTTCCTCGAACCGGTCCCCCGCGACGATCCGGAGCTGCGCGATCGCGTCATCGCGCGGTACGGCCGGACGCTGCGGCCCAGGCGCCCAGGATCGGAATGATTTACCGCGAATTGCCACCGCCCCGACCCTTTACGCGGTAAGGTAAGGGCTGTTCGGACGGCCCAGTGTTAAACGGCCTGCTCGGGGCACCACGACCATCTGGATCGCTCCTCCACGGCCCGCCGCGGGCCGCCGATCCCGGAGCGTCGGGAACAAGAACCCCGCCGTGCGACGTTCCGTTAAGTGCGTGCGCCATCAGCGAACACAATCCGCGCCGCACCCACACCACCGAAGGGAGGGGGGTGTCCCCATGCCGCGAAGCGCCGTAGAGACCCCGCTCACGGAGTCGTCGAGCCCCGCGCTCGACGACCTCCTGAAGCGTGGCCGCGCCCAAGGGCGCCTCTCGCTCGACGAAGTAAGGGGAGCCTTCGAGGCGGCGGGCATCAGCCCGGCCCAGGGCCGCTCCATCCTGCGCGAGCTGTCCGACGCCGGCATCAGCCTGGCCGGCGAGCCCGACAC
>NZ_SMJX01000615.1 GCF_004348535.1 Actinomadura sp. KC216
CCCGGAGACAACGCGGCCAGCTCGCGACCAGCGGCCTTCAGCCCGTCTGCCCCACGCAGCACGCCCGCATAGGACGTCATGATCCGCTGAATCTCTCCCCGAGCCCCAGCACCGACCAACTCGCAACCTCCACCGGAGCCACCCGCCATGCCCGTACCGCGCGCTCCCCCTGCCGCCAACTCACCCGTGGCCGAATCGTCCGCCCGGGCGTGCGCCTGCGCCTGCGCACCCGCGGCATCGGAGGTCACTGCCAATTCGGTCTGAAGGGCGGCGGCGATGCGTTCGGCAAAAACAAGACCCTCCAGAAGGGAGTTGGACGCCAGACGATTCGCACCATGGACACCGGTGCAGGCGACCTCGCCGCAAGCGTAGAGGCCGGGGACGGACGTCCGTCCGTGCAGGTCCGTGCGAACGCCCCCACTCGCGTAATGAGCGGCGGGGACGACCGGGATCGGCTCGGTCACGGGGTCGATGCCGTGGTGCCGGCAGGCGGCCAGGATGGTCGGGAACCGCTTCTCCCACATCGCGGCGCCGAGGTGCCGGCCGTCCAGCAGCATGTGGGACGCGCCGGTCTCGCGCATCCGGTTCATGATGCCCTTCGCGACCACATCACGCGGAGCGAGTTCCGCAAGCTCGTGGCGTCCAACCATGAACCGTTCGCCGGAGTGGTCGACGAGATGAGCACCCTCGCCCCGCACAGCCTCCGAAATCAGCGGCTGCTGCCCGAGCGCTCCCTCGCCGAGCCACAGCACGGTCGGATGGAACTGGACGAATTCGAGGTCGGCGACATCGGCTCCCGCCCGCAACGCGAGCGCGACACCATCGCCCGTGGAGACCTCGGGGTTCGTCGTGGCCGAGAACACCTGCCCCAGCCCCCCGGTGGCGAGCACGACCGCACGGGCCCGAACGGCACCGACACCGCCCGGCTGCCCTTCGCCCATGACATGCAGGGTGACCCCGGCCGCACGTCCACTGTGGTCCTTCAACAAGTCGAGGACGAGCGCATGCTCTATGACCTCAACACCGGAATCCTTGAGCGCCGCCAGGAGAGCGCGGCTGATCTCCGCGCCGGTGGCGTCACCGCCCGCATGAGCGATCCGGCGCCGGTGGTGGCCCCCCTCCCGGGTCAACGCGATCTCTCCACCATTGGAAAGGTCGAACGCGGTACCGAGTTCGATGAGCCCGCGGACGGCGTCCGGCCCTTCGGACACGAGCGCCCGGACCGCGTCCTCGTCACACAACCCGACCCCGGCGACGAGCGTGTCCGCGAAGTGCTCCTCGGGAGTGTCATCGGGCGCGAGCGCCGCGGCGATCCCGCCCTGCGCCCAGCGAGTCGACCCCGCGTCGAGAAGGGCCTTGGTGACGAGCAGCACCCGCCCATGCGGCCGGCACCGCAACGCGGCGACCAGACCCGCGATACCGGACCCAACCACAACGACATCGGTCTCGACGGTCCAACCTGGAGCGGGGGCAACGAGAACGGAAGGGATCATGAACCCTCCTCGGGATCGGTTCTCGTCATTATGACCCTAACCT
>NZ_SMJX01000616.1 GCF_004348535.1 Actinomadura sp. KC216
GAGTTCGGCCGCGGACGGGCGGGCGCCGGGGTCGGGGTCCGATGCCGACGCGACCAGCGGGCGCAGGCCGGCGGGCAGGTCGCCGGCGGGCGCCCCGGGGTCTCCGGTGGCGGCGAACGTCACGGTCGCGGCCCACGCCCGGACGTCCGCGCCCTCGCTCGCGCCCTCCGCCAGCGCGAAGTCGACGACGACCGGCGCGCCGTCCACGACGAGGACCGTCTCGGGCCCCAGCTCGCCGTGCGCGAGACCGGTCCGGTGGATGGCGGCGAGCGCCTTGGCCAGCCCGAACGCCATGCGGTGCAGCGCGTCGCCGGACATCGGGCCCTGCTCGGCGACCGCCTCCGCGAGCGGCCGTCCGGGGACGAACCTGGACACCACGTACGGGTGGGGCGCGTCCGGGTCGCCGTCCAGAACGTCCACGACGTAGGGGCTCTGCACCTGGCGCATGCGGGCGATGTCGGGCGAGGCGCCCGGCGGGAGGAGCCTGATCGCCACGTCGCGGCCATCGGCCCCGGCCGCGCGGTGGACGGCGCCGCCACCGGCGCCCGTTCCCGCGCCGCCGCCCAGCCGGGACAGCAGCCGGTAGGGCCCGATGTGCTCCTGGTGGCCGATCTCGCCGCTCATATGGGACGCCACCCTACCGACCGGAGGCGTCCCGCCCTATCGGGTCCGGTCACATGCCGGGAAGGCCGGAGACCATCTCGCGGACGTCGGCGCGCAGGTCTTCCAAGCTCTGGCCCATGCCGTCCAGCGGGGTGGTGTCGGGCGGCTGCTCCTGGGCCAGCACGATCAGCACCACCGCGAAGATCCCGACGATCAGCGCACCGGCGAGCGCGGCCTCGGTGCGCGGGAACAGCGCGCCCCAGATCCGGGCGAGCTGCCGCCGCGGCGCGCCGCTGCCCGGCGCCAGGCAGAGCAAGCCGATCACCGCCATGGCGGAGTAGGAGATCGCGTTCGAGGCGGTCATGTCGGACTTGGCGAAGATCAGCACGCCGAGCATGATCAGCCCGGCGATGACGCTGAGGGACGTCCACAGCACCGTGGACATCAGCGCGCCCGGCAGGTGCAGCGGCGTCCTGAACGCCGCGGCGACGGCGTCGCCGGAGCGCGGTCCGCGCCGCGTCTGGCGGCCCTCCATGCCCTTGGCGGCCTTGTCGGCCATCCGCAGGACGAGCACGCCGGCGATGGTCGCGCCGACGGCCAGCAGCGGCGCGATGTCGGCGAAGCCGAGCAGCGCCACCAGGACGAGCAGGCTGATGATCCGGTACCAGCCGTAGGGCTTGCGGCGCTCGCGCTCGGCCCGGGCCCGCTCCTCGACGCGGCGCTGCGCGTCCTGCGTCTGCGGGTCGTGCGGGCCGGGGCGGCGTTGCAGCGCACCCGGCGGCGGCGGGTTCGGCGGCGGGTACTGCGGCGGGTATCCGCCCTGGTCGTACGGGCCGGGCGGGGCGTAGCCGCGCTGCTGGAACTGCTCGCCCGCCTTGTAGGGCGCGGGACCCGGC
>NZ_SMJX01000617.1 GCF_004348535.1 Actinomadura sp. KC216
GTTCCGGGGGCGCCTCTATGCCCGGGGCGTTCGCCGGGGAGGGCGAGTGGCGGCTCGTCGGGCTGACGGCGGGCGACCGGCGGCGCATGGTCGTCCACGGGGGAGCGGGGGCGTGCAGGTGCCGACGCCGTCCGGGCGGAGGATGAGGAGCGGGCGCGGCTCGGCCGCCGCAGGCGGCATGTGATCAAGTAGCCCTCGGCGCCGGGCGGTTCGCGCGGGCCGCGGGTAGGCGGACAGCAGCGGCCGGGCGCGGCGGGCGCGGCGAGCGGGCGCGGCGAGCGGGCCGCGCGGAGATCAGGCGGCGGTGGGGCGGTGTGGAGCGATCACGCGGCCGTCGGGCAGCAGTTCGCCCGTGTCGTCGAAGATGACGATGCCGTTGCAGAGCAGGCTCCACCCTTGCTCCGGGTGGCTGGCGACGGTGCGGGCGGCCTCGCGGTCGAGGGCGTCCGGCGTCGGGCAGCGCGGCTCGTGCCGGCAGATCGAGTCGTGTTGTGCGGTCACAGTGTCCTCCACGGTGTCCCTGTGATTAAGGACATAGATGCAGCCTGCCGTCGCGCGTCCGAAATATGCAAGTCGATGACGGATTCTTTACCGTCAAAGACGTGTGAACCCGGACAAGAGGGGCAGTCTGGGGCGTTTCAGCGCAAGAGGCCCTCGTCGGTATCACCGCCGTGGTCGACGTCCAGGCCGACGACCGAGGCGCAGCCCGTGCAGATCCACTCCGCTATGACCGCCTCCGGGTTGGTCCCGTGGGTGCGGTACGGGCGGTCGACCCTCCGGCGGCGCATCCCGTGGCCGCAGGACGAGTGCAGCACCCGCCCGCACGTCGGGCACGGCCACACGTCCTCGCACCGCAGGTCGCAGCGGGGGCACAGCGGCGACTCGTAGGGTCCGGCCGAGCCGCCGGAGTCCAGCTCGCCCATCCACTCGTGTTCGAGGTCGAGGTACTCGTCGCCCGGCCAGTGGTGATCGGCGAGCCACGCCAGGTACTCCTCGTCGCCGGGGCCGAGCACGGCCGTCAGCGACTCGGGGTGCTCGTTCGCCGAGCTGTGTCGGCGCCTGCCGTGCCGCGCCGTGGCCAGGAGCGTCAGGAGGCCGAGGAGCGCGGCCGCGGCCAGGCCGGTGGCCAAGGGCATCGCGGCTTCCTTATGGTCGGGCGGGGGGAGATTTGATCATGAATTCACTTCACAAAACCCTGCGAACGCTACAAGAAAGGTTCTTTACTGAAAAGTCGATCAAAAAGATTCTTTACAGGGGTGGTGGCGGGGGTGCTGTCCGAAACCGGGCGCACCCTGCGTCCAGAACCCGTGCGGCCTGCGAGAACCAGCGCGCCGAGCCTCTCCCTCCCCGGGCCGCGGCTGGGGAGGGTTTCACTCTCCGCTGAATCCCGCGGGTTGGCACCGGTGCCCGAGTAGGGGTTCGCCCGGGCGCCAGGGGCGGTGAGCGGCCCCCGGGGGTGTGGTTTTCCGCAGGGGCGGGG
>NZ_SMJX01000618.1 GCF_004348535.1 Actinomadura sp. KC216
GTCGAGGACGGCCCGGACGCCGACGTCGGGGCCGGGGCGGGCTGGAGCGGGAGGTGCTGGCCGCCGGTGCTGTAGGACGTCCCGCCCGTGGCGCCGCCGGGCAGCGGCATCGGACCGGTGGTCATGCCGGGGCCGCCGGTCGTCCCCGGGTTGCCCGTCCCGGTGGCGCCCATCCCGCTGCCGCCGCTCATCGCGGGGCCGAGGTCGCGGACGGGCGGGAGGCCCGACGCCGGCGGCTGCCCGGAGATCGGGGACGAGGGCGGCGGGCCGTTGTGCGCGGCGGGCTGGAGGTGGCCGAGGCTGCCGCCGTGGCCGTTGGCGCCGTGCCCGTTGGACAGCGGGCTCGTACCGAGCGAGGAGCCGGCGAGCGAGGCGCCGGACGTTCCGTCCATGCCGGTGAGCAGGTTGACGTAGGGCCGCAGGTGGCCGGAGCCGATCTCGATGAGGTCGTCGCATTCCTGCCGCAGCACCCGGGAGATCGTCCAGTTGCCGTCGACGGCGACGTGCACGACGGTGACGCGGACGCCGAGGTCCTGCGCGTCGGCGACGACCTGGGCGAGGTCTTCGTCGCCGGTGACCAGGACGGCGTCGGTGAGCGCGCCGTTGCGGGCGAGGGTCATCAGGTCGCGGTGGATCTCGGTGTCGACGCCCTCGCGGCGGCCCGGCCGGATCCGGCCGAGGCGGAGTTTGAGGCCGGGCAGGTCGGCGAGCGCCTCGTGCTCGGGGGAGCGGCGGCCCTCGACGGTCGCCTCGTACCAGTAGCAGCGCAGCAGCGGCATGCCGGTGCGTTCCCTGGCGAGGTTGCCGAGGAGCTGGAGGAGCCCGCCGAAGTCCCAGGAGACCGTTTCGCGGTGGCGGGTGCCGTGCACCGCCATCGCGCCGTCGGCCAGCAGGTAGCCGGCGTCTACGAACAGCGCGCAGCGATCCATGCGACACCGCCCTTCCTCAACACGGGACTTCACGGCATGCCCATCCGGCTTAGTGTCCCGGGTCGCCTATAGCGTAGTGAAGCGGGTCAACCCGGTAGGCCAATACGGCGATTCGCCACTCTTTCATGGCAAGCCGCTGGTTGGCGACTCCCCGGTAACAAGAATCGGGAGCCGCGGCGGACGCTACCAGCCGTTCGGCCCCGGCCCCGCGCTTCCTCATGATCTTTACGGGAACGGGCAGGTCACGGCTTCAGTCCCGGGGTTCCCGCGACCCGGGCTTCAACCGCCCATGGCGACCGGCCTTTTTCGTGGCCTGGTGCGGCACCTTGTGGCGGACGTGCCGCGGCGTGGCGCCCGGGCCCCGGAACGGGATGCTGCGCGGGGTGTCCACCTTGACCCGTACTCGGATATCGGTGTCAGGCCCCGGAAGGCGCACCTTGACATCGACCAGAAGTCCTCCGGGCCGGCGGCTCGGGAGGTGGTGGCGTGGCGGGTCCGGCCGGGGGCGCTCGGACGGCTCCGCCGCCGCCTTCCAAGGCGGTCGC
>NZ_SMJX01000062.1 GCF_004348535.1 Actinomadura sp. KC216
CGCCGGGGGAGCGGTGAGGGCGGCGGTGACCGCGGCGGCGGCGAGAGCGAGCGTCCAGGGCCTGCGGCGCATCGGACCTCCGTGGGGGGCGCGGGGGCGACGGGTTCAGCCCCGATGGTGATCGACTGGCCCCGGCCCGTCTATAGCTCCGGGTAACGAAACCCTTCCCCCGCGTGTGGTGGGACGAAGGGTGGACACCCTGCGCCGGGTGACCCTCCGAACAGGTTCATCTGCGATACGTTCGTGTCGCCCGCGCGCCCCTCGCCGACCGCGCCGCACGGAGGAACGATGTCCGTTCTCAACCAGTTGCTCACCGCCGTCCAGGACGGCTCGGTGGAGATCGTCGACCTGACGGCTCCGCTGTCGGAGCGCACCCCGATCCTCCAGCTCCCGGAGCCGTTCGCCAACACGGTGCCGTTCCGGCTCAAGGAGATCAGCCGGTACGACGACCGCGGCCCTGCCTGGTACTGGAACGACATAGAGACGGGCGAGCACGTCGGCACCCATTTCGACGCGCCCGTGCACTGGGCCACCGGCCGGGACGGCGAGGACGTCGCGCAGGTCCCGCCGCGGCGCCTCGTCGGCCCCGCCGTGGTGCTGGACGCGTCCGCGCACGCCGCCGCCGACCCCGACTTCCTGCTGGAGATCGAGCACGTCCGGGCGTGGGAGGAGGAGCACGGCCCGCTGCCCGAGGGCGGCTGGCTCCTCTACCGCACCGGCTGGGACGCCCGCTCCGGCGACCAGGACACCTTCCTCAACGCCGACCAGGACGGCCCGCACACGCCGGGGATCTCGCCCGAGTGCGCCCGGTGGCTCGCCGAGGAGACCCCCGTCATCGGGCTCGGCGTGGAGACGGTCGGCACCGACGCGGGCGGCGCGCACGCGTTCGACCCGCCGTTCCCGTGCCACTCCTACTTCCTCGGCGCCGGGAAGTACGGGCTCACCCAGCTGCGCAACCTCGACCGGCTGCCCGCCCGCGGCGCGGTGCTGCTGGCGTCGCCGCTGCCGATCGTCGGCGGCTCGGGCAGCCCCGCACGCGTGCTCGGGCTGGTCGAGCGGTGAACGTCGCGGAGGCCGTGGGCGAGGCCCTCGCGCGGCTCGGCGCGCGCACGGTCTTCGGGGTCGTCGGCAGCGGCAACTTCCACGTCACCAACGCGATGATCGCGAACGGGGCCCGGTTCGTCGCGGCGCGGCACGAGGGCGGCGCCGCCACGATGGCCGACGCCTACGCGCGGGTCGGCGGCGGCCTCGGGGTGGTGTCGGTGCACCAGGGGCCTGGCCTCACCAACGCTCTCACCGGCATCGCCGAGGCCGCCAAGAGCCGCACGCCGCTGGTGGTCGTCGCGGGCGAGGTCGCCGCCGCGGCGGTCCGGTCCAACTTCCGCGTCGACCAGGGGGCGCTCGCGGCGGCGGTCGGCGCCGTCCCCGAGCGGGTCCACTCCCCGCGGACCGCGCTCGCGGACGTGACCCGCGCCTGCCGCACCGCCGTCGCCGAGCGCCGCACCGTCCTGCTCGGGCTGCCGCTGGACATCCAGGCCGCCGAGCACCCCGGCCCCATGCAGCGGCCCGCGTCCGCCGGCCGGCGCGCCGCGCAGGTGCCGCCGCTGCCCGTGCCGCCGGCCGCCGCGATCGCCCGGCTCGCGGACGTGCTGCAGGCCGCGCGGCGGCCGGTGTTCATCGCCGGGCGGGGCGCGCGGCTGTCCGGCGCGGCCGAGCCGCTCGCGGACCTGGCCGCCCGCTGCGGCGCGCTCACCGCGACCTCCGCCGTCGCCCGCGGGCTGTTCGGCGGCGACCCCTTCGACCTGGACGTCAGCGGCGGGTTCGCCACCCCGGCCGCCGCCGAGCTGATCGCGGGCGCCGACCTGATCGTCGGCTGGGGCTGCGCGCTGAACGTGTGGACGACCCGGCACGGCGCGCTCGTCGCCAGGGACGCCACGGTCGCGCAGGTCGACGTGGACGCCCGGGCGCTCGGCGCGCACCGCCCCGTCGACCTCGGCCTGATCGGCGACGCGGCGGAGACCGCCCGGGCGGTCGACGCGGAGCTGGAGGAGCGCGGGCACACCGCCTCCGGCTACCGCACGCCCGAGGTCGCGGAGCGGCTCGCCCGCGAAGGGCGCTGGCAGGACGTCCCGTACGAGGAGCATCCCCCCGGCAAGGACGCGCACGGCGCCGACGGCCCCCGCATCGACCCGCGTACCCTGACGATCGCGCTGGACCGGATGCTGCCCCGCGAGCGCACCGTCGCCGTCGACTCCGGCAACTTCATGGGGTACCCGGCGATGTTCCTGGACGTCCCCGACGCCGACGGGCTCGTGTTCACCCAGGCGTTCCAGTCGGTCGGGCTCGGCCTCGCGACCGCCATCGGCGCCGCCGTCGCCCGCCCCGACCGGCTCACCGTCGCCGCGCTCGGCGACGGGGGCGCGCTGATGGCGATCGGGGAGCTGGAGACGGCGGTCCGGCTGGGGCTCGGGCTGCTCGTGGTCGTCTACGACGACGAGGCGTACGGCGCCGAGGTGCACCACTTCGCGCCCGGCGGGCATCCGCTGGACACGGTCGTGTTCCCGCCCGCCGACCTGGCCGCGATCGGGCGCGGGTTCGGCTGCGCCGCGGCGACCGTCCGGCGCCCGGACGACCTCGCCGCCGTGGAGACCTGGCTCGCCGGCCCGCGCGACCGCCCGATGGTCGTGGACGCCAAGATCACGCGTGATCGGCCAGCCTGGTGGCTGGAAGAAGCATTCCGCGGCCACTGACCGTGTTTGTCCGCCGACTCTTGGGAACGATCTCCGGCACGGCCGCGATCCGGGGGTGTCATCGGGTGGGTGCCGATTGGTCGGCATTCGCCGTCACCGGACGGTTGACCGGCTTCGCCCCGCGTACGTACCGTCGCGGCGAGCGTGCACGCCGTCACACGTCCCGGAGGAGGAGAGATGACGCGACGGCCGAAGGTCCCCGAGCTCGCCGCGGAGATGGCCGCGGAGTTCGCCGGCACGATGATCCTGATCCTGTTCGGCGTGGGCGTGGTCGCGCAGGTGGTGGCCGGCAGCGGGCTCGGCGACCCGCAGAGCCTCGGCGGCCACGACAGCATCGCCTGGGCCTGGGGCATCGGCGTGACGCTCGGCGTCTACGTCGCGGCGCGCATCAGCGGCGGGCACATCAACCCGGCCGTCACCTTCGCCCTCGCGGTCTTCAAGGGCTTCCCGTGGCGGAAGGTGCTCCCGTTCTGGTTCGCGCAGCTGCTCGGGGCGTTCACGGCGGCGCTGATCGTCCGGTGGAACTACAGCGAGATCCTGCAGAAGTTCGACCCGGGGCTGACGGAGAAGACGCACATCGTCTTCTCCACCATGCCCGGCAACGGGACGCTGCCGATCGGCACGTGGGGCGCGTTCCGCGACCAGGTGATCGGGACCGCGATCCTGCTGTTCCTCGTCCTCGCCCTCACCGACCTGCGCAACGCGCCGCCGCTGGCGAACCTGGCGCCGCTCATCATCGGGCTCATCGTCGTGGCGATCGGGATGGCGTTCGGCTCCGCCGCCGGGTACGCGATCAACCCGGCCCGCGACCTCGGCCCCCGGCTCGTCCAGTGGCTCACCGGCTACGGGTCGGACGCGTGGCGAGATCAGTACGGGCACCTGTATTTCTGGGTGCCGCTCGTGGCGCCGCTGATCGGCGCGGTGATCGGCGCCGGCCTGTACATCCTGCTCATCGGACGCAACATCCCCGGCGAGGGGGAGGAGGCCCCGCCCACCAGGCCCGAGCCGGAGTACGACGTCACCTGACCCGCCGGGGTCCCGCGCCACACGCAGAAAGGGGAGAGGGCATGCCCGACTTCGTCGGAGCGCTCGACCAGGGCACCACCAGCACCCGCTTCATGATCTTCGACCACGGCGGCAACGAGGTCGCCCGCCACCAGCTCGAACACGAGCAGATCCTGCCCCGGGCCGCGTGGGTGGAGCACAACCCCACCGAGATCTGGGAACGCACCCGCGCCGTCGTCCAGACCACCCTGAACAGGGCCCACCTGACGTACGCCGACCTCGCCGCGTTCGGGATCACCAACCAGCGCGAGACGACCGTGGTGTGGAACCGGCGGACCGGCCGCCCGTACCACAACGCGATCGTCTGGCAGGACACCCGCACCGACCGCATCGCCACCGCCCTGGAGCGGGACGGCAAGGGCGACGTCATCCGCCGCAAGGCCGGGCTGCCGCCCGCCACCTACTTCTCCGGCGGCAAGATCCAGTGGATTCTGGAGAACGTCGACGGTGTCCGCGAGGCCGCCGAGAACGGCGACGCGATCTTCGGGAACATCGACACGTGGGTGCTGTGGAACCTCACCGGCGGGACGGACGGCGGCGTCCACGTCACCGACCCCACCAACGCCAGCCGCACCATGCTGATGGACCTGGAGACCCTCGACTGGGACGACGAGCTCCTGTCGTTCTTCGGCATCCCCCGTCAGATGCTGCCGCGGATCGAGCCGTCCTCCGCCCCGGACCCGTACGGGACGACCCGCGCGGACGGCCCGCTCGGCGGCGAGGTCCCTCTGACCGGCATCCTCGGCGACCAGCAGGCCGCCACGGTCGGGCAGGTGTGCTTCGCGCCCGGCGAGGCCAAGAACACCTACGGCACCGGCAACTTCCTGCTGCTCAACACCGGCGAGGAGCTGGTCAGGTCCAAGGCCGGGATGCTCACCACCGTCTGCTACAAGTTCGGCGACCACGCTCCGGTGTACGCGCTGGAGGGCTCGATCGCGGTGACCGGGTCGGCGGTGCAGTGGCTGCGCGACCAGCTCGGCATCATCTCCGGCGCCGCGCAGAGCGAGTCCCTCGCCCGCCAGGTCGACGACAACGGCGGGGTGTACTTCGTGCCGGCCTTCTCCGGCCTGTTCGCGCCCTACTGGCGCTCGGACGCCCGCGGCGCGATCGTCGGGCTGTCGCGCTTCAACACCAACGCGCACCTGGCCCGCGCCACCCTGGAGTCGATCTGCTACCAGTCCCGCGACGTGGTCGAGGCGATGCGCGCCGACTCCGGCGTCGCGCTGGACGTGCTCAAGGTCGACGGCGGCGTCACCGCCAACGAGCTGTGCATGCAGCTGCAGGCCGACATCCTCGGCGTCCCGGTCTCCCGGCCCGTCGTCGCCGAGACCACCGCGCTCGGCGCCGCCTACGCGGCCGGGCTGGCCGTCGGGTTCTGGAGCACCACCGACGAGCTGCGCCGGAACTGGAACGAGGACCGGCGCTGGGAGCCCACCTGGGACGACGAGAAGCGCCGCGAGGGCTACGCCGGCTGGAAGAAGGCCGTCGAGCGCACCTACGGCTGGGTCGACGTCGAGTGACGAACCGACTGACGAGGGGAACCGCATGACCGCACGCTTCGCCGCCATCGCCGTGGCCGTCGCCTCCGCCGGGACGCTCACCGCCGCCGCTCCCGTGGAGGCCGCCGCCGGCCGGCAGCGGGCCCCGCAGAAGGGGATCGACTTCACCGGGATCGTCGCGCTGAGCAACTGCTCGGGGTCCCTGGTGCGCGGGCCGCGGTCCCGCGACACCGACGCGGCGCTGGTCATGACCAACGGCCACTGCCTGGAGTCGGGGATGCCGAAGGCCGGCGAGGTGATCGTGGACGAGCGGTCGTCGCGGACGTTCACGCTCCTCGACCGCACGGGCGAGAAGGACCTGGGCACCCTCCGCGCCACCCGGATCGAGTACGCGACCATGACGGACACCGACGTGTCGATCTACCGGCTGGACGCCACCTACGCCGCCCTCAAGAAGCGGTACGGCACCACCGCGCTCCGCCTCTCCACGGCCAAGCCCCAGGACGGCACCGGGATCAAGGTCGTGTCGGGCTACTGGCGGAAAATCTACGGCTGCAAGATCGACGCGACCGTGCACCGGCTCCGCGAGAACGGCTGGACGTGGAAGGACTCCCTCCGCTACACGCCCGAGTGCGACACGACCCACGGCACGTCCGGATCGCCGGTCGTGGACGTCCGGACGCGCCAGGTCGTCGGGGTCAACAACACCGGCAACGACGACGGCGAGCGCTGCACGCTCGACAACCCGTGCGAGGTCGGCCGCGACGGCGAGGTCACCGTCCGGCGCGGCTCGCACTACGGCCAGCAGACCTACCTGCTCGCCCGCTGCCTCGGCAAGGGCAACGACGTCGTGCTGGGCGGCGCCTGCGCCCTGCCGCGGCCGTGAGCGTCACCGCTCGGCGAGGAGCCCGGCGCGGAGCCTGTCCAGCGTGGCGCGGAGCAGCCGCGAGACGTGCATCTGCGACAGCCCGATCTGCTCGGCGATCTGCGTCTGCGTCTTGTTGCCGAAGAACCGCAGCAGCAGGATCGTCCGCTCCCGCTCGGGGAGGTCGTCGATCAGCGGGGCGAGGGCGTGGCCGTCGATGAACGCGTCGAGCGCCGGGTCGTCCGACCCGAGGTACTCGCCGACCGTCCCGGCCTCGCCGGACGGCGACCCGTCGGCCGGGGCCTCCAGCGACAGCGGGCGGTAGGCGTCGCAGGCGACGATGACCTCGACGGTCTCCTCCTCGCTGATCTCCATCAGCGCGGCGATCTCCGCGGTCGTCGGGGAGCGGCCCCGCTCGCGGGTGAACTCCTGGACGGTCCGCTGCAGCACCGGCCGCAGCTCCTGGATCCGGCGCGACACGCGCACGCCCCACGTCTTGTCGCGGAAGTGCCGCTTCACCTCCCCGGTCACCACCGGGTAGGCGTAGGTGACGAACCGGTCGCCGATCCCCGGGTCGAACCGGTTGATGGCCTTGACCAGCCCCAGGTAGGCGACCTGCTGCAGGTCGTCGAGCGGCTCCCCGCGGTTGGCGTACCGGCGCGCCACCCCCCGGACGAGCCCGGCGTGCATGTCGACGATGCGCGCCCTGAGCCGCTCCCGCTGAGGATCGTCCTCGTCCAGCCGGTTCATCTCCGCGAGCAGCGTCTCGGCCTGTCCCTCGTCGACCCGGGCGGTGGTGGACTGCACAGCCGTCATGCGTGTCTTCTCCCTCCATGAGCGGCCGCGCAGGCGGGGGGCGACCGCTCGATCCACTCCCTCTACCCGACGATCGGCCCCTGACACAGGCCCCCCGGCGGCCGCGGCCGGGACGCCGGTACAATTTCGGGTCGCCCTATTCGGTGGGGGAGTGGGCCCATGACCGCGCGCGATCGTCCCGTCGACCCCGACGTCGATCTGCATGTGCCGGAGCAGCGGCAGGAGTTGCGGCGCGCCCCCTGGGAGACGCTGGCGGCGGTGTCGGCGGGCGGTGTCCTCGGGGCCCTGGCCCGCTACGGGCTGACCACCGCGTTCCCGTACGGCGCCGGGGACTTCCCCTGGGCGGTGTTCTGGGTCAACGTCTCGGGCTGCCTGCTGATCGGCGTGCTGATGGTGCTGATCACCGAGACGTGGCGGGCGCACCGGCTTGTCCGCCCGTTCCTCGGCGTCGGGATCCTCGGCGGGTTCACCACGTTCTCCACCTACGCCGTCGACATCCGGCAGGCGGTCGAGGACGGCGCGCCGCGGGTCGGGCTCGCCTATCTCGCGGCGACGCTCGTCGCGGCGCTCGCCGCCGTCGTCGCCGGGATGCGGCTCGCGCGGGCGCTCGGCCGGGTGCTCGGCCGGGCGCCGGACCGGCGGCCCGCGGGGGAGGACGGCGAGTGACGGTCCTGCTGATCGCGCTGGGCGCCGCCCTGGGCGCACCGCTGCGCTACCTGACCGACCGCGCCGTCCAGGCCCGGCACGACTCCGCCTTCCCGTGGGGGACGCTCACCGTCAACGTCGCCGGGTCGTTCGTCCTGGGGTTCCTGGTGGCGCTCCCGGCCAATGGCGGGGCCATGGCCTTCGCCGGGACGGGTCTCTGCGGCGCTCTCAGCACGTACTCCACGTTCGGGTACGAGACCGTCCGGCTGGTCGAGGACGGAGCGCGGTTCTACGCCGTCCTCAACGCGGCGGGAAGCGTCGTCGCGGGGCTCGGCGCGGCCTTCTGCGGCATGCTCGTGGCCCAGGCCGTCACCCTGTGAGCCGGTGAAACGTGGTGCGGCCCAGGCTCGCAGCCCAGAGCACAGGCTCCGAGCCGACGAGTGGGCCGCGACGTGACTGTGCCCATCCGGCCGTTTCGGTAAACCGGTGGGTGCCTCGACTGTCACGGCACGGGGACATGGAACGCGCCGCCGGGACCGGCCGTCGGCCCGCCCTCGGCACCGTGCCCCCGGCGCGCCCGGTTAACACCTGACATATCGGGCATTCACGCATTTCACGCGAACTCTGCACTTCACACGGGGAATTCATGAGGAAGGAGCGTCCGCCATGCGCCACGAAGAGTTCATCGGCCAGGTCCAGAACCGGGGCCGCCTCTCCGGCCACGGCGAGGCGGAGCGGGCGACCCGCGCCGTCCTGGAGACGCTCGGCGAGCGGATCCCGGAGGGGCTCGCCGACAACCTCGCGGCGCAACTGCCGCACGAGATCGGCGAGCACCTGCGCCGGACGGAGGTCTACGGCGGCGCCGGGAGCGGCGAGCGGTTCGGCCGGCACGACTTCATCGAGCGGGTCGGGGCCCGGGCCGGCGCCGACGACCCGCACGCCGCGTTCCTGACGCGGGTCGTGCTGGAGGTGACCGACGAGGCCACCCACGGCGGGGTCGCGCACAAGGTGGCCGGCAGCCTCCCCGCCGACCTCAGGGACCTGGTGGCGTCCGGCAGCAACGGCTGACCGCCGCGGCGAGCGGATCGCGTGGCCGCTCGCGAATCCCGGGACCGCCGAGCCCGGCCGCCGGCGCTGACGGCGGTCAGTGCCGGGCCCGCCGGGCGATCACGATCAGGTCGACCGCGGCGATGACGGCGACGGCCGCGCACACCGCCGCCGCGACCCAGGCGCCGTCGTCGTCGCCGCGCTGCCCGGCCACGGCGAACACGATCGCGGCGGCCGCCGTCCCGACCAGCGCCAGCCCGGACAGGATCGCCCGCAGCCGCAGCGGGCTGCGGGCGTCCAGGGGCTCCCTCCCCGCCGGCTGCCGGTGCCGGTAGGGGCCGCGCGAGCCGGGCCCGTTTCCGTCCATGCGCTGGTCGTGCCCGGTCAGGGCCGGTCGATGCGCCCGGCCGGTGATCAGTGGGCGCTGGACGCCGCCCAGATGTTGATCCCCGCCTCCACCGCGTCCCGGTCGATCGCGGCGAGCTCGTCGGCGGTGAAGTCGAGCCGGTCGAGCGCCGCGAGGTTCTCCTCCAGCTGCGCGACGCTGCTCGCGCCGATCAGCGCCGAGGTGACGCGGCCGTCGCGCAGCGACCAGGCCAGCGCGAGCTGCGCCAGCGTCTGCCCGCGCCCCCGGGCGATCTCGTTCAGCGTCCGGACGTGCCGGACGTTCTCCTCGGTCAGCAGGTCCGCCGAGAACGACGTCCCCTTGCTGGCCCGCGACCCCGCCGGGACGCCGTCGAGGTACTTCCCGGTCAGCATCCCCTGCGCCAGCGGCGAGAACGCGATGCAGCCCGCGCCCTCCCGGTCGAGCGTGTCGAGCAGCCCGCCCTCGATCCACCGGTTGAGCATCGAGTAGGACGGCTGGTGGATCAGCAGCGGCGTGCCCATGTCCCGCAGGATCGCCGCCGCCTCGGCGGTGCGCTCGGCGGAGTAGGACGAGATCCCCGCGTACAGGGCCTTCCCGGACCGGACGGCCCGGTCCAGCGCCCCCATCGTCTCCTCCAGCGGCGTCTCCGGGTCGAAACGGTGGCTGTAGAAGATGTCGACGTAGTCGACGCCCATCCGGCGCAGCGACTGGTCGAGGCTGGCGAGCAGGTACTTGCGCGACCCCCACTCTCCGTACGGGCCGGGCCACATGTCATATCCGGCCTTCGTCGAGATGATCAACTCGTCCCGGTAGGGGGCGAGGTCGTCCCGCAGGATCCGGCCGAAGTTGGACTCGGCGGAGCCGTAGGGCGGCCCGTAGTTGTTGGCGAGGTCGAAATGCGTGACACCGAGGTCGAACGCCCTGCGCAGGATCGCCCGCTGGACGTCCAGCGGCCGGTCGTCGCCGAAGTTGTGCCACAGCCCCAGCGAGATCGCCGGGAGCCGCAGCCCGCTGCGCCCGCACCGCCGGTAGGGGATCCGCCCGTATCGTCCGCTGTCCGCCGCGTAGGTCATGCCGACGAGTATTTCAGCGCCGAAGGTGGCAAGAAGATTCAGAGAAATCACGGACGAGGAGGTCCCCGGTGGTGACGCTGCGCAGCTATGTGTCGGGATCCTGGCATTCTCCAGGCGACGAGGGCGCGCCGCTGCGCGACGCCGTCACGGGGGAGGAGGTCGCCCGCATCTCCTCGGCGGGGATCGATATGGGCGCCGCGCTCGGACATGGGCGCGCGGCCGGCGGCCCGGTGCTGCGCGAGCTGACGTTCCACCAGAGGGCGGCATTGCTGAAGGCGCTCGCCTCGCACCTGCGCGAGCACCGCGAGGAGCTGTACGCGCTGTCGGCCCGCACCGGCGCGACCCTGGGCGACTCGAAGTTCGACGTGGACGGCGGCATCGGCGTCCTGTTCGGCTACTCCAGCAAGGGCAGGCGGGAGCTGCCGAACGACACGGTGCTGGTCGAGGGGGGCGTCGAGCCGCTCGGCAAGGGCGGCACGTTCGTCGGGCAGCACCTGTGCACGCCGTCGCCCGGCGTCGCCGTGCAGATCAACGCGTTCAACTTCCCGGTGTGGGGGCCGCTGGAGAAGCTCGCGCCCGCGTTCCTCGCCGGGGTGCCGAGCCTGATCAAGCCCGCCAGCCAGACCGCGTACCTGACCGCGCGGCTGGTCGAGCTGATCGTGGAGTCCGGCATCCTGCCGGAGGGCACCGTGCAGATGGTCTGCGGCGACCCGCGCGACCTGCTCGACCATCTCACCGAGCAGGACATCGTCGCGTTCACCGGGTCGGCGTCCACGGCCCGGCTGCTGCGCACGCATCCCGCGATCGTCGGGAACGCCGTCCGGTTCAACGCCGAGGCCGACTCGCTGAACTGCTCGATCCTCGGACCGGACGCGGCGCCCGGCACGCGGGAGTTCGACCTGTTCGTCGAGCAGCTCGTCGCGGAGATGACCGTCAAGGCGGGCCAGAAGTGCACCGCGATCCGCCGCGCGCTCGTGCCCGCCGCGCTGATCGGCGACGTCGCCGAGGCCGCGCGGGACCGGCTGTCCGGGGTCACGGTCGGTAACCCGGCCGACCCGGACGTGCGGATGGGCGCGCTCGCCGGGCTCGACCAGCGCGAAGAGGTGCGGCGCTCCCTGAAGGCGCTCCTGGACGCGGGCCAGACCGTCTTCGGCGACCCCGCCCGCGTCGACGTGGTCGGCGCGGACGCCGAGCGCGGCGCGTTCATGTCGCCGATCCTGCTGCGCGCCGACGACGCCGGACGCGCCGAGCCGCACGAGGTCGAGGCGTTCGGGCCGGTCAGCACCCTGCTGCCCTACGACGGCACCGCCGCGCAGGCGGTCGAGCTGGCCGTCCGCGGGCGGGGCAGCCTCGCCGGGTCCATCGTCACGGCCGACACCGATTTCGCCCGGGACGTCGTCCTCGGCACGGCGCCCTGGCACGGCCGCCTCCTCGTCCTGAACGGCGAGAACGCCGCCGAGTCGACCGGGCACGGCTCGCCGCTGCCCGCGCTCGTCCACGGCGGGCCCGGACGCGCCGGAGGCGGCGAGGAGCTGGGCGGGATCCGCGGGGTCGTGCACCACATGCGGCGCACCGCCGTCCAGGCCGGGCCCGCGATGCTCACCGCGATCACCGGGCGGTGGGTCCCCGGCACCGACCGGACGGTCACCGACGAGCACCCGTTCCGCAAGTACCTGGAGGACCTGCGCGTCGGCGTCACCGCCGCCGGAGGGCCCCGCGTCGTCACCCTCGACGACGTCGAGCACTTCGCCGAGTTCACCGGCGACACCTTCTACGCCCACATGGACGAGGACGCCGCCCGCGCCAACCCGTTCTTCCCGGGACGCGTCGCGCACGGCTACCTCGTCGTGTCGTTCGCCGCCGGGCTGTTCGTCGACCCGGCGCCGGGGCCCGTCCTCGCGAACTACGGGCTGGAGAACCTGCGGTTCCTCACGCCGGTCTCGCCGGGCGACGAGCTGTCGGTCACGCTGACCGCCAAGCAGATCACGCCGCGCGAGGGCGCCGACTACGGCGAGGTCCGCTGGGACACCGACGTCACGAACCAGGAGGGCGCCTCGGTCGCCAAGTACGACGTGCTGACGCTGGTGGCCAAGAGGCCCAAGCACGATTAATCATGTGGAGAAGGCGTCCGCGGGGGAGACGCCGCCCGCCAGTGGAACGGGGTGCGCCATCGCATGATCAGTCCCCTGCACATCCAGACGGTGCGCGAGGTCGTCCGCACCGGCTCCTTCGCGGACGCCGCCCGCAACCTCGGGTACACCGCGTCCGCGGTCTCCCAGCAGATCGCCGCGCTGGAGCGCGCCTGCGGCCTGGTGCTGTTCGAGCGCCGGGCCCGCAGCGTCCGGCCGACCAGCGCCGCGTTCCTCATGGTCAGCAAGGGCAACGACGTGCTGTCGGCCCTCGACACGCTGGAGCGCGAGCTGCGGACGGTCGCGAGCGGCGAGCGCGGCGCGCTGCAGCTCGGCAGCTTCCCGACCGCCAGCGCCCGCATCCTGCCGCGGGTGCTGGCGGAGCTGTCCCGGGTCCGGCCCGGCATCGAGATCACGCTGTCGGAGGGCGAGCCGGACGAGCTGCTCCCCGAGCTCCTCGACGGCGACCTCGACCTCCAGCTCGTCTACCGCTACGACCTGTTCCCGCGCACCTGGCCCGACCAGATCGTGGAGACGCCGGTCATGGACGAGAACCTCGTCCTGTGCGTGCCGGAGGAGCATCCGCTCGCCGCCGGGCGCACCGTCCGGCTCCGGGAGCTGCGGTCGGAGACGTGGATCGCGAGCCGCCCGGAGAGCTCCGGCGCGCAGGCGCTGCTGCGGCTGTGCAGCACCGCAGGGTTCACGCCGAACATCGCGTTCCGCAGCAACGACTACGCGGTCGTGTGCGGGCTCGTCGGCTGCGGCCTCGGGATCGCGCTCGTCCCGGCGCTCGGCTGCGTGCCCGCCCCCGGCCTGCGGATGATGCGGCTCAGCCGCCGCACCCCGCAGCGGCACGTCACCGTCCTGCGCCGCACCACCAACACCAACCCGCTGGTCAAGGACGCGATGCGCGGGCTCACCGAGGTCGCCCGCGGGGTCGAGGCCGAGATCAGCGACGCAACCGGCCCTTGAGCTCCATCGCCTCCCGCACCCGCCGCTGCGCCAGCGCGAGCGCCGCCTCGTGCGTGGTCGTCCCCTGCGCGCGGGCCGCCGCGAGGACCGTCTCGGTGTTCTCCCGCATCTTCGCCGACACGGCCGCGAACACGGCGCCGGCTTCGGGGCGGAACGCCGAGTAGCGGGCGTCCATCGCGAAGCCCGCCGCGACGACCCCGCCCGCGTTCGCGACGAAGTCAGGCACGACCGTGACGCCGCGCGCGGCGAGGACCCGCTGCGCCGCCGGTCCGGTCGGCAGGTTCGCGCCCTCCACCACGATGCGCGCCCGGACGTTCGCGGCGACGCCGGCGTCGATGACGTCCTGCAGCGCCGCCGGGACGAGGACGTCCGCCGGGACGAGCAGCTCCGCGCCCACGTCCAGCAGCCGCCCGCCGCCGTACTCCTTCACGACCGCGTCGCCCGCCTCCGCCCGCAGGTCGAGGAGCCGCGCGACGTCCAGGCCGTCCGGGTCGTGCAGCGCGCCGTGCGCGGTCGAGACCGCCACGATCGTCGCGCCGAGCTCGGCGAGGCGGCGGGCCGCCGCGTGCCCGACCGCGCCGAACCCCTGCACCACGGCCCGCGCGCCGCGCAGCGACGTCCCGGCGTGCCGGGCGGCGGCGTCGGCGGCCTCCGCGACGCCGAAGCCGGTCACGCCCAGCTCGTCGTAGGGCAGGCCGCCGAGGACGTGCGGGGTGCCGACCGCCGCGCCCCGGTCGGCCAGCTCGTCCTGGACGATCGCCGCGTCCCGCTCCGTCAGCCCCATGTCCAGGCCCGCGACGTACTGCCGGGGGATCTCCTGCGACAGCGCCCGGACGAACGACCGCAGGATCGCCTCCCGGTCCGGGGAGCCCGGGTCGGCCATGATCCCGGCCTTCGCGCCGCCGAAGAACAGGTCGACGCCCGCCCACTTGTAGGTCATGACCCGCGCCAGCCGCGCCACCTCCGCGACCGTCAGCGACGCGCTCATCCGCATGCCGCCCTTGCCCATCCCGCGGGCGGTGTTGTCGATGACCAGGACGCCGCGCATCCCGGTGCGGGAGTCGGACACGCACACGACCCGCTCGGGGCCCCACTCGTCCATCAGCGAGAGCACGTCAGACACGGTTCAGCTCCGGGCGCGGGCCGTCCCCGGCGAACCGGGCCGCGCCGAACGGGGACACGTCGGCGAACGGCTCCCGCCCGAGGTACAGGTCGCGGACGACCTCGCCGACCGCCGGGCCCTGGAGGAACCCGTGGCCGGAGAAGCCCGTCGCGTACAGGAACCGGGACACGGACGCGTCCTCTCCGATGAGCGCGTTGTGGTCGGGCGTGACCTCGTACAGGCCCGCCCAGCCGCCGGTCAGCCCGACGTCGAGCAGCCGGGGCGCGCGGGACCCGATCGCCTCGGTCAGGCGGGGCAGCCACGCGTCCGAGCGGTCGAGCCGGAACCCTGGCCGCTCCTCCGGGTCGGACATCCCGAGCATCAGGCCCTCGCCCTCGCCGTGGAAGTAGAACGACGTCGCGAAGTCGATCGTCATCGGGACGGGGCGCGGCAGGTCCGGGATCGGCTCGGTGAACACGATCTGGCGGCGCAGCGGCTCCACCGGCAGGTCGACGCCCGCCATCCGGCCGACCGCCGCCGACCAGGCCCCGGCCGCGCAGACCACGGCCGGTGTCGCGATGCGGCCCCGGCTCGTCTCGACCGCCTTGATCTCGCCGCCGCCGGTGTCGATGCCGGTGACCTCGCAGTGCGTGACGATCGTCGCGCCGTGCCGCCGGGCGCCCGTCGCGTACCCGAGGACGACCGACTCCGGCGTGCAGTGCCCGTCGTCGGGGGAGAACGCCGCGGCGAGCAACCCGTCCGTCTCGATCATGGGGGACAGGCGCCGCGCCTCCGCCGCCGAGATCATCCGGCTCGGCACGCCCAGCTCGTTCTGCAGCGCGACGCTCCGCTCGAACGCCGCCACGTCCTCCGGCCGCGACAGCAGGAACAGGTAGCCGACCCGGTGGAGGTCGATCTCCTGGCCCGGACGCTCGCCGAACCGCGCGAACGCCTCCAGGCTGCGGGCCCCGAGCCGGATGTTCACCTCGTCGGAGAACTGCGCCCGCACCCCGCCCGCCGCCTTGCACGTCGAACCGGACCCCAGCTCGTCCCGCTCCACCAGCACCACGCGCCGCACCCCGGCCTCGGCGAGATGGAACGCGATGCTCGTCCCCATCACGCCGCCGCCGATGACGACGACCTCCGCCCTGTCGTTCAAGGAGGATTCCACGGCTCGCGCTCCTACAGCCGGAAGCCGAGGTCGGGGCTGATCTCCAGGACGTCCATCTGCGCCTTCTGGAGCCGCCCGGAGTGGTCCCAGTTCATCGACTGCCAGCGGGTGAACTGGTCCAGCACCCACATGCCCGACTGGCGGCTGCCGTTCCCGGAGCGGCCGTTGCCGCCGAACGGCAGGTGCGCCTCCGCGCCCGACGTCGAGTTGTTCACGCTGACCATGCCCGCGGAGATCCGCCGCCGGAACGCGAACACCTTCGCCGGGTCGGTCGTGTAGATCGACGCCGACAGCCCGTAGCCGGGCGCGTTGGCGAGCGAGATCGCCTCGTCGAGCGTGCGGTACGCGGTGACGCCGACGATCGGGCCGAACGTCTCGTTCATGAACAGCTCGTCGCCGGGGCCGACGCCGTCCACGATGACCGGGTGGTAGTAGAGCCCGGCCTCGGCGTCGCCGGTGAAGCCGTCGCGCGGCGCCGCCGCCGTGATCCGGCCGGTCGCGGACGAACCGTGCACGGTGTGGTGCGGGCCGATCCAGCCGAGCGCCTTCTCGAACCCGTCCGCGAACCGCTCGTTGATCAGCGGCCCGTACAGGACGTCGCCCGCCGGGTCGCCGACCACGGCGGCGCGCGCCGCCTCGTCCAGCAGCCGGACGAACTCGCCGTGCACCGACTCGTGGACGATCGCCGTCCCGAGCGACGTGCAGCGCTGCCCGGCCGTCCCGAACCCGGAGAAGAGCGCGCCCTCGACGGCGAGCGGCAGGTCGGCGTCCTCGGTGACGACCATCGGGTTCTTGCCGCCGAGCTCCAGGCACGGCGACTGGAGGTGCCGCCCGCACAGCGCGCCGATCCGCGACCCGACCTCGGTGGACCCGGTGAAGCCGACCTTGTCGACCAGTCCCTGGCCGAGGGCCCGCTCCAGCCCCTGATAGGTCTCCGGGCCGTCCGCGTAGACGACGTTGAGGACGCCGTCCGGCACGCCCGCGTGCGCGAACAGCTGGTAGAACGCCTCGGCGCACGCGGCCGCGTACTCGGCGGGCTTCCACACCACCGCGTTGCCGCACAGCAGCGCCGGGACGATGTACCAGGACGGCACCGCCACCGGGAAGTTCCCCGCCGTGATCACCATGACGGCGCCGACCGGGTCGCGGAAGGTGAACAGCTGCTTGTCCGGCATCTCCGACGGCACCGTCTGCCCGTACAGGCGCCGTCCCTCGCCGAGGAAGAACGCGCAGGTGTCGGCGATCTCCTGGACCTCGCCGAGCGCCTCCGCGTACGGCTTGCCGACCTCGCGGGTGACGACGCGGGCGAGGGCCTCCTTGTTGGCCTCGACGAGCCGCCCGATCGCGGCGACGACCTGCCCGCGGACGGGCGGCGGCACGTCCCGCCAGGCGTCCTGCGCCGTGCGGGCGGCGGCGCAGGCGCGGACGAGGTCGCCCGCGCCCGCGAGGGACACCTCGGCGACCACGTCGGCCGTGCGGGACGGGTCGGTGGACCGGTACGGGCGGGGCCCGGACGGGATCCGGGCGCCGCCGATGATGGAGGACAGCACGAGTCCAGCGTGAACAGGCAGGGCCCCTCGCGCCAAGATCGGGTAGAGCTCGGCTTTCTTACCGCGAGGCCAAGCCTCGCTGAGGCTCTTTCTCCGGGGGGCGCCGTTAAGCGTTCCTTGGCCAACCGCCAATCTGTTCGTGGGCTTGCGGAGTCGACCCCGGCACGGGCGGCGTCCCATGCTCGAACCGCGCCTGCTCGAAAACCGTGCCATGATCCACGCAGGAGACCGCATGCCCGAGCCCGCCGACGCCCACTTCCTGGAGAAGGCCGCCGCCCTCAGCCCGCCGGCCGTGCCCGTCCCGCCCGGCCCGCCGGGCGGGGAGCGGCTCCTGGAACTGTTCGACGCCCAGCTCGGCAGCCGCCACCTCGACCTCGCCGCCCGGTGGCTGCGGTCCGAGGGCAGCGGCTTCTACACGATCGGGTCGTCCGGCCACGAGGGGAACGCCGCCGTCGCCGCCGCGCTCCGCCCCGACGACCCGGCCCTGCTGCACTACCGCTCGGGCGCGTTCTTCCTGGAGCGGGCGCGCCAGGTCCCCGGCGGGGACCCGCTCCGCGACGTGCTGCTCGGTCTGGTCGCCGCCGCCGAGGAACCCATCGCGGGCGGGCGCCACAAGGTGTTCGGCAGCCACCGCCTGCACGTCATCCCGCAGACGTCCACGATCGCGTCGCATCTCCCGCGCGCGCTCGGGCTGGCCTTCGCGATCGAGCGGGCCGCCCGGCTCGGCGTCGAGACGCCCTGGCCGCGCGACGCCCTCGCCGTGTGCAGCTTCGGGGACGCGTCCGCCAACCACTCCACGGCCACGGGCGCGATCAACGCCGCCGTCAACACCGGCTTCCAGGGCCTGCCGCTGCCGCTCCTGTTCGTCTGCGAGGACAACGGCATCGGGATCAGCGTCCGGACCCCGCCCGGCTGGATCCACGCCACCTACGGGTCGCGTCCGGGGCTCGCCTACTTCCACGCCGACGGCTGCGACCTCGCGGACGCCTGCGCCGTGGCGTCGCGGGCCGCGGACTGGGTGCGCGAGCGCCGCCGCCCCGCGCTCCTGCACCTGCGGACCGTACGGCTGATGGGCCACGCGGGCTCCGACGTCGAATCGTCCTACCGGACCCCCGCCGAACTGGCCGCCGACCTCGACCGCGACCCCCTCCTGCAGACGGCGCGCCTGCTCGTCGGCACCGGCGTCGCGACGCCCGGCGAGATCATCGACCGCTACGAGGCGAAGCGCGACGAGGTGATGGCCCTCGCCGCGAAGGCCGCCGGGGCGCGGCGCCTCTCGTCCGCCGCCGAGGTCATGGCACCCCTCCACCACGCCGCGACCCCCCAGGACGCGGCGCCGCCCGACGGGGAGCCGGTGACGGTCGCGCAGGCGATCAACCGGACGCTCGGCGACCTGCTCGACCGGCGCCCCGGCCTGGTCGTGTTCGGCGAGGACGTGGCCCGCAAGGGCGGCGTCTACGGCGTCACGCGCGGCCTGCTGAAGCGGGCCGGGGCGGCGCGGGTGTTCGACACGATCCTGGACGAGCAGTCGATCCTCGGCCTCGCGCTCGGGTTCGGCCTGGCCGGGATGCTGCCGGTCCCGGAGATCCAGTACCTCGCCTACCTGCACAACGCCGCCGACCAGATCCGCGGCGAGGCGGCGACGATGCGGTTCTTCTCCTCGGGCCGGTACCGCAACCCGATGGTCGTCCGCGTCCCCGGCTACGCCTACCAGAAGGGGTTCGGCGGGCACTTCCACAACGACAACGCCGTCGCCGCGCTGCGCGACATCCCGGGCCTCGTCATCGCCTCACCGGCCCGTCCCGACGACGCCTCGGGCATGCTCCGCGCCTGCGTGGACGCCGCCGAGGCGGACGGGCGCGTCTGCGTGTTCCTGGAGCCGATCGCGCTCTACCACGCCCGCGACCTGCACGAGGACGGCGACGGCGGCTGGCTCGCCCCGTCCGGCGGGACCGTTCCGATCGGCCGGGCCCGCACCTACGGGGACGGCCGGGACCTCACCATCGCGACCTTCGCCAACGGCCTGCGGATGAGCCTGCGCGCCGCGCGCCGCCTGGAGGCGCGGGGCATCAGGTGCCGCGTCCTGGACCTGCGCTGGCTCGCGCCGCTGCCCGCCGCCGACCTGCTCCGCGAGGCCCGCGCGACCGGCACCGTCCTGGTCGCGGACGAGACGCGCCGCACCGGAGGCGTGTCCGAGGCCGTCCTCACCGCGCTCGCCGACGCGGGCTTCCAGGGCCGGACGGCGAGGGTCGCCAGCGAGGACAGCTTCATCCCCCTCGGCGACGCCGCCCAGCATGTCCTGCTGTCGGAGGACGCGATCGAGGCGGCGGCGGAACGCCTGATCACCGGGTCTCGATGACGGGGTCGCCGCCGAGGTAGGCGGCCTTGACGCGGTCGTCCTGCGCGAGCTCGGAGGCCGCGCCGGACAGGACGATCCGGCCCGTCTCCAGCACGTACGCGCGGTCGGCGAGGCGGAGCGTCTGGTGCGCGTTCTGCTCCACGATCAGGATCGTGGTGCCCTGGTCGCGGATCTCCCGGATCACGCGCAGCACCTGCTGCGCCATCTGCGGGGCGAGGCCCATCGTCGGCTCGTCGAGGGCGAGGAGGCGGGGGCGCAGCATCAGCGCCCGGCCGATCGCGAGCATCTGCTGCTCGCCGCCCGACAGCAGCCCGGCGAGCTGCCCGCGCCGCTCCCCGAGCCGGGGGAACATCTCGTACACCTCCTCCCGGCGGGCCGCGACGGCGCTCTTGTCGCGGCGCCGGAGGTAGCCGCCGAGCAGCAGGTTCTCGGCGACGTTCAGCGCCGGGAACACGCGCCTGCCCTCCGGGACGTGCCCGAGCCCCGCCGCGACGACCTTGTGCGCGTCCATGCGGGTGATGTCGCGGCCGTCGAACTCGACGCGCCCGGACCGGGCCCGGTGCAGCCCGGTGACCGTGCGGAGCGTGGTGGTCTTGCCCGCGCCGTTGCTGCCGAGCAGCGCGACGATCTCGCCGTCGCCGACCTCGAACGAGATCCCGGCCAGCGCCTCGACCTGCCCGTACCGGCTGTGCAGATCGCTCACCTTGAGGAGCGTCCCGGACGTCATCGCAGCACCTCCGTGACGAGGTCGGTCTCGGGGTCGTCCGGGACGCCGAGGTAGGCGGCGATGACCCGCTGGTCCTCCTGGATCTCGGCGGGCGGGCCTTCGGCGATCGTCCGGCCGTACTCCAGCACCGTCACCCGGTCGGAGATCGACATGACGAGCGCGACGTCGTGCTCGATCAGCACGACCGCGGTGCCGAGCGCGCTGATCCGGGCGATCAGCTCCATCAGCGCCCGCTTCTCGGTCGGGTTCGCGCCCGCGGCGGGCTCGTCCAGCAGCAGGACGCGCGGGTCGCCGGCGAGCGCCCGCGCGATCTCCAGGCGGCGCCGGTCGCCGTAGGCGAGGCCGCCCGCCGGGCGGTCGGCCGCGTCGAGCAGGCCGACGAAGTCGAGGCAGCGGCGGACGGTGTCGGCGTCGTCGCGGGAGAGCGGGCGCAGCAGGCCGCGGTCGCGGGCGAACCGGCCGATCAGGACGTTCTCCGCGACGGTCATCTCGTCGAACAGCCGGATGCTCTGGAACGTGCGGGCGAGCCCGGCGGCGGCGACCCGGTGCGGGGCCCTGCCGCGGACGTTCCGCCCGGCGAGCACGACGGTCCCGGCGGACGGCGGGATCATCCCGGTGATGCAGTTGAACGCGGTGGTCTTGCCCGCGCCGTTCGGGCCGATCACGCTGACGACCTGCCCGGCGTCCGCGCGGAGCGCGAGCCCGTCCACCGCCGTGACGCCGCCGAAGCTGCGCGACAGGCCGCCGACCTCCAGCAGCGTCCCCGTCGCGGACGGGAGCGCGGGCGCGGGCCCGGCCTTCGCGGGCAGCCGGAAGCGGCGCGGGCGGTAGGGCCACACGCCCTGCGGGCGGAGGAGCACGATCAGGATCAGCAGCAGCGCGAAGATCAGCCCCCGGTACTCCTGGATGCTCCGCAGCACCTCCGGCAGCGCGATGATCACCACCGCGCCGATCATCACGCCGGGCCGGCTGCCCATCCCGCCGATGATCACCACGAGCAGGATCATCAGCGAGGTCAGGAACGTGAAGCTGGACGGGTCGACGGTGCCGAGCTGCGCCGCGTTCAGCGGCCCCGCCACCGCGCCGGTCATCGCGCCGAGGACGTAGGCGAGCAGCTTCACCCGCCGGGCCGGGACGCCGACCGCCTCGGCCGCGGTGTCGTCCGACCTGATCGCCCGCCACGCGTACGCGAGCCGGGACCGGGCGAGCAGCGCGGTCAGCCCCAGCACGACGACGAAGAACGCCAGCGACAGGTGGTAGAAGTCCTTCGGCATGACGATCTCGCGGCCGCCGAGCGTCACCGGCGGGATCCCGGTGAGGCCGTTCGGGCCACCGGTGATCTCCAGGTTGATCACCGTGATCCGGATGATCTCCCCGAAGCCGAGCGTGACGATGGCGAGGTAGTCGCTGCGCAGCCGCAGCGTCGGGTACCCGATCACGACCCCGGCGACCGCGGCGGCGGCCACCGCGGCGGGCAGCGTGAGCCAGAAGTTCCACTCCAGCTCCACCATCAGCAGGCCCGCCGTGTACGCGCCGATCGCGAAGAACGCCGCGAAGCCGAGGTCCAGCAGGCCCGCGTACCCGACGACGATGTTGATGCCGAGCCCGAGGATCGCGTAGATCAGGATCGTCGCGCCGACGGTCAGGCCGTAGTCGTCCATCGCCTGGCCCGCGATCAGCGCGACCACGATCAGCAGCGGCCAGCCCCCGTAGCGGGCGGGCGTCTCCCAGCGCCCGAGACCCGGCAGGCGCGTTGCCAGGCGCCCCTTCATGCGCGCTCCACGACGCGCTCGCCGAACAGGCCGGTGGGTCTCAGCGCCAGCACCGCGATCAGCAGCCCGAAGATGATCACGTCGGTCCAGCGGGACGAGACGTACCCGGCCGAGAACGACTGGACGAGCCCGATCGCCACGCCCGCCACCATCGTCCCCGGCAGGTTCCCGATCCCGCCGAGCACGGCGGCGGTGAACGCGCGCAGCCCGATCAGGAACCCCATCCCGAAGCTGATCTGCACGTAGTACAGCCCGTACATCACCCCGGCCGCGCCCGCGAGCAGCGAGCCGATGAAGAACGTGATGAGGATGAGCCGCTCGACGTTGATGCCCTGCAGCCGGGCGGCGTCCCGGTCCATCGCGAGGGCGCGCATCGCCGTCCCCGTCACCGTGCGGGTCACGAACAGCCACAGCCCGGCCATCAGCGCCACCGACAGCACGACCAGCGCGAGCTGCCCCCACGTGACGCGGACGGACCCGCTGAAGATCTGCCCGCCGTCCAGGGTGTTCGGGTACGACTTGAACCGCGCGTCGGTGAGGACCTTCACGCCCTCCTGCAGCGCCAGCGACACCCCGATCGCGGCGATCAGCAGCGCCAGCCGCGGCGACGCCAGCAGCGGGACGTAGGCCGCCTTCGCGATCCCGGTGCCGACGACGCCGGTCGCCAGCGCGCCGACGAGCACGGCGGCGGCGATCGCGGGCAGCGCCATCCCGCCGGTCATGCCGAGCGTGGTCAGCGTCCCGAACCCGGCGAACGCGCCGATCATGAACACGTCCCCGTGCGCGAAGTTGATCAGCCGCACCACGCCGTAGATCATCGAGTAGCCCAGCGCGATCAGCGCGAGGAACGCCCCGATCGTCAGCCCGTTGACGAGGTACTGGACGAATTCGCTCATGAGGTCTTGGCGTCCACCCAGGTGCCGCCGCTCTTGTCGAGCTTCTTGTAGGCGGTGAACGCGCCGCTCTGGACCCGGACGGTGATGTACAGCGGGTCGGTCCGGTCGCCCTTGTCGTCGAAGGTGATCGGCCCGGTGATGCCGGGGAAGTCCTTCATCTTGTGGAGGGCGTCGATGATGTCCTTGCCCTCGGTGGACCCGGCGTCCTCGATCGCCTTCGCGATGACCTTCACCGCGTCGTACTCGTACACCGAGAACGGCCCCGGGTCGGCGTTGTGCGCGGCCTTGTAGGCGGTGACGAACTTGGCGGCGGCGGGCAGGTCCTTGGCGAGCGGCGCGGTGGTGGCGATGTAGCCGTCGGCCGCCGCGCCCGCCGTCTTCAGCACGGTCGAGTCGGTCGTCGCGTCCCCGCCCATCAGCGTGAACTTCAGCCCGAGCTGCTTGCTCTGTTTGAGCAGCAGTCCGGCCTCGGCGAAGTAGCCGGTGAAGTAGAGGACGTCCGGCTTCGTCGAGCCCGCCTTGGTCAGGACGGGGCTGTAGTCGGACTGGCCGGGCTGCAGCGCGTCCTGGTACACGACCTGGGCGCCCGCCTGCTTCGCCGAGTTCGCGGTCGCGTCCGCGAGGCCCTTGGCGTAGGTGGTGTTGTCGTGCAGGAGCGCGATGCGCTTCGCGCCGAGCTGCCCGGTCATGAACTTCGCGGCCACCAGGCCCTGGTTGTCGTCGCGGCCGCAGGTGCGGAACACCTTGCCCTCGCCGGTGTCGGTGAGGGACGGGTTCGTGGACGCGTCCAGCACGAACGGCACGCTCCGCCGCCCGAAGATCGGGATCGCGGGCACCGCCGCGCTGGAGCAGTACCCGCCCGCGACCGCCACGACCCCGCTGTTGAGGAGCTTCTGCGCGGCCTGCGCGCCCTGCTGGGCGCTGCACTGGTCGTCGGCCTCGACGATCCGGATGTCGCGGCCGTCCACCCCGCCCGCCTTGTTGATCTCGTCGGCGGCGACCTTCGCGGCGGCGAGGATGTCCTGCCCGGCGGAGGCGGAGTCCCCGCTCAGCGGCGCCGGGACGCCGATCTTGATGGCGCCCGACCCGCCGGAGCCGTCACCGGACCCGCAGGCCGCGGCGAGCGGGACCAGCAGCAGCCCGGCGCCGGTCGCGGTGAGGAGGCGGAACCCGCGTCGGCGGTTCCGGGAAGTCGATCGAGTCATCGGCGCCTCTCCGTCGCTCAAGGGCGGGATGCTGAAAGCCTGAAACCTCGTGGGACGGCCGTCGAGACGGGCAAGCATGCGATCTCATGTAGTGATCGATAAGAACCGCTTGCCCTTTCGGCCTCGACAGCGCGGGAACGGGCTCGCGAGGATCGGACGATGGCCGATGTCCTGCTGCTTTCCGCCGCCGACGTGCGGGCGGTGTTCGACCTTCCCGCGGCGATCGCCTCGCAGCGGGCCGCGTTCGGCGCGCTCGGCCGCCGGGAGGCGCGGCTCGCGCCGCGGCTGCTCCTGGACGGCCCGGACGGCGCCGTCGCGTTCTGCTACGTCTCCCGCCTGCCCGGCACCGGCGCGGTGTCCAAGTTCGGCAGCGTCACCCCGGGCAACGCGGCGCGCGGGCTGCCGACCGTCGCGGCGCTGGTGACCGTCCAGGACCCGGTGGACGGACGGCCGATCGCGATCATCGAGGGCGAGTCGGTGACGACGCTGCGGACCTCGGCGGCGAGCGCGGTGGCCGCCGACCACCTGGCCGTCGCGGACGCGTCCCGGCTCGCGGTGATCGGCTGCGGCGTCCAGGGCCGGGCGCACGTCCGGGCGATGGCGGAGGTCAGGCCGATCGGCCGGGTGGCGATGGCGTGCCGCCACCCGGAGACGTGCGGCGTCGCCGCCCGGCTGGCGGACGAGCTGGAGCTGCCGGTGGAGACGGCGGCGTCGGCGCGCGCGGCCGTCGAGGGGGCGCAGATCGTCGTCACGGCCACCACCAGCACGGAGCCGGTCGTGCTCGGCGCATGGCTCGACCCCGGCTGCACGGTGCTGACCGTCGGGTGCTTCGCCCCGGACCGCACCGAGGTGGACGACGAGGTCCTCACCCGGGCGGCCCAGGTCGTGGTGGACGACGTGCCGACCGCGCTGGAGCACGCCGGTCCGGTCGTGGCCGCGATCCGGGCGGGGCACCTGAGCCCGGAGCAGGTGCGGCCCCTCGGGCCGGTCGTCGCGGGCCTCGCCGCCGGGCGGGAGGCGGACGGCGACATCGTCTTCTACAACAGCGTCGGCGTCGGCGTGCAGGACACGGCGGCGGCCTCCGTCATCGTCGAGCGGGCGCGCGCGTCCGGCACCGGGCGGCACGTCGAGCTCTGAGCCGCACCCCGATACACTTCGTTCGGTAATCCGAACGATGATGGCCGGACGAGAGGGCTGGGCGTGGGCGCGTCAGGGGAAACGGTGCGGGACGTGCTGGCCGGCAACCTGCGCCGCGCGCGGCTGGAGCGCGGCCTGTCGCTGTCCGAGCTGTCCCGCCGGTCGAAGATCGGCAAGGCGACGCTGTCGCAGTTGGAGGCCGGGGCCGGGAACCCCACGATCGAGACGGTGTTCAGCCTCTCGCGCGCGCTGGAGGTCGCCATCTCCGACCTGCTGGACCACCGCGAGCCGTCCGGGCCGACCGTGGTGCGCGCCGCCGACGTGGAGGTGCTGCGCGGCGAGGGCGTCGACCTGCGGCCGCTGCGCGGCATCGAGTCCGGCGGCGCGATCTTCGAGGTGTACGACCAGGTGGTCAGGGCCGGGTGCACGCAGGACTCGGCCGGGCATGGCGGGACGGAGCACACGATCGTCCAGGCGGGGCGGCTCCGCGTCCGGGTGGACGGCCGGGAGGTCGAGCTCGGGCCCGGCGACTACGTCGGCTTCGACGCCCGGCTGCCGCACGCCTACACGGCGCCCGGCGGGGACGTCCGGTCCGTCCTGCTCCTGCAGTACGGCTCCGACCAGCGGCTTCACACCGCGCCCTCGGAGCCGCCCCACCTGGTCGGGCGTTGACATCCCGCGGTCGGCCGACCTAGCCTCGAACCGTTCGGTTTAGCGAACGGCTCCTGGAGGGGTGATGGCGCGGGTCGTGGTGGTCGGCGCCGGGATCGCCGGCGCGGCCTGCGCCCGCGAGCTGGCCCTGGCGGGCTGCGAGGTCACCGTCCTTGACCGCGCCCGCCCCGCCGCCGCGACGACCGCGCACGGCGAGGGCAACGTCCTCGTCTCCGACAAGGAACCCGGCCCGGAACTCGACCTCGCGAAGCTGTCCCTCCGGCTGTGGCCGCAGGTCCTCGACGCGCTCCCGGACGCCGGGGGAGCGGAATGGGACCCGAAGGGCGGCATCGTCGTCGCGACGACCGGGGAGGGCGCCGCCGCGCTCCGCGCGTTCGCCGCCGCCCAGCGCGACGCCGGGGTCGCCGCCGAGGAGCTGGACGCCGCCGCCTTCGCCCAGGCCGAACCGCACGCCACCAGGGACGTCGCCGCCGCCGTCCACTACCCGCAGGACGCGCAGGTCCAGCCGGTCGGCGCCGCGACCGGCCTGCTCGCCGGCGCCGTCCGCGCCGGGGCCGTGCTGGAGACCGGCCGCGAGGTGGTCGGCGCCGTCACACGCGGCGGCCGGATCACCGGCGTCCGCACCGCGACCGGCCTGGTGGAGGGCGACGCGGTCGTCAACGCCGCGGGGCCGTGGTCGGGCGAGGTCGCCGCGCGGCTCGGCGTCCGCCTGGACGTCCGGCCCCGGCGCGGCGAGGTCCTCGTCACGACCCCGATGCCGCCGACCGTCTTCCACAAGGTCTACGACGCCGATTATGTGGGCGCGGTCGGCAGCGGCGCGGGGGAGTTGCAGGCGTCCGCCGTCGTCGAGTCCACGCGCGCCGGGACGATCCTGCTCGGCTCGTCGCGCCGCCGCGTCGGGTTCGACGACCGGCTCCGTCCCGGCGTGCTGGAGGTGATCGCCCGCAGGGCGCTGCGGCTGTTCCCGTCGCTCGCCGGGGTCCCCGTGATGCGCGCCTACGGCGGGTTCCGGCCCTACGTCGCCGACCACCTGCCCGTGATCGGCCCCGACCCCGGCCTGCCCGGGCTCTGGCACGCCACCGGGCACGAGGGCGCCGGGATCGGGCTGGCGGCCGGGACCGCCGCCGTCCTGCGCGACCTCATGCTCGGCCGCGAACCCGGCGTCGACGCGACCCCGTTCCGCGTCGACCGGCCCGCCGTCCGGCCGGAGAGGGAGGTCGCGTGAGCCAGGTCCGGATCACGGTGGACGGCGAGCCCGTCACCGGCACCGAAGGCCGGACCATCGCGGCCGTCCTGCTCGCGTCCGGCCGCCGCACCTGGCGGACGGGCCCGTCCGGCGCCCCGCGCGGCGTCTTCTGCGGGATCGGCGTGTGCTTCGACTGCCTGGTCACGGTCAACGGCGTCCGCGACGTGCGCGCCTGCCGCCGCCGCGCCCGCGACGGCGACACGGTCACCACCCAGTCCCGGGCCTCCGGGGAGGAGCGATGACCCGGCACGTGGCCGTCGTCGGCGCCGGACCGGCGGGCCTCGGCGCGGCGGCGGGCGCCCTGCGCGCCGGGGCGGTGGTCACGCTGATCGACTCCGCCGAGAGGCCCGGCGGCCAGTACCACCGGATCCCGTCCGACGCCTACGCCGTCGCGGACCCCGTGCTGCGGCACCCGCGCTGCGACTGGTGGCCGGAGAGCACCGTCTGGTCGATCGAACGCCGCGACGAGGGCGTGCCCCGGGTTCACGTGCTGCGGGGCGAGCCCGACGCGGACGGGCGGGAACGCCTCGCCCTCGACCCGGACGCGCTCGTCCTCGCGCCCGGCGCCCACGACCGCGTCCTGCCGTTCCCCGGCTGGGACCTGCCCGGCGTCTACACGGCGGGCGCCGCGCAGGCGCTGGCCAAGGGGGAGGGTGTGGCCGTCGGCGGCTCCGTCCTGATCGCCGGTTCCGGGCCGTTCCTGCTGCCGGTCGCCGCGTCGGTGCTGGCGGCGGGCTCGTCCGTCCGGGCGGTGCTGGAGGCGGGAGCCGCGACGGCCCTGGCACGCGGCTGGACGCGGCGCCCCTGGGAACTCGCGCCGCACACCGCCAGGGCCGCGGAGCTCGCCGGGTACGCGGCGCTGCTGGCCCGCCACCGCGTCCCCTACCGGACGGGCCGCGCCGTGATCGAGGCCCGGGGCGACGGACGCGTGGAGGAGGCGGTCACGGCGCGGCTCCGTCCAGACTGGTCGGTCGTACCGGGCACCGAGAAGGCCATCGCGGTGGACGCGCTGTGCGTCTCCCACGGCTTCACCCCGCAGCTCGAACTCCCCGTCGCCGCGGGCTGCGCCCTCCGGGACGGCGCGTTCGTCGCCGTAGACGCCGGCCAGCGCACCACCGTCCCCGGCGTCTGCGCGGCGGGGGAGATCACCGGCATCGCGGGCGCGCAGGCCGCCCGCACCGAAGGACTCCTGGCGGGCTGGACCGCCGGGGGAGGCGCACCGGACGACCCCGCCGCCGTCCGCACGCGCCGCCGCCGCGACCAGGCCCGCGCCTACGCCGCGCGCCTCGCCGCCGCGCACCCCATCGGCGCCGCCTGGCCCGGCTGGCTCCGCCCCGGCACCGTCGTGTGCCGCTGCGAGGAGACCACCTACGGCGCCCTGCTCGACGCGGCGGGCGACCCGGTCCGCGACTCCGCGCACGCGGTCAGGCTCGCGACCCGCGCGGGCCTCGGCCCCTGCCAGGCGCGCATCTGCGGCCCCACGGTCGCCGAGCTGACGAAGACCGGCAACCCCCACAACCGGCCCATCGCGCAGCCCGTCCGGCTGGGCGAACTCGCACGGCCCCCGATCGAGACCACCGACAGGAAGGGGAACGCCCGATGAGCGACACCGGGACCACCAGCCTCGGCGGCGTCATCGTGGCCACGGCGCTGCCCTACCGCGCGGACGCCACCGCGCCCGCCGGGCTCGCCGTCGACTACGACGCCTACGCCGAGCACTGCGCCTGGCTGGTCGGCAACGGCTGCCGCGGCGTCGGACCGAACGGCTCGCTCGGCGAGTACTCGTCGCTGACCGGCGAGGAGCGCCGCCGCGTCGCCCGCACCGCCGTGGAGACGGTCGGCCGCGACGGCGTGGTCGTCGTCGGCGTGCACGCCCCCGGCTCCCACCAGGCGCGGCACTGGGCGGAACTCGCCGCCGAGGACGGCGCGGACGGCGTCCTGTGCCTGCCCCCGACCATGTACCGGGCCGGCCGCGGCGAGGTCGTCGCGCACTTCGAGGCCGTCGCGTCCGCCGGGCTGCCCGTCATGGTCTACAACAACCCGATCGACACCAAGGTCGACCTCACGCCCGGCCTCCTCGGCGAGATCGCGCAGATCGACGGGGTCGTCGCGGTGAAGGAGTTCTCCGGCGACGTCCGCCGCGTCCTGGAGATCAGGGAGCGGGCGCCGGGGCTGGAGGTCGTCGCGGGCGCGGACGACGTCGTCCTCGAATCGCTGCTGATGGGCGCCACCGGCTGGTTCGCGGGCTTCCCGAACGTGTTCCCCGCCGAGTCCGCGCTGCTGTACGAGCTGGCCACGGCCGGGCGGCTGGAGGAGGCCCGCGCCCTGTACGAGCCGCTCGTCGCCGCGTTCCGCTGGGACTCGCGGACCGAGTTCGTCCAGGCCGTCAAGCTCGGCATGGACCGGGTCGGCCGGTACGGCGGCCCGTGCCGCCCGCCCCGCGGGCCCCTCTCCGCCGAGCACCGCGCCGCCGTCACCGCCGACATGGACCGCGCCGTCGCGGCCCTCGAACGGCGGAGGGCCGCCTGATGCGCTCCCTCCGCACGATCAGCGCCGTCGACTCCTACACCGAGGGCAACCCCGCCCGCATCGTCACCGGCGGCGTCGCGCCGATCCCGGGCGACACCATGGCCGCCAAACGCCGCCACGCGATCGAGCACCTCGACGGCCTGCGCCGCTTCCTGATGGACGAGCCGCGCGGCCACTCGGCGATGAGCGGCGCGATCCTCCAGCAGCCCACCCGTCCCGACGCCGACTGGGGCGTCGTCTACATCGAGGTCTCGGGGTTCCTCCCGATGTGCGGGCACGGCACGATCGCGCTCGCGACCGTGCTGGTCGAGACGGGGATGGTCGAGGTGACCGAGCCGGAGACGATCGTCCGCCTGGACGCGCCCGCCGGGCTCGTCGAGGCGCGGGTCGCGGTGCGCGGCGGCCGGGCCGAGAACGTCACGCTGCGGATGGTGCCGTCCTTCCTCCTCGAACGCGACGCCGCCGTGGACGTCCCCGGGCTCGGCGAGGTCCGCTACGACATGGCCTACGGCGGCAACTTCTACGCGATCACCGAGCTGGACGCGCTCGGGCTGCCGTTCGACCGGTCCCGCAAGGACGACATCCTCCGGGCGGGGCTCGACATCATGGCCGCGATCAACGAGCGGAACCGGCCGGAGCACCCCGAGGACCCGGGCGTCGCGGGCTGCAAGCACGTCCAGTTCCTGGCCCCGGGGTCGGACGCCGCGCGCTCCCGCAACGCGATGGCGATCCACCCCGGCTGGTTCGACCGGTCGCCGTGTGGCACCGGCACCTGCGCGCGCATGGCGCAGCTGCACGGGCGCGGCGAGCTTCCCCTGAACACCGGTTTCGTCAACGAGTCGTTCATCGGCACCCGCTTCCACGGGCGGCTCGTCGGCGCCACCGAGGTGGGCGGGCTGCCCGCCGTCGTCCCGGAGATCGCCGGGCGCGCGTGGATCACCGGCACCGCGAACTACCTGCTCGACCCCACCGACCCCTTCCCCGAAGGCTTCTCCTTCTGATGCCGCCGAACGACGCCATCGACGCCGCCGTGTCCGCCGCGCCCGGATGGGCGGGCGCCCCGCCGGAGACCCGCGCCCCCGCCCTGACGGCCGTCGCCGCCGCGCTGGAGGACGCCCGCGCCGAGCTGACCGCCCTGGCCGACGAGGAGACCCACCTGGGCGCGGCCAGGCTGAACGGGGAGCTGACGCGCACGACGTTCCAGCTCACGCTGTTCGCCGAGCAGGTCAGGGAGGGCGCGTTCTACGACGCACGTATCGACGCCGCCGACCCCGAGTGGCCCACCGGTCCCCGTCCCGACCTGCGCCGCTACCGGACGGCGGCCGGTCCGGTGCTCGTGTTCGCGGCGAGCAACTTCCCGTTCGCGTTCAGCGTCGCGGGCGGCGACACCGCGTCGGCGTGGGCGGCGGGCTGCCCCGTCGTCGTCAAGGCCCACCCCGGCCACCCGCGCCTGTCCCGCCGGACCGCCGAAGTGATCGGCGCCGCCGGGCTCCCCGACGGCGTGTTCGGCCTCATCGAAGGGGAGGACGTGGGCGTCGAGGCGCTCCGCCACCCCGGCATCGCCGCCGCCGCGTTCACCGGCTCCCAGAGGGGCGGCCTGGCGCTGGCGAAGATCGCGGCCGAGCGTCCGGTGCCGATCCCGTTCTACGCGGAGATGGGCAGCGTCAACCCGTCCGTGGTGACGCCCCGCGCGGCGCGGGCGCGCGGGGAGGAGATCGTCCAGGGGTACGCGGCGTCCCTCACGATGGGCGCGGGGCAGTTCTGCACCAACCCCGGCCTGCTGTTCGCCCCCGCCGCCCTCCTCGACAGGGCGGCCCGGCGGCTCCGCGCCATCGGCGCCGCGCCGATGCTGAACGACCGCATCGAGTCCGGCTACCTGGCCGGGGCGGACGCCCTGGCCGCCCGGCCCGGCGTCCGGCGCCTCGTCTGGCCGGACGGCGGCGCGTCCGCCGTGCCCCGCCTGCTCACCATGGACCTGGACGCCTTCAAGGCCGACATCGGCGCCGCCGCCGAGGAATGCTTCGGCCCGCTGGGCCTGATCGTCACCTACGACCGCCTCGCCGACCTCGCGGACGTTCTGACCGGCCTGCCCGGCCAGCTCACCGCGTCCCTGCACGCCGAACCGGACGAGACCGCCGACCTCGCGCCGCTGGCCGCCGTGCTCGCCGGGCGGAGCGGACGCGTGCTGTGGAACCAGTGGCCCACCGGCGTGTCCGTCACCCACGCGATGCAGCACGGCGGCCCGTTCCCCGCGACGACCGCGCCGTCCACCACCTCGGTCGGCACGGCCGCGATCGACCGGTTCCTGCGCCCGGTCGCCTTCCAGGGCTGGCCGCAGGAGCTGCTCCCGCCGCCGCTCCAGGACGGCAACCCGTGGAAGGTCCCGCAGACCCTCCGCTGAAGGCTGCTCAGCCGACCCACACCGTCTTGGCGTTGCAGAACGCGTGCATGCCCTCCGCCGACAGCTCCCGCCCGTAGCCGGAGCGCTTCGTCCCGCCGAACGGCAGCTCCGGATACGACGTCACCATGCCGTTGATGAAGACTTGGCCCGCGTCCAGCTCCCGGACGAACCGCTCCCGCTCGGCGTCGTCGCGCGTCCAGGCGTTCGAGCCGAGCCCGAAGCCCGTCGCGTTCGCGATCTCCACCGCCTCCGACACCCCGCGGACGCGGAACACCGACGCGACCGGCGCGAAGACCTCCTCGTGGTACATCCGCATGTCCGGCGTCACACCCGAGATCACGGTCGGCGGGTAGAACCAGCCGGGGCCGTCCGGGCGCTCGCCGCCGCACAGCACCGCCGCGCCCTTGGCGACCGCGTCGGCGACCTGCTCCTCGGCCTCCGCGCGCCCCTCCTCGCTGACGAGCGGGCCGATGTCGGTGGCGTCGTCCATCGGGTCGCCGACCCGCTTGGCGCGCATGTTCTCCACGAACAGCCGCTCGAACTCGTCCGCGCAGCCGATGTCGACGATGAAGCGCTTCGCGGAGATGCAGCTCTGCCCGTTGTTGAGGCACCGCGACTCGGCCGCCGTCCGCGCCGCCGCCTCGACGTCGGCGGACGGCATCACCACGAACGGGTCGCTGCCGCCGAGCTCCAGCACGGACGGCTTGATCTCGCTCCCCGCGATCGACGCGACGGACCGTCCCGCCGGTTCGCTGCCGGTGAGCGTCGCCGCCTTCACCCGCGGGTCGCGCAGCACCCGCTCGACCTTGGACGACCCGATGAGCAGCGTCTGGAACGCGCCCTCCGGGAACCCGGCACGGCGGAACAGGTCCTCCAGGAACAGGGCCGTCTGCGGGACGTTCGACGAATGCTTCAGCAGCCCCACGTTGCCCGCCATCAGCCCCGGCGCCGCGAACCTGATCACCTGCCAGAGCGGGAAGTTCCACGGCATCACCGCCAGCACCGGCCCGAGCGGCTGGTAGCGCACGTAGGCGTCCCGCGCGCCCACCGCCCCAGCGTCGGAGGGACGCCGGTCGGTGAGGAACTCCTCGGCGTGTGTGGCGTAGTACCGGCACGCCTTCGCGCATTTCTGCACCTCGGCCCCGGCGGCCTTCAGGGTCTTGCCCATCTCCGTCGTCATCATCGCTGCGATCTGCGCGGACTCCCGGTCGAGGATGTCCGCCGCCGCGTTCATCCACCCCGCGCGCTGCGCGACGTCGGTCGTCCGGTAGGACGCGAACGTGTCCGCGGCCCGCCCGACGCGCCGGTCGACCTCCTCGTCGGTCAGCGCGTCGAAGGTCTTCTCGACCTCGCCCGTGGCGGGATTGGTCGTGGCGATCGTCGTCATGGCCCGGGACGTGCCCGGGGGACCGGGCCGGAAACACCAGCCCGGAGGCGGCTCAGGCGGGGATCACGCACACCGGGGACGGCACTCGCAGCGGCGCCCCCACCGGTTCCGGGACGCCGTCCGCGCCGATCCGGAACGTCGCGATCGAGTCGCCGTGCTCGTTGGCCACGTGCATCCAGGGGCCGTCCACGTGCAGGTCGCGGGGCCAGGCGCCGCCGGACGGGACGTCCGCGACCGGCTGGAGCGCCGCGCCGCCGTCCAGCACCCGGTGCGCGGTCACCACGGCGTCGCCCCGCGTGGAGGTGTAGACGAACCGGCCGCCGTCGCCGAGCTTGATCGCCGCGCACAGCGCCGCACGGGCGTCCACGGGCTCGGCCGTCGCGGGCGACTCCGCGACGAGCTCCAGGCGCGCGTACCCGTCCGGCCCGTCCAGCGGCCGCAGCACCAGCATGGACGCCGACAGCTCCGCCACCACGTGCACGTGCCCGCCCGGGTGGACGACCAGATGCCGCGGCCCGGACCCGGCCGGGAGCGGCGTCTCCCCGGCGAGCCGCAGCGCGCCGCCCTCGATCCGGAAGGCCCGGATCAGGTCGGCGCCGAGGTCGGTCGTCAGGATCGTGCCGTCCGGGGCGATCACGCTCGCGTGCGCGTGCGGGCCCTCCTGCCGGTCGGCCACCGGGCCGCTCCCGTGTCCCTCCGCGACGTCGGCCTCACCGGCGAATCCGCCGTCCGGGCCCAGCGGGACGGCCCTGACCGTCCCGGACCCGTAGTCGGCGACGATCAGCCGCCCGCCGTCGGGCGTCACCGACAGATGGCACGGCAGCGCCCCAGCCGCCCGCACCCCGATCT
>NZ_SMJX01000619.1 GCF_004348535.1 Actinomadura sp. KC216
GGCCGGGCGCCAGGGCAGTTGCGCCACATGGGCATGGTCCACGCCGGCATGAACCAGCTGGAGTAGTAGAGGAGCTGCAGCAGCCTCTCGTCCGGCCCGTCGGCCCGGCCGTCCTCGTGGGTCACGCCCATTCGAGGTACTCCACGTCGTGGAGGGCTGTGGTCTCGTAGGTGGTGACGACTGCGTCATGGTCGCCCGCGTCCCCGGTGGGGACGCGGCAGTAGCCGAGGACGGCGTCGCGCATGTTGTCGGTGATCCAGAACTGGTCGTTGCGGATGCCGCCGTGGTGGCCGGTGGGGGCGAACAGCTCCCTGTCGGCCTCGGGGTCGTCCAGGCGCGTGGCGATGAGGTTGGCGACGTCGTACAGGTCACCGTCGCTGAGCGTTTGCGCGACGAGGGTGTTCCCCAGCCACGGGACGTCCGGGCCGGAACGGCGGTGGCAGCGTGCGGCGCGGAAGTAGGGCGCGGCCTTCTCCCAGTCCGGATCGTCGTCGTCGATGCCCTGGTAGTTGATGTCGCCTCCGATGATGCCCATCCCGCCGTACCGGTAGATGCGCTCGACCAGCACATCCGCCTCCATGGCGGCCCTCAGCAGGCTGCTGGGGTGCAGGTGCGCGGAGATGGCGGTGAGCGGCACCGTCACCTTCGGGTCGGCGGTGATGTCGAAGACGGCGACGCCGAAGCCGTGCCTGCTCTCCTCGAAGCCGTACTTGGTCTCCCAGTGCTTCCACTCCAGGACCTCGGGGCGGTACATGATCACGGTGTGCGCCCCGGACTTGGACGGGGCGACCTTGGCGAGCATCCCCAGGGAGTCCTCGGCTTCGGCCTGCAGACGCGGATCGGTCATCCAGCCGTGCGCCTCTTGCCCGAAGAGGAGGTCGGGGCTGACCTTCTTGACGATGTCGACCAGGGCAGGCCACCGGTTCTCGGGACGGCCGCGCGTGTCCGACCGGCCTCCGTACTGGAAGTTCAGGGTCATCGCGGTGAGCAGCACGAGGGGTCTCTCAATGGGTAGGGCCGCCGTGCCGCCGACGGCGGCGCGAGGGCGGAACGTGATGGCGCGGCCGGGCCTGGATCGGGGCTGGGCCAAGGGGCGCTGACGGGGGCGGGCCGGACCGCGCGCTCCGGCCGAGCCTGGGGGTCGTCCCGGTTCTGCGCGCTCGCCGAGCGCCGGAGGTCCCATCCGACCTTCTCGGCGAGGCGCTCCCGGGTGTCCGCCTCGACCAGGCGCGCTCCGTCCCGGCCCGGCACGATCGCCCACCAGGAACCGGTGGAGTCGCCGTACCAGTGCGTGATGCCGTCCGGGACGCGCGGCGGCGTCTGCGCGGCCACGGTCACTGCCCCTCGTCCAGGCCCGCCTCGGCGCGCTGGATGCGCCAGAGAAGCAGGGCCATCTCGTTCGGGTCGTTGCCCCGCACATCGGTGATCGCGGCGGGCCGGTCGACGTAGTCGAGGTAGCTGCGCTGC
>NZ_SMJX01000620.1 GCF_004348535.1 Actinomadura sp. KC216
GACGATCGCCGCCCGCCTGCCCTGGCACCGCCGCCCACCCGCCCTAGGACGGCTCCTCCATCAGCGTGCGGAGCTTGGACATGCCTCGGGAGACCGTGGATTTGACCGTGCCGACGCTGACGCCGAGCGCTTCGGCGATCTCCCGTTCGGACATGTCCTCGTAGTAGCGGAGCATGACGGCGAGGCGCTGCCGTTCGGGCAGGCGGCGGAGGGCCCGGCCGAGCGCGTCGCGCATCTCGCTTCGGCCGGTGTGGTCGTCGTCGACGGGACGGTCGGGGAGCCGGTCGGTCGGGTACACGTCCAGCTTCCGGCGCCGCCACCAGGATATCTGCGTGTTGACCATGGCGCGGCGGACGTAGCCGTCGACGGCCGCGGGGTCCTCGATGCGGTCCCAGGCGAGGTAGGTCTTGGTGAGGGCGGACTGGAGGAGGTCCTCGGCCTCGGTGCGGTCGCTGGTCAGCTGGGTGGCGGCGCGGAGCAGCACGGTCCCGCGCTCCGCCACGTACTCGCGGAACTCCTCGTGCCGTGTCCCGTTCACGTCACCACCGGACCAGGGGTTGTGAGCCGCCGCCACGGCGAACTCTCGGTATGGTCGACGATCGCACGGCGATCGTAATTTCGGACCTACCTGAATTACTTATCCGGGTCAACCAGTGGATAATCTTCATCCCGGGTACATCAAACGTCCTCCACCGGCTGACTTATCGCGACAAATCCGTCGACAGCACGAGTCACCGCGCGTGACCCTTGACTCACCGCCCTAACACCAGTGGCCCAGTGTGATGATTCGATGCCGGAGCGCCGCGATGCCGCCTTCCCAACGCCGTGGAGCGAGCCGCCGCCGGCTTCGCGCGTCCGTCCTCGGAACGCCCCCGGGCGACGACGGTCCGCCGGAACGCGCGGAACGCCCGCTGGACGCGGTGACCGGCATCGTGCTCGACGCCAGCCCGCACCTGCTGGTGCTGGGGACGGCCGGCGGTGAGGCCCGCTTCGCGATGGGCGAGTCCACCCCGGTCTGGCACGGCGGGCACGGGAGCCTCGCCGCGCTTCGCCCGGGCCGCGCCGTGGTCGTCCGGCCGAAGGACGCCGGCTTCGTCGCCGACCGGATCTGGGTCGACATCGGCCGGGTCGCGGGCACGATCCTGGCGTGCGGCCGGGACGCCGTGGACGTGGACATGGGCCCGCATCGCGGCCGGACCCGCGTGGTGATCCCGCCGCGCGTCCTCGAACGGGTCCTGGTCCGGCATCCGCGGCTGGAGCCCGGATATCTGATCGACGTGATCTGCGTCCGCTCCCCGGACGGCCCGCGGGCGGTGCTTCCGGGCACGTCGCAGCCGGGCTACCGGGCGGACGATCTCGCCGCGCCGGAGGTCACCGCCCCGGTGCCCAGCGTGTTACGCGGCACCGCGACCTGGTTCGGCGGCCTGGAAGACCCGCCCCTCGCCACCC
>NZ_SMJX01000621.1 GCF_004348535.1 Actinomadura sp. KC216
CGATCGAGGAGGTCGGGCGGACGGCGCTGAGCGAGATGCGGCGGATCGTCGGGGTTTTGCGGACGGACCGGGATCCGGAGCGGGCGGGCCGGGAGCTGGCGCCGCAGCCGGGGCTGGGCGATCTCGGGGAGCTGCTGGACCATGTCCGGGAGACGGGCCTGTCGGTGCAGCTGTGGATCGAGGGTGAGGCGCGGCCGCCGTCGCCGGGGGTGGACGTGGCGGCGTTCCGGCTGATCCAGGAGGCGTTGACGAACACGTTGAAGCACGCGGGCCCGCAGGCGCGGGCGTGGGTGCGGCTGTACTACGGGGACGGGGACCTGACGGTGGAGATCGAGGACGACGGGCGCGGCACGGCGACGTTCATGGCGGAGGACGGCGCGAATCCGGGGCACGGTCTGGTCGGCATGTACGAGCGGGTCGCGCTGTACGGTGGCGAGTTGAAGATCGGGCCGCGGGTCGGCGGCGGGTTCGGTGTGCGGGCCCGTTTCCCGCTGGAGGCGTGAGGTGCCGGAAGGCCGTAGGTTGGGCGCAAGCCCCGTAGGTGGCCGGAGCCCCGTAGGTTCGGGCGAGGGCGCCGCGGGTTCAGGCGGGAGCGCTGTGAGGCGAGGAGCGGGCACGATGGACGGAGCGGGACGCCGAGCGGGCGGAGCGCCGCGATGACGGCGGTGCGGGTGCTGCTCGTCGACGATCAGCCGCTGCTGCGGACGGGGTTCCGGCTCATCCTGGAGGCGGAGCCGGACATCGCGGTGGTCGGTGAGGCCGGGGACGGCGCGGCGGCGGTGGAGATGACGCGGTCGCTGCTGCCGGACGTGGTGCTGATGGACATCCGGATGCCGGGGGTGGACGGTATCGAGGCGACCCGCCGGATCATCCGGGAGGGCGCGGCGTCGCACGATCCGAGGGTGCTGATCCTGACGACGTTCGACCTGGACGAGTACGTGATCGAGGCGGTGCGGGCGGGGGCGAGCGGGTTCCTGCTGAAGGACTCCCCGCCTGAGGATCTGGTGCAGGCGATCCGGATCGTCGCGGCGGGCGACGCGATCGTGGCGCCGTCGGTGACGCGGCGGCTGCTGGACAAGTTCGCGACGCGGCTGCCCGCGGTGCGGGACGCGTCGCCGCCGCCGGGCCTGGACACGCTGACGGAGCGGGAGCGCGAGGTGCTGGCGCACGTGGCGCGGGGCCAGTCGAACGCGGAGATCGCGGCGGAGCTGGTGGTGAGCGAGACGACCGTGAAGACGCACGTGGGGAACGTCCTGGCGAAGCTGGGGCTGCGGGACCGGGTGCAGGCGGTCGTGTACGCGTACGAGACGGGCCTGAGCCGCCCGGGCCAGAGCTGACCTGAGAGGCACCGGGGTTGACCCTGGAGGGCGCCGTGGAGGCGCCCCCGGGGTCTCAGGGGCGTCCCTGAGGGTTCGGCGGGCCGGTCTTGGCGCAGGTGCGGGGC
>NZ_SMJX01000622.1 GCF_004348535.1 Actinomadura sp. KC216
GTGAAAGGGCGGTGCGCATGGCCGCGGGGCGGGCGGGGCAGGCGGCTGAGGACGGTGAGGGCGGCGGCGACGTCGATGTCGGGCTCGGGAGGGAGCGCGGCGTCGTTGATTGTTGCTGGAGGGTCGTGTTCGCGGGTGTAGGCGGCCAGGACGTTGATGATGGCGGGCCGGTCGCGGTCTGAGTCGCGGGCGATGCGTTCAAGGGCGTAGACGGCGGCGGTGCGGACCTCGCGCTTGTCGGAGCCGAGTTGCTCCACGGCCTTCGCGTAACGGTCGGTGACCTGGCCCTCCTTGGTGGCACGTAACTCATCCTGGCCGATGCGCCAGGTGATGGTGGTGGTGACCAAGCCAGCCACGGCGGCCAGGACGCCGATCACGATGCCGACGCTGTTGAACCACTGGTGCTTGCTCTGCCGCCGCCGGTCACGTTCGGCGTCGAGGCGCTGGCGCTGCAGCTCCAGCAACTCCAGCCGCCGGTCGGCGGGGATGGCGGCCAGCTCGGCGGAGGTGGGCTCGGGGATTCGCGGCACCGTCGGGGCGAGCGGGATCGCGCCGACCCGCTCGGCTGGCGGCTCCGCGGGGTCGGGAACTGATGGCGCGGGAGACGCGTCGTGAGGTTCGTCGGGGGGTTCGTTCACGTCATCTCAGACGTCCGCGCCGACCGGGCGGACGCTGTCCAGAACGGGCCAGTACCGCCCCGTGATCGCCAGCGATCCCGTGACTACATGACAATGCCGGTTATCGGTGAGAGCGATCAACTGCGGACCTGCAGCGCACCGCGCGGCCGTCCGCTCGCCACTCGCCCAGACCGCGCCTGCTGATTTCCACGCGATCGGCGTGCAGCGTCACGGTCGCCTGATGTGCGGCGATCGTCCGGGCCGCTCGACCATGGCCCCGCATCCTTCACTTGCCTGGCCCGGAGGTGAGCGTGCCGGCCTCTAACGGACGTGCGGCCCGCACCGCTGGCCGCTAGGGAACCCCTGGTACTGCGCACGTGAGCAAGCCCCTTCGTGCTCGCGCGGATGTTCCGAAGCCCCGGCGGACGCGGGCCGGGTTGAGACGGTCCGGAGCGGCGGGACAAGGACCGCGCGGATCTTTGGCCAAACGGCCGGGCGATCCAGAGTTGGGTGTGCGCGGCAATGACGATCCCAGGTCCACCGGCGGACGGCTGCAGGGTGCCGACTTTGGGTGCGGCCCGCCCCAGCGTCTGCTCTCAAAATCGGAACGTGTGCTCGAGGTCGAAGCTGCGGAGTCCGATGGCAGCGCCGATGGCAGTGGTCGTGGAACACACGTCGAACCCCTGACTATCCGGCGTGCCATACCTGGCGGCCGCCGACCCATGTGGACAGCACCGGGATCTCCGCCAGTTCCTCTGGCTCGGCGTGCAGCGGGTCCGCGCCGAGCACCGTGAAGTCGGCGAGGCGGCCCACGGTGATCT
>NZ_SMJX01000623.1 GCF_004348535.1 Actinomadura sp. KC216
TGATGTGCCGACTTGTATTGGGTTCGGTTCGTGTTCGGGGTAGCTGCCCGTAGCGTGCCGTAGGACGCTGGGTGGGTTGGCTCGTGATGTGCCTGCCGAAGTTTGGCTCTCTCGGGGTGTGCCGCCCGCCCGGCGTCCGCTCTGCGGCCTGACTCAACAGAGGCGTGACCCCGGTGTGATGGGGCTCCGGAAGTCGGCGTGTCGGCCGCGGATCAGCTCCCGTGTCGTCTCGCTTGCAGGAGACCGTGCTCGATGATTCTTCTCGGTGTTGACCCGCACAAGTCCACCCACACCGCGACCGCGTTGCACAGCGCCACCAACCAGCCGATCGACTCCGTCCGGATCGATGCGGCGCTGGCCGGGTATCGCCGGTTGCTGGCGTGGGGTCGGCAGTGGCCGCGACGGCGGTGGGTGATTGAGAACGCGCGCGGACTGGGGCGGCATCTGGCGCAGTGGCTGCTGGCCCGCGGGGAAGAGGTCCTGGACGTGCCGTCCACCGCGACCGCGCGAGTGCGGCAGCTCTCCCGTGGCGGAGGCCGCAAGAACGACCGGATCGATGCCGCAGCGGCCGCGACCATCGCGGCCACCCAGGGTGACGCCTGCCCGGTGGACGCCGAGGACCACACCACGGCGCTGGCGCTGCTGGACGAACGGCGCACCAATCTCACCCAAACCAGGGTGCGTGCGGTCAACCAGCTGCACACGTTGCTGCGTGACCTGCTGCCCGGTGGTGCACCTGCCCAGCTGTCGGCTCGGGCGGCGGCGGCCCTGCTACGCACCGTCCGGCCGGCCGGGCCAGCCGAGCACGCCCGCAAGCAACTGGCCAGGGACCTGGTCGCCGACATCCGCCGACTGGATGAGCAACTCGCCGCCAACGCTCAACTGCTCGGGCAGGCCGTCGCCGAGGCGGGCAGCACGTTGATGGGCACGGCCGGGATCGGGCCTGTGATGGCCGCCCGGCTGATCGCGCGCACCGGACGCGTCGGCCGCTTCCCCACCCCCGCCGCCTTTGCGAGCTACTGCGGCACCGCACCGATCGAGATCGCCAGCGCCGGCAAAGCCCGCCACCGGCTCTCCCGCAGCGGAGACCGGCAGCTCAACGCCGTACTGCACACCATCGCCGTCATCCAGATCCGCATGCCTCGCACCACAGGCCGCGCCTACTACGACCGCAAGATCGCAGAAGGCAAGACCCCCAAGGAAGCCAAACGGTGCCTCAAACGCCGCCTGACCGACCACATCTGGCGCGTCATGACCAGCGACGAACGACACCGCACTCCGACGGGCTCGGGAGGACACTCGGGGGCGACTCTGCCATCCAGCGCGACCGGCTCAACCCCGACAGCCGGCTCTTCGGACAAGTCACTTCCCGAACCCGCCAGCGGCGACCCCACGCCCGCACCACCGTGACTTGACAAATACAGAGGCACCCCG
>NZ_SMJX01000624.1 GCF_004348535.1 Actinomadura sp. KC216
GGTCGGTGGAGGCGCCGTCGCCGGGCCCGCCTCCGCCGTAGATGACGATGGGGTGCGGCCCGTCGCCGCGGTAGGGGGCGGCGCGGGTGAACGCGGTGCCCTCGCAGACCGGGTACCAGTCCTGGCCGGTGGTGCGCGCGGGCAGCCAGTCGACGCGGTCGGGCCCGGCGGTGGCGTGCCAGGCCGCCGCCACGGTGAGGGCGGCGGCGACGGCGAGCAGCAGCCACCGGTTGCGCCGCGCGAACTCCGCCACACCCCCGACGGTAGGGGATCATTTGCGGCGCAGCCATCGCCAGATCGCGCCGGCGGGCGCGTCCGGCACGGTGAGCGGGTGCTCCTCGATGTCGTAGCGGCGCACGTAGGCGCTGGCGAACGCCTGCACGCTCGCGCCGACGGGCAGGGCCAGCAGCACCCCGATGGGTCCCATGACGGCGGCGCCGGCCAGGATCAGCCCGAACGCGACGGCGGGGTGCATGTCCAGGGTCCGGGCGGTGATGCGGGGCTGCAGCAGGTAGTTCTCCAGCTGCTGGTAGCCGATGACGAACAGCAGCATCCACAGCGCGGTCGACGGCGCGACGGTCAGCGCGATCAGCACCGGCACCGCGCCCGCCAGGTAGGTCCCGACGGCGGGGATGAACTGCGACACCACGCCCACCCACAGCGCGAGCGTCGCGGCGTAGGGGACGCCGAGACCGATCATGGCGATGAAGTGCGCGATGCCCGACAGCAGCGCCATCAGCGCCCGGGAGTAGATGTAGCCGCCGGTCTTGTCCACGGCGATCTCCCACGCCCACAGCACCTGCCGCTGGCGCCTGGGCGGGAGCAGGGAGCACACCGTCCGGCGGAACTGGGGGCCCTCGGCCGACAGGTAGAAGGTGAACAGCAGGACGCCGAGGGCCTTGAAGATGACGCCGAACGCGGTGGCGCCGATCCCCCACACGTTCCCGGCCAGGGACGACAGGTGCCGGGTGAGGGTGTCGGTGACGGTCGGCAGCCGCTCGAAGAGGGTGTCCTGCGACAGGTTGGTCCCGAACGTGGAGTTGATCGAGCCGATCAGGTGCCGGACGTAGCCGGGGAACCCCTCGATGAGGGTCATCGCCTGGGTGGCCAGCAGCGACCCGATGCCGCCGAGGAACCCGCCGGCGAGCACGCCGACGCCCAGGAACATCACGGCGGTGGCGGGGCCGCGGCGCCAGCCGCGGCGGGCGAGCCGGTTGACGCCCGGCTCGATCGCGAACGCCAGGAACAGCGAGGTCAGCAGGAGCAGCAGCAGCTCGCGCAGCCGTTCCAGCAGCCACAGCCCGGCCAGGAACGCCAGCACGACCGCGCCGGCGAGCAGGAACGCCTTGGGCAGCCACGGCGGCATCCGCGCGGGCGGCCCGGCCCCGCCGCGCCCGTCGCCGCCGCGTCCGGCCGCGGCCGGTCCCCCAG
>NZ_SMJX01000625.1 GCF_004348535.1 Actinomadura sp. KC216
GGGCTGGGTGTGGGCATCGTCTTCCGCTCTCTTTCGGTCGTAGAACCGATGCGATTCTGGAAAGTGCCACAGGAAAGGTAGGACGCCATGAGAGTCGGTGTTGTAGGCGCTGGCGTAGCGGGCTTGACCGCCGCGTGGCTCCTTGACGACGCACACGATGTGACGGTCTTCGAGGCAAGGTCACGCATTGGCGGGAACGCCCGCTCCATAACCGTCCGCCTCGCGGACTCGACGGTTTCCCTGGACATCGGCGCGCAGGATTTCACCTTCGCCGGCTTTCCCCACCATGCGCGGCTGCTGGAACTCCTCGGCCTCGCCCCGTCCGCTCTCGTGGACGTGCCGATGTCGCTGACGGTCTCGGCCTCTGGCAGGTCGCGTCCCGTCCTGGTCACGAACCACACTCCAGCGGTCGATCGTGGCCGCGCACCCGTTTTGGGAGACGCCCAGGAAGCGCTGAACGCGTTCCTCGCCCGAGCGGCACAGTGGGAGACCGACGATGTCTCCTGGGAAAAGCCACTGGCCGAGCTGATCGAGCCGCTCAACACGTCAACGGACCTGAAAGAGAACCTGCTCTATGCCTGGCCTGCCGCCATATTCGGGTGCAGCAACGAGCGGGCCCGCGAGATGTCGGCGCGGGCCGCCACCGCCTTTCTGGTCTGCGGCCCCGCCCCGGCAGCCGGCGCCGCGGCGGTGTGGCAGAACCTCCGCGGTGGCCTGGAGAGCCTTGCCTGGGCACTGGCCGCGGACCTGTCCCCACGGGCCACGATCCGTACAGGTGCGCCCGTGCAGGCGATCCGTCAGAGCTTCGGATGCCTTGAGGTGCTTGAGACCTCCGGCAGACGGACCGAGGTGGACCGCGTGGTCTTCGGCGCGCCCGCCGAGGCGGTAGGGCCCATGCTCGCGGCGATGCCAGGAACGGAACGGCTCCGCGAAACGCTGGCATCCATCACGTATGCGGACGCTGTGTTCGGCCTACACCTCGACCCCACGTACCTGCCGTCCAGCCGCGAGTTCTGGTCGACCACCAACCTGGAAGTCCGCGACGGGTGGAGCCATAGCACCTCCTGGTTCGGCCCCGCTCACGGCGTCGACGTCTTCAAGAGCCGACTCACCAATCGCGAGAAGGAACCCGAACGCCTCCTCGCTCGCGCAGAATTCCGGCACCCCTTCCCATCGCCCGAGGCGATGCGGGCCCAGTGCCGTCTCGCGGACCTACAGGGAACCGCGCACCTGCATTTCGCCGGTAGCTACGTCAGCGGTGTGGACGGCCAGGAGTCGAGCGTCGTCACCGCGCTGGAGGCGGCCGGTCCGCTGGTGCCCGGAGGACGCCGGTTCGAGGCGCTGCGCTCGGCCGCCTCGGCACCCTCGCCCCACGACCCGCGGCAAAGGTCATGAGGAATCCGAAGCCCGCCCGCCCCCATTCCCCGATC
>NZ_SMJX01000626.1 GCF_004348535.1 Actinomadura sp. KC216
CCGTCCTGACGCGCCACCGTCCTGACGCGCCACCGTCCTGACGCGCCACCGTCCTGACGCGCCACCGTCCTGACGCGCCACCGTCCTGAGGCGCCACCGGTGCGAGGCTTCACCGTCTTGAGGCGCGGCCGGTCTGGCGCGGCACCGGTCTGAGGCGTGATCGTCTTGAGGTGCTGCCGGTCTGGGGCGTCACCGGACTGGGGCGTCCCCGGCTGGATGTCACCCGCGGGAGACGGCCCGGTCTGGGGCGGCACCGGCCGGATGCGTCACCGGTCTGATGCGTCACCGGCTGAGCTGCCACCGGCCGGAGACCAGCGGCCTGGGGGAGTCACCAGCCGGAGTCGGCACTGGCATGAGGCGCCACCGGTCGGGGGCGCCACCGGCTGAGATACCGCGCCGGAGACGTCACCGGTCTAGGGCCCACCCACTTGTGGTGGTGCGGCTTGCGAGTGACGTGCAGGGCCTTAGGCGTCGCGGCGCGACAGGACGATGCCCGCGAGCACGAGCGGGACGAGCGCGTACGCCAGCATCACGGCCGCCGCCGCGGCCGGGGGCAGTAGGTCGCCGTAGATGGAGTTGTCCGCGCTGCGCCCGGCGACCTGGCCGGGCAGCGCGCCGGGCAGCACCGAGCCGACCCGCTCGTTCCACGGCTCCGGGAGCTGGAAGACCAGCAGCGGCAGGACGTGCCACAGGAAGACCACCGACACGAGCGCTCCCGCCGTCGAGCGCAGCAGTACGCCCAGCGACACTCCGAGTAGCGCGAACACCGCTACGGACGTTCCCCCGACGACGAAGTCCGGCAGGTCGTGGGCGATGGACGCCCGCTGGTCGGGGAAGGGCCGGTCGCCGACGACGAGCCGCGTCCCGAGGAACGAGCCGATCGACACGGCCTCGCCCGCGACCAAGGCGACCGTCCCGACCACCGCCGCCTTGGCGGCGAGGACTCGGCCGCGTCGTGGCATCGCGGCCAGGGTCGTGCGGATCATGCCCGTCCGGTACTCGGATGTGACCGACAACACGCCGAGAACGCCCAGGCAGAGCGCCGCCGCCCAGGCGCCGAGCTCCTGAAGGGGACGCAGCGTGAAGTCGGCCCGGCGTTCGGCGGACAGACCGTCCCATATGTGCGCCATCTGGAACGCCAGCAGCAGGACGAATACGAAGAACATGCCTACGGCCGCCAGCGTCCAGTACGTCGAGCGAACCGAGCGCAGCTTCCACCACTCCGCCGCCACCGCGTCGATCACGACGCCACCACCCCGAAGTCCGTGCGCCCGGTCGTCAATTCCATGTAGGCCTCCTCAAGCGAGGCACTCTGCGACCTCACCTCGTACAGCGGAATGCCCTGCGCGGCCGCCGCGTCCCCGATAGCGGCGACGTCCAGCCCGGTGACCATGAGCACGCCTCCAGGCACCGCCCCCAC
>NZ_SMJX01000063.1 GCF_004348535.1 Actinomadura sp. KC216
GGTCGCGGTGGGGCTGGTGGGCTGTCTTGCGGTGAGCGGGTGTTCGGGCGGTGAAGAGGCGTCCATCCTCGGGAAGCCGACGCTGGTCGCGGGGGTGCGGCCGGATCTGCCGGGGATCGGGTTCAGGCTGGCGGACGGGCGGTTCGAGGGCCTGGACGTCGACGTGTCGCGGTACCTGGCCGACCGGATGGGGAAGAAGGTCCGGTTCGCCCCGGCGCTCGCGGCCGATCGGGAGCGGCTGCTGCGGGACGGGAAGGTCGACATGGTGCTGACCTTCTGGCTGGAACCGGAATGGAAGCAGCGGCTCGCGTTCGCCGGGCCGTACCTGCTGTCGTACCAGGACATCCTCGTCCGGGAGGGCGAGCGCGGGGTGCGCGGCGTCCGCGACCTGGAGGGCCGCAGGATCTGCGCCGTTACGGGGTCGGGCGCCGCGGAGGCGGTGACGCGGGAGCGGCAGGTGGCGGCGGTGCCGGTGGCGGCGCGGTCCTACAACGAGTGCCTGACGATGCTCGGCGACGGCCGGATCGACGCGATCACGACGAACGACACGATCCTGGCCGGGCTGAAGACGCGGCGGGGCGACGCGTTCCGGCTGCTGAACGCCAGGTTCGGGGAGCGGCGGACGGGCATCGCGATCCGCAAGGGCGACCCCGACGGCTGCGAGGCGCTCAACAAGGCCATCACCCATATGTACCAGGACGGGACGATGGCCAAGCTCATGGCGAAATGGTTTGGCACGTCCGGACTGGACCTGTCGGACGTCGAGGTCCCGCAGTTCGAGGGCTGCCTTTGACTCGCTCCCGGATTCGGGGTGATGCGCGCGGGAATGACCACGTCCGGCTGAAGGAGGGGGTGGCTATGGGGCAGGCGCGGGACGTGTGGCCGCGGTTGCGGGTCGATGACTGGAGCGACACGCGCGACACGCTGCACATGTGGACGCAGATCGTCGGGAAGGTCCGGCTCGTGCACGCGCCGCTGGTGAACCACTGGTGGCAGGTGACGCTGTACGTCAGCCCGCGCGGCCTCACGACGTCCGCGATCCCGTACTGGGGCGGGGCGTTCGACATCGAGTTCGACTTCGTCGACCATCGGCTGCACCTGCGCGCGAGCGACGGCGGCACGGGCGGGTTCGCGCTGGCGCCGATGCCGGTCTCGGAGTTCTACGACCGGACGATGCGCGCCCTCGCCGACCTCGGGATCGAGACGGCCATCCAGGGGCGTCCGAACGAGGTCGACCCGTCGATCCCGTTCGCGGACGACGATCGGCACGCCTCCTACGACGCGGCCGCGGCGCACCTGTTCTGGCGGCAGCTCCTCCAGGCGGCGCGGGTGATGGGCGAGTTCCGGTCCCGTTTCGTCGGCAAGGTCAGTCCGGTGCATTTCTTCTGGGGTGCGATGGACCTCGCCTGCACGCGGTTCTCAGGGCGGGAGGCTCCCCGGCATCCGGGCGGTGCCCCCAACTGCGGTGACTGGGTCATGGAGGAGGGGTACTCGCAGGAGCTCAGCAGTTGCGGGTTCTGGCCGGGGGGTGGTGACGAGGGCGCCTTCTACGCCTACGCCTACCCCGAGCCAGAGGGATTCGCCGACCGTCCCGTTGGGCCGTCTGGTGCGTTCTACAGCCAGGAGAACGGCCAGTTCCTGTTGCCGTACGAGGTCGTGCGCGCGGCGTCCGATCCCGACCAGGCGTTGCTCGAATTCCTGCAGGGGACGTATGAGGCGGCGGCCGATCTGGCCGACTGGGACAGGTCCGCCCTGGAAGCGGACCCGGCCAGGTGGGCGCACAAGGCGCGTGTCCGCGAACCCCATACGTTCGCCACCTGACGATCGCGGCGCCCGGCAGGCCCGGCCGCCGGGGTCAGTTTCCTCGGGATTCGCCGGATTCGGTGCCCGTGCTGGGCGGCGTGCCGGTGTCCGGGTAGGTGGACGGTGGAGGCCCGCCGCCCAAGCCTCCCTCGCTCGTCGTGCTGTTGCCCGAACCGGCGTCGGTCTTGGCCGGCGCGTTGCCGTTGTTGTCGCCGGGCCCGCGCGGGGGCGTCGGGGTGTGCCGCGGCGGGTTCGGCTTGGTGTCGCTGGTCTTCTTCGGCCGGCCGGGCGCGCCGCTCGGCTTGCCGCGTTCCTTCTCCTTGCCGTGCGGGGACGGCGCCGAAGGGGTCGTGGACGGCGCGGGCGACGAGGGCTTGGTGGCCGGGTTCTCCTCGCTGTCGGTGCCCTTGGGATCGCGACTGATCGGGCTTTGCGAGGGCGCCGGGTCGCTGCCCGGGAACTGCCCGGTGATCGTGGCGTAGGCGGCCCCGCCGGTCAGGATGAGCGAGCCGCCCACGACGGCCAGGGCCTTGATCGTCAGGAAGCGGCGCAGGGCGGCCGTCCTGGACCGGGGCGCGGGACGCGGCGCGGCCATGAAGGCGGCGACGGCGGCGTCCTCGCCCGCGAGTTCCTCCGGACGGCCCGGCGCGGCGGCCGCGGTGAGGAGGGTGTGCAGCCGGGCATGGTCGTACGCGCCGTCGAGGATGCGCTCGGCGGCTCGCCTGTCGAGGTACCCGGCCTGCTGATGGTCGCTCATGACACCCCTTCAGCGCCGGTACCACCGCTTTTGTCACTCTGGGCGAAGCGACGAGTGCCGGATCGCGCGTCCGCGCCGCCCGGATCGCCGCTTGGACCGGCGCTTGGACCGGCGCCTGGACGGGCGTCCGGCTCCACGGCCGTATCCGTATCCGGATCCATGCCGGCGGTGTCCGGTTCGGCGGGGGCCAGGCGCTCGGCGAGGCGCCGCAGACCGCGGTAGGCGGCGGTCCGCACGGCGCCGGGACGCTTGCCGAGGACCTTCCCGGCGGACTTGGCGTCCAGCCCGACGACGACGCGGAGCAGCACCGCCTCGGCCTGGTCGCGCGGGAGTTCGGAGATCAGCCGCAGGGCGCCCTGGGTGGCGATGCCGTCCAGCGCGTCCAGTTCGGTATCGACGTCGGCGGCCATCGCGACCAGTTCCTCGACGGGGAGGTCGGAGCCGGGCCGCCGCGACTTGCGGCGCAGGTGGTCCAGCGCCCGGTGCCGGGTGATCGTCGCGGTCCAGCCGCGGAACCCGTCGAGGTCGCCGCGGAAGGTGGGCAGGTCCCTGGCGATCTGCAGCCAGGCCTCCGAGGTGACGTCCTCGGCGTCGGGGCCGACGAGCGCGCCCGCGAACCGGATCAGCCGCGGCTGGACGTCGCGGTAGAGCATGCGAAAGGACTCCTCGTCGCCGTCCTGCGCCGCCCGCAGGGCACGGCCGAGTTCCTCCTCGTCGGCCCGGTCCACCCACGCCATTGTGCAGGGATTCTGACAGGCGTGTGACATGTACGCAGGTGTTCGGCGCTGAAGCAGTGAACGTCCGGGGCGGCACGGCACCCGGGCGTTCACCCCCCTCACGACGTGTGACGAGATGTGGACGGAAATGATCCGCGACCCCATATCCGGCGGTGCCCGCCACCGCCGGGACAGGCTGGTCGTCACGGGCATCCCGCCGGTCGCCCCGCCCGAGACCGAAACGCTCATCGAACCGGCCGCCTGGACGGAGACCGAAACCGAGCCCGGCACCGCGGCCGAGCACACCGCGGAGACCGCGGGCGCGCCGGTGTTCGTCGACTCGACCGGTGGGCGCGCGCGGCTCGGACGGCGGCTCGGGCTCGCCGCCGGGTCGGTCCTCATCGTGTTCCTGGGCGCGCTCGGCATCGGCATGGCGACCGGGCCTGACGTGCCGTTCACGCCGTGGAAGGAGCCGTCCGTCCGGCCGAGCGTGGAACCGAGCCGTCCGCCCGGGCCGACGCGGGAGCCGAGCGACCAGCGCGCCGGCGGACCTGGAGCCGGCGGGCCGGCCACGGGCACGACTCCCGCGCCGCCTGGGTCCTCCGCCGCCGCTCCGCCGTCGTCGCGACCTGCGCCGCCCGCGTCCACGAGCCGTCCGGGCAAGTCGCAGGCGAGCCCGCCCGCGTGGGGACGCAAGAAGAAGAGCAATTGACCGCGCGGCGCGGCGAGCCGCGGGGGCACTGGGTCCTGCTGGTGCTCGGCGGCCTCGTGCTGACCGTGCTCCTGCTGCTGGACGGGTTCGCCAACGGCGTCGTCGGCGAGGCGCCCCGGGACGAGCGTCCCGAACCGGGGCCGGGCGCCGGGACCGTTCCGGGCGCGGTCGCCTCCGGCGGGCCGGTCGTCAACCTCGCGGACGGCGTCCCGCGCAGCCGCCGGATGCCCCCGAAGACGATCGCGCTGACCTTCGACGACGGGCCCGACCCGGTCTGGACGCCGCGCCTGCTGGACGTCCTGCGCCGCCACAGCGCGCACGCCACGTTCTTCACGGTCGGGGCGCGCGTGGCCGAGAACCCCGGCCTGACGCGCCGGATCCTGCGCGAGGGCCACGAGATCGGGTCGCACACGTACTCGCACGTGGACCTCGCCACCGCCCCGGCATGGCGGGCGGGCCTGGAGCTCGATCTCACGCAGCGGGCGCTGGCGGGGGCGGCGGGCGTGCACACGCGGCTGATGCGGATGCCGTACTCGTCCCGTCCGGACGGGCTGACCGGGCCGGAGTGGCGCGCGGCCGAGCGGGCGGGCGAGGACGGGTACATCGTCGTCCTCACCGACCGCGACACCGAGGACTGGGCGCGTCCCGGCACGGCGAAGATCGTCCAGGCGGCGCTGGCCGGGGCGGAGCGGGGCGAGGGCGCGGTGGTGATGCTGCACGACTCCGGCGGCGACCGGGCCGGGACCGTCGCGGCCGTCGAGCAGATCATCCGGCGGCTCCAGCCGCAGGGATACCGCTTCACCACGCTCACCGAGGCGCTGAACATGCCGTCCGCGGTCGTCCCGGTGCCCGCGCGAGAGAAGGCCGTGGGCTGGACGCTCGTCGCCGCGCAGCGCGCCGCGTCCGCCCTCACCGGGACGATGGGCGTGCTGTTCGCGGTGGCCGGGATCGCGTACGTGCTGAGGCTGGTGGCGCTGCTGCTGTTCGCGCACGTCCACATGCGGCGCGTCCGTGGCCTGTCGCGCCGCGGCCGCCACGCCGCCGCCCTCGACCCCGACGGGACCGGCGCGCACCTGGCGCCCATGCCGGACGACGACCTGCCGCCCGATCCGTTCCCGCCCGTCTCCGTGATCGTCCCCGCGTACAACGAGGAGGCGAACATCGCGGCGACGGTCGCCTCGCTCCTCGACACCGACTACCCGGGCACCGTCGAGGTGATCGTGGTGGACGACGGATCCACCGACCGCACACCGCTGATCGTCGAGTCGATCGCGCTGCCGACCGTCCACCTGCTCCGCAAGCCGAACGGCGGCAAGCCCAGCGCGCTCAACGCGGGCATCGGCGTCGCCCGGGCCGAGATCCTCGTGCTGGTGGACGGCGACACCGTCTTCCAGCGCGACACCATCCGCCACCTCGTCGCGCCGTTCGGCGACCCGCGGGTCGGGGCGGTCAGCGGCAACACCAAGGTCGCCAACCGGGGCGGCATCCTCGGCCGCTGGCAGCACATCGAGTACGTGATCGGGTTCAACCTCGACCGGCGGATGTTCGACGTCCTGCAGTGCATGCCGACCGTCCCCGGCGCGATCGGCGCGTTCCGCCGTTCGGTGCTGGCGCGGCTGGGCGGCGTCCCGGGCGACACCCTCGCCGAGGACACCGACCTCACCATGGCGATCTGCCGCACCGGGCTGCGCGTCGTCTACGAGGAGAAGGCCCTGGCGTGGACGGAGGCGCCGGCCACGCTGCGGCAGCTGTGGAGGCAGCGCTACCGCTGGTGCTACGGCACGATGCAGGCGATGTGGAAGCACCGCCGCTCCGTCATCGAGAGCGGCGGCTCGGGACGGTTCGGCCGCCGCTGCCTCCCCTACCTGACCCTGTTCCAGATCGTGCTGCCGCTGTTCGCGCCCGCCATCGACCTGTTCGCGCTGTTCGGCCTGCTGTTCCTCGACCCGGCCGTGCCCGTCCTCACGTGGCTGGTCTTCGTCGCCGCGCAGGCCGCCGCGGGTGCCTACGCGCTCTGGCTGGACGGCGAACGGATCCGCCCGCTCTGGACCCTGCCGCTCCAGCAGTTCGTCTACCGGCAGCTGATGTACCTGGTGGTCGTCCAGTCCGTGGCGACCGCGCTGCTGGGGGCGCGGCTGGGCTGGCACACCGTCCGCCGGACGGGCACGTTCACGGATGTGCGAAGCCGGGAACAATCCCAGGGTCCCATCGGTTACACATGACAGCCGGTGTGCCTGGTGTCCCCGGGCCTCACCTTTTGCCTTCACGGAATACCGTCCGGCTGGAGCCGTGTTGTGCCTTTCGCCGAGAGGCGACCCCACACACCGGCGCAAGATCAGAGCCCCGCCGGGTCGCAGGATCCGGCGGGGTCTGATCATTTCCGGACCTCGGGGATGCGAGACTGCGGCCATGAGTCTCGCGGCGCATCTGGAGGAGCTCGGCCGTCCGCTGGTGGACGAGCAGCTCAAGCACCCCACCGTTGAGGGCATCGCCCAAGGAACCCTGGACGAGGCGATATTCCGCTCCTGGCTGGAGCAGGACTACCTCTTCCTCCACGACTACGTCCGCGTGTTCTCCCGCCTCGCCTGGCAGGCCCCCGCCGCCCATCTCGGCGACCTCGTCGATCTCGCCTACGCGACGTTCCACGACGAGCTCGACCTGCACCGCTCCCTCTCCGCGAGCTTCGACGCCGACCTGGACGGCGCCCAGAAGGGCCCGGCCTGCGCCGCCTACACGTCGTTCCTCCTGGACAGTGCCGCCACCTACGCGGACGGCCTCGCCGCCCTCTACCCCTGCATGTGGGGTTACTCCACGCTAGGACGCCGCCTGGCCGAGAACCCGCCGTCCGACCCCCGCTACCGCCGCTGGGTCGACACCTACGCCGACCCCGCCTTCGCCGCACTCACCGCCCGCATCGCCCAAATGATCAACGAATCCGGCGCCGACCCGCAAACCGCCGAACGCCTGTTCCTAGAAGGCATGCACCACGAACTAGCCTTCTGGGACGTCCCCGGCTCATAGCGATCGCTGCTGTGCTCATGGCCTCGCCCTCCTCCTTCGGCCCTGGCGGGCCTCCATCGTCGGGCGCTGCGCGCGATCGCTGCATCGCTCCGTCTCGCCTGGCGGCTCGCTGCGCGATCAGGTTCTCGCTTCGCTCGAACCTGCCTTCGGACGCGATCGCAGGCGTTGAGGTTGTTGCGTGGTTGCGGTGGTGGCTGGGGTAGGCGCCGATCAGGCTGTTGCGTGGCTGGGGTGCGTGCGTCCGCTTTGGTGTGGTGGGTAGTCGGTGTAGCCCTTGGCGCCGCCTTTGTGGAGGAGGCTGGGGTTGTGCGGAGTTAGGTCCGCGCCTGTGGCGAAGCGGGCGGGGAGGTCGGGGTTCGCGACGAAGAGGCGGCCGAAGGAGAAGATGTCGGCCAGGCCCGCGGCGACGGCCTCTTCCCCGGCTTGCCGGGAGGTCGGCTCGGGGCCGTTGTAGTTTCCGATCAGGGTGCCTGACCAGCGGGGACGCAGGTCGGCCAGCGCCTCGTAGGCGCCGCGCTCGATGATGTGCAGGTAGGCGAGGCCGAGCGGGTCGAGGGTGTCGACGAGGGCGCGGTAGGTGCCCTTCGGGTCCTGTTCGGCGATCTCGTTCTCGGGGTTGTCCGGGGAGATGCGCAGGGCGACGCGTTCGGGGCCGATCTCGGCGGCCACGGCGGTCACGACGTCCAGCGTGAAGCGGAGCCGTCCGGCGCGCGAGCCGCCGTAGCGGTCGGTGCGGCGGTTGGTGTTCTCGGCGAGGAACTGCTGGATGAGGTAGCCGTTCGCGCCGTGCAGCTCCACCCCGTCGAACCCGGCCCGGACGGCGTTGCGGGCGGCGGCCGCGAAGTCGGTGACCGTCGCCTCCACCTCGGCCGTCGTCATCGGACACGGCGTCACGTGCGGGACGCGGCCCTCAACGGTGTGGATCGTCTCCGACTCGATCCGGACGGCCGAGGGGGCGACGGGCGTCGCGCGGCCCGGCAGGGTCAGCGGGTGCGACATGCGGCCGACATGCCAGAGCTGGGCGAAGATCGTCCCGCCGGCGGCGTGCACGGCCTCGGTGACCGCGCGCCACCCGGCGACCTGCGCGTCCGTCGTGAGGCCGGGGACGCCGGGCTCGCCCTTGCCGAGCGCGCCCGGCCAGATCCCCTCGCTGACGATCAGCCCGGCCGTCGCGCGCTGCGCGTAGTACTCGGCGGTCAGCGGATGCGGGACGCCGGTCGCGTCGTCCGCGCGGTTGCGCGTCATCGGCGCCATCGCGATCCGGTTGCGGAGTGTCAGGTGCGGTCCCTCGTAGGGGAGCAGCAGCGGGCTGGTCATCGTCGTGCCTCCCAACGTCCGGTCGGTTCCTCAGCGGGCGAGGGCCGTGGCCTCGATCTCGATGCGCCAGTCGGGCTGCGCCAGCGACGACACCTCAAGGAGGGTGTCCGCCGGGTAGGGCTCGCTGAGGAACTCCTCGCGGAGCCGGATGACGTCGTCGAGGTCGGCCGCCATGTCGCGGACGAAGATCCCGATCTTGACGACATCGCCGAGGTCGGCGCCCGCCTCCGCCAGCACCCGCTGGACGTTCCGGAACGCCTGGCGCCCCTGTTCCAGGAAGCCGCCGGGGACCGTACGCCCGTTCTCGTCGATGCCCGCCTGGCCGGAGACGTGGATGAACCCGCCCGCCCGGATGGCCTGGGAGATCCGGTACGGCTCGTACCAGTCGGGGGACGTGGCGATTCGCTCGATCATGACAACCTCCGGAGATTTGCATGTACATGCATGTCTTGTATGTGCATGCAGATATTGGCATTGCATGTATGCTGCTGTCAAGGAGAGAGGGGCGCGAGATGGGCGCTGACGCGAAGACCGCCACGGCGGACGGCCTGCTCTGGGACGGCATCGTCACCCTGCACGGACGGGTCGAGCATCAGCTGGCCAAGGCGCTCCAGCGCCGCCACGGGATCGGCCTGTCGGAGTACCGGGCGCTGTGCCGCCTGTCCCGCGCGGAGGGCGGGGAGCTGCGGATGCAGGAGCTCGCCGACCTCATCGGCCTCAACCAGAGCTCCGTCAGCCGCCTCGTCGCGCGGCTGGAGAGCGCCGGTCTCACCCGCCGCGCCATGTGCCCCAAGGACCGGCGCGGCGTCTACACCGTCATCACCGACGAGGGACGGGTCGTCCAGGAGAAGGCCGCCCCCACCTACGCCGAGACCCTCACCGAGGCACTGGACGCGGCCGCCGCCGAGCCGTCCCTCGCGCCCGTGCTTACTGCGCTGCGCCGCATGCCCGAGTTCGCCTGACGCTCCGCGCCGAACCATTCGTCCCGCACCGCCGTCCTACTCGGCGGAGGGACGATCACCATGGCCGGATGGCTGGAGAGGACCGCCCGGGAGTACCGGGGCCGCCTGATCGTGGCCGGTGCCTGCTGGTTCCTCGTCGTCGGCCTGTTCAGCGTGCTCGGCGCCATGACCGCCTACACCATGCTCTGGGGCGAGACCACGACGGCCCGTGTGGCGAAATGCGACTACGAGGTGGAGCGGGAGGGCAGGCCGGGCGACCTGGTGTGCACCGGCACCTGGCGGACCGGGGCCGGGACGCAGGAGTCCGGCTTCATCGAGGGCGTCGACCAGGTGGATGTCGGCCGGGACGAGACGGTGCGGCTTGGCCCCGGCGGCGATGCCTATGCCGGGTCGATCACCGATCATCCGATCGCGTTCGCGCCGCTCGTCCTCGTCCTGACGGTCGTCTTCTATCTGTGGTTCTTCTGGCGGGTCCGGCGGGCCGACCGGGTCGATCCGCTCTTCACCCAGGCGCCGGACGCCGACATGCCGACGACGGGCAACGTCCGTGTGATCCCCGGTGGAGATCACACGGACGTCGGGCGCTAGCGACGGCTCAGAGCGGCTTGAAGCGGCGCAGCCGGAGGCTGTTGCTGACCACGAAGACCGACGAGAACGCCATCGCGCCGCCCGCGATCATCGGGACCAGCAGCCCGGACGCCGCCAGCGGCAGCGCCATCACGTTGTAGGCGAACGCCCAGAACAGGTTGCCCTTGATCGTGCCGAGCGTGCGGCGGGACAGCCGGATCGCGTCCGCCGCGGCCCGCAGGTCCCCGCGGACGAGGGTCAGGTCGGACGCCTCGATCGCCACGTCCGTGCCGGTGCCCATCGCGAGGCCCAGGTCGGCCTGCGCGAGCGCGGCGGCGTCGTTGACGCCGTCCCCGACCATCGCGACCGTCCGGCCCTCGGACTGGAGGCGCTTGACGACGTCGACCTTGTCCTGCGGCAGGACTTCGGCGATGACCTCGTCGATCCCGACCGAGTCCGCGACCGTCCGGGCCACGGTCTCGTTGTCGCCGGTCAGCAGGACGGGACGCAGTCCGAGCGCCCGCAGCCGGTCGACCGCCTCCCGCGAGGTCGGCTTGACCTGGTCCGCGACGGTGACGACCGCGCGGGCCTCGCCGTCCCAGCCGACCGCGACGGCCGTGTGGCCGATCGCCTGCGCGTCCGCCATGGCCTTTTCGAGGTCGGGCGTGAGGTGCTGCGACCATTCGGCGAGGAGTTGCGGGCGGCCTGCGAGGACGCCATGGCCGTCCACCATTCCCTGGACGCCCAGGCCCTCGACGTTCGCGAAGTCCTCGACGGTGCCGAGTTCCCCGACGCGCTCCACCGCTCCCTTGGCGATCGCCTGTGCGATCGGGTGCTCGGACGCGTTCTCCAGCGCCCCCGCGAGCCGCAGGACGTCGGCCTCGTCCACGCCATCGGCGGTGACGACGTCGACCAGCGCCATCCGCCCGGTGGTGACGGTGCCCGTCTTGTCCAGGACGACCGTGTCGATCTTCCGGGTGGACTCCAGCACCTCCGGGCCCTTGATCAGGATGCCGAGCTGCGCGCCGCGGCCCGTCCCGACCATGAGGGCGGTCGGGGTGGCGAGGCCGAGGGCGCACGGGCAGGCGATGATCAGCACGGCGACCGCGGCGGTGAAGGCTCCGGCGAGGGGCTCCCCGGTGCCGATCCAGAACCCGAGCGTGCCGAACGCGAGCGCGATCACGATCGGCACGAACACCCCCGAGATCCGGTCGGCGAGCCGCTGGACCTGCGCCTTGCCCGTCTGCGCGTCCTCCACGAGCCGCGCCATCTGCGCGAGCTGGGTGTCGGAGCCGATCCGCGTCGCGCGGACCAGCAGGCGCCCGCCCGCGTTGACCGTCGCGCCGACGACGGTGTCGCCCGGCCCGACCTCGACCGGGACCGACTCGCCGGTCAGCATGGACGCGTCCACCGCGGACGAGCCCTCCTCGACGATTCCGTCCGTGGCGATCTTCTCGCCGGGACGGACGACGAACACGTCCCCCACGGCGAGCCGGTCGACCGGCACCCGCTCCTCGCGGCCGTCCCGGACGACCGAGACCTCCTTCGCGCCCAGTTCCAGCAGGGCGCGCAGGGCGGCCCCGGCGCGGCGCTTGGACCGCGTCTCGAAGTAGCGGCCCGCCAGGATGAACATGATCACGCCGGACGCGGCCTCGAGATAGATGTTCATCGACCCGTCCGACCGGGTCATCGAGAACTCGAAGCCGTGCTTGATGCCCAGCTCACCGGCGGTGCCGAAGAACAGCGCCCACAGCGACCAGGCGAACGCGGCCAGCGTGCCGAGCGAGATCAGCGTGTCCATGGTGGCCGCGCCGTGCCGCAGGTTGGTGTAGGCCGCCTTGTGGAACGGCCAGCCCGCGTACACGACGACCGGGGCCGCGAGCGTCAGCGACAGCCACTGCCACGCCTCGAACTGCAGCGCCGGGATCATCGCCATCGCGATCACCGGGACCGACAGGACGATCGCGGTGAGCAGCCGCTGCCGCAGCGTCCGGAGGCCGTCGTCCGGCTCCGGCGCGTCCGCGCCGCCGGTGCCCTGCTCGGGCTTCGGCGGGGCCGGGAGCTCCGCGGTGTAGCCGGCCTTCGCGACCGTGGCGATCAGCTCGTCCGTGGACACCCCCTCGGCGTACTCGACCTTCGCCTTCTCGGTGGCGTAGTTGACCGTCGCGGTCACGCCCTCCAGCTTGTTGAGCTTCCGCTCGATGCGGTTGGCGCACGATGCGCACGTCATCCCGCCGATCGCCAGCTCGACCTGCCCGGACGCGGTGTCCGTGCTCATCGTCGCTCCTCCTCCGCGCTCTCCGCCGATCGGTCAGTGGGTGTGGGGCGTGTCGTCGTGGCCGCCGCCGGTCGGCCCGTCCTGGACGGGGACCTGCGCGTTCCCGGCGTGCACGGTGAACTCGGCCGTCCGGACCTTGCCGCCGTGCTTGAAGTCCAGGTAGAGACGGTACGCGCCGGAGCTCGGGGCCTCGGCGAAGAACGTGATGCCGGGGCCCGGCTTCGTCTCGCCGTCGCCCGGCTCCCCGTCCGGGTGGACGTGCAGGTAGGCGAGGTCGCCCTGGCGCAGCGCCACCAGGTGGCCGTAGGCCTCCAGGTACGGCTCCAGGTCCGTGACCGGCTTGCCGTCCTTGCTCACCGAGAGGGTGAGTTCGGTGGACTTGCCGGGAGTGAGGCCGCCGGACAGCGTCACCTCGTAGCCGTCCACCTTCGCGACCCGCTCGGGCTCCGGCAGCGGCGCCGTCCGCAGGTCGCCCTGGACGAACACGTCGGTGCCGAGCGTGAGCTGGCGCTTCGCGCCGTCCGGCTGGATGTCGGTGAAGAACCGGTACACGCCGGACTTCGGAATCGTGATCGGCACCGTCCAGACGCCGCCCCCGGCCTCGGACGGGTGCAGGTGCTGGAAGCCCGACAGGTCGCGGCTCGCGACGATCAGGTGCAGCCGCTTGCCGTGCAGGGGCTTGAACCCGGTGACGGGCTTGCCGTCGGGCCCGTTGATGGTGAACCGGAAGTCGGTCCGCTTGCCGGGGGCCAGCGTCGTCTTGCGCGGGACGAGTGTGTAGCCGTCCTCGGAGACCTGGAGGCCGCCGGGCACGAGCGCCGCGGCGCCACCGCCCTCGCCGCCGTGCCCGCCGCCGGTGCTCGCGCCGTGGCCGCCGCCGTCGTGGGACGCGGTCTCCGCCGAGGCGCCCACGGGCCCGACGACCTTGCCGACCCCCGCGGCGCCGCCGAAGACGACCGCCAGCCCGGTGACGTAGGCTCCCAGCTTGATCGCGCTGTTCATTCCGATCACTCCAACCCGGTGCCCGAAGGCACGGAACTCGGGGGGCGCCCCCCGCGGTGGGGCGGGGTGCGCGCCCGTTACTGCTTCAGTGCGTAACCGGCCTCTTCGACGGCGCTCTTGACCAGGGCGTCGTCGATCGGCGCGTCGCTCGTCACGGTGACCCGGCCGGTCGGCAGGTCGACCTCGACGCCGGTCACACCGGGGATCTCCTCGACCTCCTCGGTGACCGAGCTGACGCAGTGGCCGCAGGTCATCCCGGTGACGGTGTAGGTGGCGGTGCTCATCTGGCGACTCCCTCTCTCAGTACCCCTGGGGGGTATCTCGTGGCCCTCATACTGCCATAACGGATCACCCATGGCAACCCGTACCCCCTAGGGGTTATTTCGAGATCCCGGTCACATGTCCGCCGAATCCGGTCATGGGGCCTCGTGGGGCGGTTACCGGCGGGTTGTTACGCGGAAGTTATCCACACCCTCGGTGACGGGTCGTCCGCGCTTTCGTCCCGCGCTTTGGGGGGATTCACTGAGGTATCGCCCCTGTCAACGTCCCGCGTCCCGCCGGATCGGGAGTTGTGCACAGGCTTTTCCACAGGCTTCCACAGCCTTGTGGACACCGGCCCTCGCCCACCACGCGGCGCCTCGCGTCCCTAAGCTCTGGGCATGACCCTTCGGATGGACAACGTCGCCATCGTCGTCGACGACCTGGACGCGGCCATCGCGTTCTTCACCGAGCTTGGCATGGAACTGGAAGGCCGGGCCCGGAACGAGGGCCTCTTCGTGGACCAGACCGTCGGGATGGACGGCGTCCGGTGCGATATCGCGATGATGCGGACACCGGACGGTCAGGGCAGGCTGGAACTGACCCGATATCTCGACCCCGCGGCGCTCCGCCCGGAACCGGCGAACACCCCGCCCAACACGCTGGGCCTGCACCGCGTCATGTTCAGGGTCGAGGACATCGAGGGCACCGTCGCCCGCCTCCGTCCCCACGGCGCCGAACTCGTCGGTGAGATCGCGCAGTACGAGGACCTGTACCGCATCTGCTACCTCCGCGGCCCCGCGGGCATCTTCGTCGCCCTGGCCGAACAGATCGGCTGACAGACGCGCTGTGTTCAGGTGCCTGGCTGGCGGTGGTTCTCTGGGCGTTGGCGTCGAGGAGCTCGGGGATTCACGTGTTGACCGGCGGGTTTCGTAATCTCGGTGGGGAGGTCGTGCTCGTCCAGTCCCGCGAGGTAGTGGCGGACGGCCGTCGCTGACCTGGGCTGTTCCGGGTCCGGGGAGAAATGGAGTACTCGCGATATGCCTGAGCTGCCCGAGGTGGAGGCGCTGGCGGGGTTCCTGCGGGAACGCGTCGTCGGACACGTCGTCGCGCGCGTGGACGTTCTCGCCATCTCCGCGCTGAAGACCTACGACCCGCCGGTGCAAGCACTGGGCGGGCTGGCCGTCACCGGCGCGGCCCGGCACGGCAAGTTCATCGACCTGGACGTCGACGGCCTGCACCTGGTGATCCATCTGGCCCGCGCCGGCTGGCTGCGCTGGCGCGACGAGATCCCCGCCAGGCCCGTCCGGCCCGGTGGCAAGAACCCGCTGGCGATGCGCGTCCATCTGGACGACGGCTCCGGGTTCGACCTGACGGAGGCCGGGACGAAGAAGGGCCTCGCCGTCTACGTCGTCCGGGACCCTTCGGAGGTGCCGGGTGTCGCGTCGCTCGGGCCCGACCCGCTGGACGACGCGTTCACCCCCGCGGCACTCGCCGCGATCCTCGACGGCAAGCGCACCCAGATCAAGGGCCTGCTGCGCGACCAGAAGGTGATCGCCGGGATCGGCAACGCCTACTCCGACGAGGTGCTGCACGTCGCGAAGATGTCCCCGTTCAAGATCGCCGCCTCGTTGACCGAGGACGACGTCGCGGTCCTGCACGACGCCATCGTCACCGCCTTGCGCGACGCGGTGGAGCGCTCGCGCGGGCTGGAGGCGCAGGACCTCAAGGGCGAGAAGAAGACCGGCCTGCGCGTCCACGGCAAGACCGGCCAGAAATGCCCGGTGTGCGGCGACACGATCCGCGAGGTGTCGTTCGCGGACTCGTCCCTCCAGTACTGCCCGACCTGCCAGACGGGCGGCAAGCCCCTGGCCGACCGCCGCATGTCCCGCCTCCTCAAATAGCCAGACACCGGCCGAAGCGGCGCTACGGCAGCCCGCGCCAGATCAACGCCTGGGCGACGATGACGTTCTCGCCGTTGAAGGTGATCGCCGGGCCCTCGTGCAACTCGTAGCCCAGCGCGATCGCTTCGCTCACGCGTTCGCAGAATGCGCCGTCGTCCGGGCCGGTCACGACTCGATAGATGGGCAATCCGTCTGGTGGTGTGCTCATGGGACAAGGATCTCAGCCGGTGCGCGAGCCGAACCCGGGGCTCTGTCGGCCGGGGACGGGAGCGGCGGCCTCCGGGAACCCGGCAGGCCGCCGCAGGTGCCTTGATCTGGATCGGGAAGCCGCGCTTCAGCTCGCCGGCTTCTGGAACAGGAGCATCGTCGACGATCCGAACGCCTCGGTGTTGGTGTGCGTGCTGCTCACCACGCTGAAGCCGTGCCGGCCGATCTCCTCGGCCAGGGCGTCACCGCTCCGCTCCGAGTAGGGGAGCACCTCCAGGCCGATGTTCTTCTCGCCGTCCGCGACCCGGATCCTCCTGGGGATCACCCGGCCCGGAACGAGGTCGGGGGCGACCTCCGCGTAGTCCGGGATGGAGAAGAAGCCCTTGCCCCATTCGCCCGAGCAGTGGTCGACGATGAAATGGCCGCCCGGGCGAAGGATGTCGAAGACGCGGGAGATGTGGCGTGCTCGCTGCTCCTCCTCGACGAGCATGTGGAGGCAGCCCATGTTCATGGCGAGATCGAAGCTGTTGTCCTCGAAGCCGCGGAGATAGATGATGTCGCGCTCGACGAATCCCGAGGCGTCGAGGTTCGCGGCGGCGGCCAGCTCTCGCGCGCGATCCAGGGCCGTGTGGGACACGTCGACCGAGACGACGTCGTGTCCCTGTGACAGCAGGTACAGGGAGTCGCGGCCTTCACCGCATCCGAGGTCGATGATCCGTCCGGAGAAGACGTCCGGGCGCTCCCGGATCATCTGGAGGAGCGACGCGTTCGGCTCCGCCGACTCCCACAGGCGGGCTCCCTCCTCGTACACGGTCCGGTAGCGGTCCTCGTAGCCGTAGTAGTAGTCGCTGTTCGTACCGACGATGCTCCGTATGTCGTCGCTGGTGGGAGAGAACTCCACGGGCGAGGCCGTGACGTCCGCGTCCCTGCCCAGGAGCATGAGCTCGGTGTCATCGAGAATGCCGATCGCCAGGATGTACTGCGACGCGTCGCACTCGACCGCTTCACCGACCCCGAAGGGCGCGAAGGAGGCTTGTAATGCCTCCAGTGTCAGCGCCGTGGCCTTCTCGCAGACGAAGATCGCTCCGCGTCCACGGGTCACCTTGGCGGCGAAGCCCGCCGAGCCGTCCAGCTGCCACACGGTCTTCCGGTCGGTGAGGTTGATCGAGGTGAAATGCAGGTCTTCGGATGGGGCCTCGTCGAGAATCGCTTGGTAGAGACTCACTTCGCTACCTCCTGTGGGTGGTTTTCGGATGTACGCAACGCCGCCAGGCGATTCCGGTACGCCTGGAGTACGGGATTCCGGTGCCGGAAGATCCGGCCGGAATCACGGATGTGCTGCGCGGCTTCGAGATCCTGGGAGCGAAGAGCCGCCTCGATCGCGGTGAGTTCGATGACGTCGCGCTGAGCGTTGCTGCCACCCATCAGGAACGAGTGGCCGAAGGACCGTGCCAGCCTGGACGAGGCGTCGGCGTAGTCGCCGGTCGTGAACGACCGGAAGCCGAGGAATATGTCGACTATTTCCGCGGGCATCTTGGTGCCGCGTGACCGGGCCTCTTCCAGAAGGCGGTCGGCCAGGCCGTACTCTCCGACCTGGCAGTAGGTCATGTACGCGTGGAAGTCGTTGAAGACGTACCAGCTCTCCGTCGCGTAGGGCTTCCAGTTCTGGAAGAGCGACTGCCAGTAGGCGGAGAGGTCGAGCGAAGGCTTGATCAAGGAGAGGCGCCAGAGCAGCGTCACGGCGTCCAGATCCTCAGCCGATCGCAGTGAGGTCTTCCTGCGTATGCCGAAGCGATAGCACGCCAGCACTTCCCCGATGTGCTCTGCGTAGAGCTCGAACAACGCGTAGTGCCACCAGATGTGGATGCGCATGGGCGTCGAGCTGTCCCTGCCGCGCATGTACTCCCGGATGTAGCGCGCCCCCTCGTCGTGGCGACCCGCCTCGTAGAGGCAATGCACCGTCGCGTGCATCGCGTAGACGTCGTCGGGGTTCAGGTCCAGCGCGACCTGGCAGCGTTTGATCGCCTCTTTGAGCAGGCCGTTCTCCTCAAGTGCGAACCCGTGCAGGCCGTACAGGTAGCCGATCACCTGGTCATCGGGTGCGAAGACCCCGATCGCCCTTGCTATGGAGGTCAGCATGTGCGGTGCGTCGCCGAGATAGAAATCCAGCATGTGCACCGAATAGATCGACACGGCATCCCCCGGATACGTGTCGACGATGGACTGGAAGCCGTTTCGCGCGGCGACCAGATCCCCGGCGGTCCAATGACCGATGGCGGAGAGGACGGCCCTGGTCCGCGCGTCGGTCGGTCCGTTGTCCATGAGAGCGGCGTGGATCGTCGCCGCCTCCATGACCGCTGGGCCCTCCATAGAACACAGAAGGTCTACGGCGAGCATGAGCTGGAGTGCTACGGGTGGCGTGAGCTGACCCGAGCGCCGACATCGTTCGTGGTCCAGTCTCATCGAGACCAATTGGACGATGGCCGTCTCGACGAACTCCATGTCCGCCGGTCGCTCGACAAGATGCGGGACGCCTCGGGAATCGGTGCGCACTATCATTCGGACACCTCGGTTGCCATAACTCGACTGTTCTGGGCCTTGAAGATTCGGTGGAACGCGAGAACGAGCATGAGCGTCAGGACGAACGGGGCGAGCCAGATATGGGAGGAGAAGTACTTTCCGCCGGCCAGGACGGCGGCCAGCAACACGATCGAGCAGGCGTTCGCGTTCGCGACGATCGCACCGACCTGCCGGGGCGAGAAATCCGCGGCCGCTTCCGCGCGAAGGATCACCCGCAGGGAACCGAAGGAGCATCCGAGCGCGAAGATGGCGACCACCTGCGGCACCCCGAAGGTCGGGGAGAGCAGCCAGACCGCCATCGCGCCGACCACGGCGACCGCCACGCCCGGCAGCACCCACCGCACTCTCGGGCTTTTCGTGAGGCGGTGCAGCAGGACTCCCGCGACGGCCATCCCGATGCCGAGAACCATGTCCAGGACCCCGATGGTGAGCATGCCTTTCCCGTGGGCGATGGCCTGTAGGGGCAGCATGAAGTTGAAGGTTCCGAGGACGGGCCAGACGAGCATGAAGGCAAGGAGGTACATGACACCGAGGCCGTTCGCGCTCTCCGGCCCGGCCTCCTTCTGCGTCTGCTCCGCAGAAGCCGCGGTCCGCTGCGATCCCAGACTCAGGACCGCGACGACCGCGAACAGGGCCGCGCAGCCGACCAGCACCAACTCGTCCCGGACCACGCGGGTGAACAGCGGCGCGAACAGCGGCCCCACCATGAGCGCGACCTGGTTGACGGTCATGGTCAGCGAGCTGTGCTTGCGCAGGACGATGCCGTCGACCCCGGACGCCTCGTCGTTGAACCACACCTCCCAGGCCGATTCCAGAAAAAAGAAGAAGACCCACAGGACGAAGTTCAGGGCGACGATCACTTGCACCTGGGCGTAACCGGCCGCCATCAGCAGCAGGGTCACAGAGATCCCGGACAACCCGGCGGCGGTCATCCTGGCGCCGCCGGCGATCGGGAGGTAGCGGATCAGCGGCGGGACGAGGACGGCGGGTACGAAGGACAAGGTGGTCGCGATGGCGAGTGCGTCGTACCCTCCCCCTTGCGCGGAGGCGATGTGCCAGTTCAGGAGCAGCAGCACCACTCCGTTCAGGAATCGGTAGACGCCTGAGTAGAGCGTGTACCGCTTCACTCGCCGACCGCATCCTCGATCACGAAGACCTGCTCGGATATCTCCTTCGCGATGGTCACGGGCAGGGAGGTCTTCTCGCCGAACAGCTCGTCCCATTCGAGCTCGATGAGACCTTCCCTGGTGCTCCAGTTCTTGGCGGCGTGGGACCGGTCGCCGGGCTTGGCGCTGATGTTGATGCTGCGGACCTCGGGCGGCAGCGGCTTCCCGTCGAGGACGTCCTTGATCCGTCCGGGCGGGGCCTTGAGGAACGCGATCGCGGAGGTCTTGGTGGGCTTCGCGCCGCCGGCGACGTCGAAGAGGTCGGACCCGAGATACGAACCGACGTGCAGCCAGTACGGGTTGATCGAGCAGGCCCGCTCGACCTGGTCCATGATCCCGTCGCCGCCGGGACGGGCCGCCACCTCGATCACCCACGGCGTCCCGTCCCCGGCGAACTTGATCTCCACGTGGGCGAGCCCCCGGTCGATGCCCAACGCGGCACAGGCCCGCGTGGCCAGGTCGGTCAGCATGGGGTCTTCGGTGCGGTGGCTCGGCACCAGGTGCGCGATCTCGGCGAACCAGGGCCGGGAGGACAGGTACTTCTCCGTCACGGCGAGGACGTGTGCGCGCCCGCGGCCGCAGAGCACTTCGAGGGACACCTCGTCGTCGGAGTCGACGAACCGCTCGACGAGGTACTTGTCGCCGCGGATGTCGAACGCGGACCTGTACTTCGCGATGACGGCCTTCGACTCCGCGAGGCCCGCGACCGCCTCCTCCCGCGTGGTGGCGAGGACGACTCCGCCGCTGCCGCCGAAGTCGTACGGCTTGATGACCACGGGCAGCCCGATGGCCTTGACCGCGTCGAGCAACTCCTGCTCGGACCGCACCAGCTGGGAGCGGGGAGTCGGGATGCCGGCGGCGTGGAACGCCTGCTTCATGGCGTGCTTGTTCCGGGCGTTGGTCACGGCCGTGGCGTCCAGGCCGTCCAGCCCCAGGACGCGGTTCACGGTGCTTGCCGACTCCACCGTCCAGTCGTTGAGCGGGACGACGATTCTCGGGTGCCAGCCCTGGGCGGAGTGTGCGCGGATCGCCGCCAGCAGCGACTCCGCGTCTTTGGGATCGGCCGCGAGCATGTTGTCGAACGTGCGGTTCGGCTTGCGCACGGCATCTTCTGTGGCCGCCCAGACGGGGAGGTCGGTCGCCTGCTTCGCCCCCGAGAAGGCCCGTTCACGAAGGTACTGGTCGGCCCCGAGAAGTAAGACGTATTCCTTTGACTGCATGAGCACGCTTCCAATTTGGAGTGGCATGAACGTCGTGCACAGGAAGGGAAACGCGTGCATGCTGCAATAGCTCGGCCGGCTGCACTCTCGTCGATTTCCCCGTTACTTACCGGCTACCGGCGGCCACCCCGACCGGTATGGCCCCCGCACCTGCCGACGCCCCCGTACGCGGGCCCCGGCCACACTGGAACGCCTCATCTACCCCGAGTTCGAGCAGTCCAGCTTCAGCTTGAGAATCTGTTATCGACGCCCGCGGCGTTCGATTTCGCGGCGTCGGCGGCGAAACGCAGCGGACTCGGCGGCCACGCGGCCCGCCCAACGCGATATTGCACGTGAGGTACCTCTCGCATGTCGGAAGCCTCGGATGTCTGGAGCTTGGGTGGGTACCGAAGAATCCATTTAATCGATTGCACGCGGGGGTTCGTCCGCGATGCTAACCGGGGCCCGGCGCGGAGATCAAGCTTCCCGAACGCAACCAATGCGATACGGGGGATCAACTGGGTACTTGACCTCGGTGTTTATGCGTGGAAAGCATACCGAAAATGATCACTGTCCTGATGTGGCCAGCATTGAGATCGGTGCGGGCCGCGCGAAGCAGGCCTCTGAGAACGCCCGCCTAGGCGGGCGATGAGGTCGGGCGGCCGCGCGGGACGATCAGGGCACCGGCGATCGCGGTCGGGACGGCGACGAGCAGCGTCCAGCCGAGGCGCTGGATACGGGCCTGGTCGCAGGCCCCGTGGATCGCGATCCGTTCCGTGTCCTTCAGGGGGATTTCGAGGGTCTCCTTGCCGCTCCTGGCGCTGAGGACGGGCGAGCACGTCACCGTCCGGGCCTTCTCGATCGTCGCGGGGGTCACGGTGATCGAGGCGTTCAGGAGGTAGAGGACGGCGATGGCGCCGACGGCGGCGAGGGCCATCGCGATGTAGTTCATGGGCCGCATGGTGAATCCGAGAACCGATCTGCAAAACGGCGGCCCCGCCCGGCGGGCCGGGCGAGGCCGATGGGTGGGGGACGGTTCGGTCAGCGGACCTTCGGCACGGGGCCGAAGAGCGGTCCGACCTTCTCCCAGCGGTCCAGCTGGCAGCCGTCGTCACGCGAGAACTGGGCGTTGACCTTCTTTCCCTGCCAGGTGCCCTTGACCTTGGCGAGCTCGGGCCCGCCGTAGATCATGGTGCACATCTGATCCTTGGGGACGGGTTTGAAGGGGTCCTGGCCCTTGGCCTTGGCGAGGGCCGCGCAGGCGTCGGCGGCCTTGGGATGGTCGCCGCCGGGCGGTTCGCAGTTCAGGGTCCAGGTCTTGGCGGGTGCCTCCTTGGAGGCTTTGACATTGATGGTGAGGGAGTCCGCCGGCGGGCCGGAGGGCTGCACGGACGTCGTGCCCGAAGGCTGGTCGGCGGGGGTCCCCTTGGCCTGTTCGTCGCCGCAGGCGGCCAGGGACAGGACCATGGCCAGTCCGGGCGACGCGAAAAGGAGCGTCCGATACCGCATGGGTGATTCGACGCAAGGGGGCTTCGCGCGGTTCCATGGGGGTGTGATGAATTTCGGGGACGACGTGCCGGCGGTGGGAGCCGCCGACGTCCCGCAGGACGGCTACCTGCTGGACGTTCGGGAACAGGACGAGTGGGACGCGGGCCACGCGCCCACGGCCGTCCACATCCCCATGGGCCAGCTGGGTGATCGTGCCGGAGAGGTACCCCGCGATCGGGAGGTCTACGTGATCTGCCGGTCCGGGGCGCGGTCCGCGCAGGTGACGGGGGCCCTCAACCAGGCGGGTTGGCTGGCCAGGAACGTCGACGGCGGGATGAAGAGCTGGGTCGAGGCGGGCCGTCCGATGGAGGGCGGCGGCGACGGGGCGCCGTACGTGGCCTGAAGCGGCCCGGCCGGATGTGGCCGGGGACGGGCGCCGCGCATGATCGGTGGCCTTTGGGGTGATCTACGCCCTTTTGAGGGGAAGTCGGGCGGTTGTACGATCGGGCCCGACCGATGACCGCGGGAGCTCGGGCCGCACCGGAGAGGTGCAAGCCGGGCTGAGAGGGCGGCCTTAGAGGCGTCGCCGACCGCATGAACCTGTCCGGGTAATGCCGGCGTAGGGAGTGTGCTCCGTGACGTCCGAGATTGACGCGCGTTCTGGTGCTGCGCGTCCTAACAATGAGGCTCCGTTCACGCTCGACGAGCCCGCCCCCAGGGTGCTGGGGTTCTGGGACCAGAGCGCCTTCTGGGCGAACCTCGGGGTCAGCCTTCTGGCCTTCTCCGGCGCCTACACCGTCCTGGCGCCGGACGCCGACGGCCGCCCCACCCTGTCGATCATGGCGGGCATCGCGGCGATGGCCGTGGGAACGATCCTCGGCGGCCTGATGCTGGGCCTTGCCGCGGTGCCCGGCGCGCGCACCGGCCAGCCCGCGATGGTGCTGCTCCGCGGCTTGTTCGGCGCGCGGCTGTCGTACGCGCCGACCGTGCTGAACGTCGCGCAGCTCGTCGGCTGGGGGACGTTCGAGCTGATCGTCATCGCGGACGCGGCGCGCGAGCTGTGGGACGGGGTGCCGCGCTGGGGCTACGTTGTCGCCGCCGGGGCGATCACGACGGTGCTGACCATCTGGCCGCTCGGCTCCGTGCGGATCCTGCGCCGCTATGTCACGGTCGCCGTGGGGATAGCGCTGGTCTACTTCTACGTCCAGCTCCTCCGCGAACCGCTGCCCGACCTGACGCAGGGATCGTGGGGCGGCTTCTGGATCGGGGCGGACGCGGCGCTGGCGGTGTCGATCTCCTGGGTCCCGGTCGCCGCCGACTACACCCGCCATTCCCGGACGGAACGGGCCGCGTTCGGGGCCGCCGCCGTCGGATACTCGGTCACGCAGATCGTCGCGTACGTGCTCGGCCTGCTGGCGCTGGCGCTCGTCGCGGGCGACTCGGCGAAGGTCTTCGACCCGTTCCTGAACGTCACGCTCGGCGTCGTGTTCTTCGCGATCTTCGTGCTGCGCGAGGCGGACCAGTCGTTCGCCGACACCTACTCGACGGCCGTGTCGATCCAGAACCTCGTGCCGCGCGCCGACCGCCGCGTGCTGAGCGTCGCGCTCGGCGTGATCGTCACGGTGCTCGCGCTGGTCCTGGACATCGGCGACTACGCCGGATTCCTGTCACTGATCGGCTCGGTGTTCGTGCCGATGCTCGGCGTGCTGGCCGCCGACTTCTTCCTCGGGCGCCGGAGCCGGGGCGGCTGGGACGCGTCGCGGACGGCGCCGTCCCGCTGGGGCATGATCGCCGCCTGGGCGGCCGGGTTCGTCGTGTACCAGCTCATCAACCCCGGCACCGTCAGCCGGTGGGCGGGCTTCTGGCAGGACGTCCAGGACGCGCTGCGCTTCGAGACGCAGAGCTGGATGAGCGCCTCGCTGCTGTCGTTCCTGGTCGCGGGGGCCGCCGCGCTCCTCATCGGCAGGGTTGCCAAAAAGTAAGGTTCGTGTCCGGCCGACGGGGCGGTGGCAAGTTTCGGCGTAAGTTACCCCGCGCCGGACGGGAGTCCGGTGGCACGATGACAGGCGTGCACCACCACGTCCATGACCCGATCGCGCGGGCCGTCATCGAGAGCGCCGCCGACGCGATCGTGGCCGTGGACCAGCGGCATCGCGTCACCGTGTGGAACCCGGCCGCCGAGCGGATGTTCGGCTGGACGGCCGAGGAGATGGTCGGGCGGGTGCCGCCGATCGTCCCGCACGAGCTGAAGGCCGAGCACAACGCCGTCCAGGAACGGCTCCTCACCCGCCGCGCCGCCGGTACCGACCAACTCGCCGAAGGGGAGAGCGAAGGCGAAGGCGGGCAGATATCGATCGCGACCCGCCGGTTCCACCGGGACGGCCGCCTCATCGACGTCCGGATCGACACGAGCCTGCTGAAGGACCCGTCCGGCACCCTGCTCGGCTGGGTCGGGGTGTACCACCCGGTCGACGAGGACGAGATCGTCCAGCACCACATCACGGAGCGGGCGCGGCTCGTCCGCCGGCTGAACGACATCGTCGCCGACCTGAACGCCGAGCTGGACCTCGCCGTCGTGCTCGACCGGATCACCGCCGCGCTGATCGAGCTGACCGGCGCGGACGCGGGCGGCTTCGTACGGATCGAGGGCGACCGGCTGCGGCTGGTGAACATGTCCGGGCTACCGGAGCACATGCGCGGCACGTCCGCCGACCTGCGGACGAGCCTGGTCGGGGAGCTGCTGCGGTCGGGCAAGACGGTCAAGCTCGCGACGGGCGAGCAGCGCCTCGGCGACCTGATCTGGTCCGAGCTTCCCGGGCTGCACACGATCGCGCTCGGCCTGTCGTATCTGCAGAACCGTCCTTATGGCGCGCTCTACGCCCTGTTCTCCGGGCACAAGGTCGGGCACACCGAGCTCGAGCTGCTGGAACTGCTCGCCGGGCACGCGGGCGTCGCGGTCGGCAACGCCGTCGCGTACGCGGAGGTCGTCCGGCAGCGGGCGCACGAGCGCGCCGTGATCGACTCCAGCGCGGACGGGATCGCCGTGCTCGACCACCGTCTCGTCGTCCAGCAGTGGAACCCCGCCGCGCACGCCCTCACCGGCATCGCGCCGGAGCACGCGCTCGGGCGGCCGCTGCCGTTCGGCATGCCCGCGCTCGGCGAGATGCTGACGTTCCGGCTGGAGTCCGGGACGTGGCTGAACGTGCTCGCCGCCGAGATCGAGGAGACCGGCGAGCTCGTCGTCGACTTCCGCGACGTGTCGGAGGCGAAGGCGCTGGAGGAGGCCAAGGACCTGTTCCTCGCGACCACCAGCCACGAGCTGCGCACCCCGATCACGGTCGTGCAGGGATTCGCGTCCACGCTGGTCAACCGGTGGGACGAGCTGCCCGACGCCGACCGCCGCGCCGCCGTCGCCACCATCGCCGAGCGCGCCCAGTCGCTCGGCCGGCTCGTCGAGCATCTGCTGCTCGGCTCCCGCGCGGGCGCCGACGAGCTGACCGTGACGATCGAGTCGTTCGACCTGACGCGGGTGCTGGAGGGCGTCGTCGGCGGGTTCCGGTCGCTGTCGCCGCTGCACAAGGTCGAGCTGGAGATCGAGCCCGGGCTGCCGGAATGCCGCGGGGACGCGATGGCGACCGACATCGTGCTCGGGCAGCTGCTGGAGAACGCGTTCAAGTACTCACCGGACGGCGGGACGGTCAGCGTCCGGGCCGTCCGCGAGGGCGGCGACATCGTCGTGACCGTGGAGGACGAGGGCGTCGGCATCCCGGAGGGCGACCATGAGCGGATCTTCGAGCGGTTCGTCCAGGGGGACGCCGGGGACCGGCGGCGGTTCGGCGGCATAGGGCTCGGCCTCTACATCGTCAAACGCCTCACGGAGGCGCAGGGCGGAACGATCTCCGCGCATCCGGCCTCGCACGGCAAAAGTGAGGGATCTCACACAACCCAGCCGCGGGGCGACGAACCCCTCCGATCGGACGGTTTGGCACCCCGTCCCAACGTTCTTCTGCAAGCGGCGGAAGGCCATGGACCCGCAGGTGGCGCGCATGCTGGTTACGGAACGTGCATGCGTCTCGTGCTCCACGCGGCGTCCTGACCGGCCGCCGGGCCCGAGTGTCAACGTATCTCGTCAGTGACCGGGGAGGGCGTCCTGTGACTACTCAACGTAATCAAACCCGAACCGTCCCGCCACGATAGGACGGCCGTGACCAGGGCATTCATGTGGTCTCGACGGTCGCCGTGGCCACTCTCCTGTGGGAAAGTGCGGCGTCCGCGGGGTGTGACGGACGAAACGAGCGGCCGAGGAGTAAATCCGCCGTTGGCTGGATAGATCCTTGGATGGTTGCCGTTCGTGACGGGATTCCGATGCGGGGGTGATCACCGTGACCGGACGGCCGGTGACTCGTTGTGCAGGTGGCGAATGAACCGTTCGGGTTTCCGGTCCAGGCCAACAGGGCATTTCGGTCGTACTGGAAGAGCGGTGACGGGACTCATCCGGGTACACGAAACGACGGGGAGGTGAGGGCGTCGAGCGTCGTACTGCTCCCACACGCACCGTCCAGCGTCGCTGTCGCCCGGAGGCGCCTCAGCTCGGAGCTGGTCGACTCGGGCGTCTACGAATCCGTCGTGGACGACGCCAGCGTCATCGTCAGCGAGCTTCTCAGCAACGCCCTCCGCCACGCGCGTCCGCTGCCGTCCGGCCAGGTCAGGGTCTGCTGGCTGCGCCGCGGCGACGTCCTCGAACTCGAGGTCAGCGACGGCGGCGCCATGACCGAACCGCGCCGCGGCCCCGGCACCCTGTCCTCCCTCGGCGGGCGCGGCCTCGGCATCGTCGAGGCGCTCTCCGAAGGCTGGGGAGTCCGCCACGAGGACGGCGCCACCACCGTCTGGGCCGTCCTGCGGGCACCGAGATCCCCCAGCGGGCAGAACGGAAGGGCCGCCCCCGCGGGCGAGCACACCGCCGTCCCCGACCTCGCCGACTTCCCCGATCTCATGGATGAACCGGACGATCTACGCGATCGGCCCCGAAACGGGACCGCTGCGAGCAGGGCATATCCGGCCTAACCCGGACCCCGTCTAGAGAATCCCGCGCCGACCTTGTAATGTCCTTCCCAAGCTCGGGCGTTGTCGTGCCCCCGTCGACATCGCCCGAGCTGTATTCGTTTTTTTTGTATTTCTCTCCTCCTTCGGCCCTGGCGGGCCTCCATCGTCGAGAAACACGGGCGATCGCTGGCATCGCTCCGGCTCGCCTGGCGGCTCGCTGCGCGATCAGGTTCTCGCAAGCTCGAACCTGCCTTCGGACGCGATCGCAGGCGTTGGGGTTGTTGCGTGGTTGCTGTGCGGGCTGGGGTTTGTGCGTTTGGTGGTTGCGCGCTGCGTGTGTTCGGGTCGCTTCGCGACCCCTTTGGCTAATTGACCGGGGGGTCTCTGAGGATTGGGCAGGACATGCAGCGGGGGCCGCCTCGGCCTGTGCCTAGTTCGCTGCCGGTGATTCTTATGACCTCAATGCCGGACGCCTCTAGTTGGGCGTTCGTCTCTATGTTGCGTTCGTAGGCGACGCATAGGCGGGGGGCTACGGCGAGGGTGTTGTTGCCGTCGTCCCACTGTTCGCGTTCGGCGGTGACCGGGTCCAGGCCGGTGTCGATCACCTTGAGGCGCTCCAGGCCCATTGCTTCGGCGGCGGCCTCCAGGAAGGGGCGCGGCTCGCTGACGTGGAGGTCGCCGTTGTTGAGGGTGACCTTGTAGGCGGTCAGGGAGTGGGCCACCGGGGGGTACATGACGACGGTGTCCACGTCGACCATGGTGCAGACGGTGTCCAGGTGCATGGTGGCGCGTTCCTGGGCGATGGGGACGGCCAGGACGGTGTGTGCCAGTCCTGCTCCTATGACCTGGCGGGCCAGGCGTTCTACGCCTGCGGGGGTTGTCCGTTCGCCGGTGCCTACGGCGATCACGCCTGGGGTCAGGAGGAGGACGTCCCCGCCTTCCAGGTGTTCGAGGGCCGGGGTGTACACCGGCTGGACGTCTGCGAAGCGTGGGTGGTGGGTGTAGATCAGGCCCGTCAGCGCGGACTCGCGGCGGCGGGCTTCCATGGCGAGGCTCGTCACCGCCGGGCGGTCGCCGATCCAGGTGCTGTTGTCGCGGGTGAACAGCAGGCCGGGGAGAGGGTCGACGATGAAGTCCAGGCGGTTCATCAGGCGGTAGACGAGGCCGTGGCCTGCTTTGAGCTCCTCGTGTGCCAGGCCCGCTATCAGGGTGTGTGCGAGGTTCTCGGGGTCGAGGTCGCGCAGATACTCCTCGACTACGCGGCGGAGCTGGTCGCCCAGGCGGAGGTCGACGATGGCGTCCGCGATGGCCTGCTCGCGGGCGGGCCCGTACTCCAGGGCGTCCTGCAGAAGCTCCGTGAGGTAGAGGACCTCGACGCCGCGTGAGCGGAGGGCCTCGGCGAACGCGTCGTGCTCTTCTTGGGCCCGGCCTACCCAGGGGATCGCGTCGAACAGGAGCTTGTCGCTGTTGCGTGGGGTGAGCCGCTTCAGTTCCGCGCCGGGACGGTGCAGGAGGACGGTCCGGAGCCGTCCGACCTCGCTGGTGACCCGATGCTCGTTCGCTGCCGTCACACTCTGCAGTTTAGGCGGCCCGAATTCTCCTCCCGATGGTGTGCCACCATGCGGAGGTGATCGGCCGATCGGCGCTGCCGCTGCATCTCACGTCGGCGACGTTGCTGCGGGTGTCCGCCGAAGGGGTCGCTACGGCGCTGGTTCTGACCGTGCAGGCCCGGACCGGGGACGCCGCCAGTGCCGGGTACCTGCAGACCGCGATGACGTTGCCGTACGTGCTGAGCGGGCCTCTGCTCGGGATCGTCGTGGATCGGGTCGCTCGGCCGCGTGGTGTCGCTGTGGCCCTTGCGGCCGGGTATGCCGTTGCGACCGGGCTCCTGCTCGGGATGGCGGGGCGGTCGCCGCTGGTGCTGGCGTTGCTCGTCGCGGCGGTGATCGGGTGTACCGAGCCGGTGGTCGTCGCGTTGACCAGTTTGTTGCCGCGGTTCGTGCCGCCGGGGCGGCTCTCGCGGGCCTATGGGCTTGAGGCGTCCAGCTACAACCTGGCCGGGATCGCGGGGCCGGGGCTGGCTGCCGGGCTCGCGGCCCTGTCGGGTGGGGAGTATGCCGGGGTCGCCATTGTCGTTGCCGGTGTCCTTGGGTTGCTGACGCTTCCGTTGCTGCCGTTTCCTGGGCCGCCCGCTGATGCGAAGTCCGAGGTGAGCGGCGGGTTCTCGCTGATCTCGGGCGGGTTGGTGGTGCTCGTCCAGGGGCGGGTTCTGCGGGCGTTGACGGCTGCCACGACGCTTGCGTGGATGGGGTTCGGCGGGATCGCGGTGACGGCGGTGCTGCTCGCCGAGCACATCGGGGCGTCCCCGAGTGCGGGCGGGCGGTTGCTCGTTGCGATGGCGATCGGTTCGCTGATCGGGTCGCTGGCGTCCAGCAGGTGGCTGACGCCCCGGCACGCGGAGCCGGTCATGCTCGCCGGGCTCGTCGCGTTCGGTGCTTCGCTGGCGGCCCTTGCCGTCACGCCTTCGGTGGCGTGGGCGACGGGTGCCTGCGTGGCCGCGGGCATCTGTGAGGGGCCGGTCTTCGCGGCGACGCTGATGCTCCGGCAGCGGGAGGCGCCGCCCGGACGGCTCGGACAGGTCAACACGACGGCGGGCAGCCTCAAGATCGCCGCCTCGGCGATCGGGGCGGCGCTGACCGCGGCGTCCGCCGATGCGATCGGGCCGGTGGGGCTGGTGCTGGCGATCGCGGCGTTCCAGTTCGCCGGGGCCGGTGTGGGGTGGCTGCTGCTGCGCGTTCCCGCAGGTGGAAAACCTGTGGACGGCGCGGGGCCCGGCTCTTAACCTTCGGAGCATGTTCCTGGCAGTCGGCACCCGGACGCTCGCGGCCTTTGGCCTGCTGAGCGCGGTGTCGGCTGCCTTCTCGGCAGCGGACGCGGTCGTCGTCGACGGCGCGCGAAGCTGACCCCTCTCCGTCCCACCTTCCGGAGAACCAGCGGAGGGGGGTGGCCCAAAGCGGGTTCTCACCGGATCCACCAGTGAGGACAGGAACAATGGCCAAGCAGCTTTACGAGCGCGACAAGCCGCACGTGAACATCGGCACGATGGGGCACGTCGACCACGGCAAGACGACGCTGACCGCGGCGATCACCAAGGTGCTCGCCGAGCGCGGGATGGCGTCCGCCGTGCCGTTCGACCGGATCGACCGGGCCCCGGAGGAGCGCGACCGGGGCATCACGATCAACGTCTCGCACGTCCACTACACCACCGCGACCAGGCACTACGCCCACGTCGACCTTCCCGGTCACGCCGACTACGTGAAGAACATGATCACGGGGGCGGCGCAGGTGGACGGGGCCGTGCTCGTCGTGTCCGCGCAGGACGGGGCGATGCCGCAGACGCGGGAGCACATCGTCCTGGCCCGGCAGGTCGGCGTCCGGCACGTGGTCGTCGCGCTCAACAAGGCCGACATGGTCGAGGACACCGAGCTGCTCGACCTCGTCGAGCTGGAGGCCAGGGAGCTGCTGTCGGAGTACGGGTTCCCCGGCGACGAGATACCCGTCGTCCGGGTGTCCGGGCTGCGGGCGCTGGAGGGCGACCCGTACTGGACGGCCCGGATCGTCGACCTGCTCGACGCGATCGACGCGTACGTGCCGGTGCCGGAGCGGGTGCTCGACAAGCCGTTCCTGATGCCGGTCGAGGGCGTCCTCACGATCACCGGGCGCGGCACCGTCGTGACCGGGGTCGTGGCGCAGGGGCTCCTGCGCGTCGGCGACGCCGTCGAGGTCGTCGGGCTCGGCGAGTCGTTCCGCACGGTCGCGACCGGGCTGGAGTCGTTCGGCCGGTCGATGGAGCACGCCGAGGCGGGCGACGACACCGCCATGCTGCTGCGCGGCGTCCGGCGGGACCAGGTCCGGCGCGGGCAGGTCGTCAGTGTGCCGGGCGCGATCCGGCCGCACCTGCGGTTCCGGGCCGAGGTCCGGGTGCTGACGGCGGACGAGGGCGGCCGGAGCAGGCCGTTCTTCCACGGGTACCGGCCGCAGTTCCACTTCCGGACGACCGACGTCGTCGGCGGCGTCGACCTCGGCGGCGAGGGCCGCATGGCGATGCCCGGCGACTCGGTCGCGATGACCGTCGAGCTCGGCAGTCCCGTCGCGATGACCGAGGGCCTCGGCTTCGCGATCCGCGAGGGCGGCCGGACGGTCGGCGCGGGCACGGTCACCGGCCTGCTCGACTAGCGGCGCTCCAGGGGCCCGGCGAAGCCTTCGCCGGGCTCCTTGGGGTGGTTCGGCCGGAACCGCTGGCGAACCGCGATCTTGTTGTGGTGGGATTCGGACATCGTCCCCGGCTGACCCCCCACCTGGAGAACGTGTGCGATCCCCCCGCGCCCTGATTCCCCTGCTCTCGATCTGCGCCGCAGGCGCGGTCGTCACCGCGGCCCTGACCGGCGCGAGCATCGAGGGCCTGCCGGGCGAAGGCGGGTCCGCGCCCGCCGCCCATGCCGACGGCGCGGTGCAGCCCCCGGACGCCGTCACGATCAATGCTGTGACCTGGAACGTTTGCGGGGGAGTAGAGCCTTCGTGCCCGCTCGGGGGTGATCCGGCCGCGCTCGGCGAGCAGATAGCGCAGCGGATGAAGGGCACCGAGGTCGGCGGCCGGACGGTCGCGGCGAACGCCGTCCTGCTGCAGGAGGTCTGCGAAGGGCACGTGCGCGCGTTCAAGAAGGCCGATTCCCGGTGGACCTGGGCGTTCGCTCCCTCTCCTGGGGTGTCGTCCTGTTCGCGGGGGCAGGGGCGGCTCGGTGTCGCCATCGGCGCTGACGCTCCGCTCGCGGGAGTGGAACGTACCGAACTTCCGTCGCCTCCCGGGCGCGCGCCGGTCGCCTTGTGCGGGGAGGTCTCGTCCTGGACGACCCGGGTGTGCGTGACGCAGCTCGGTTCGTCGGAGGACGCGGCGTGGCGGCGCAAGCAGGCCACCGCCCTCGCCGCCCTGGCCGGTAGCGGGCGGGTCCTGTTCGGGGGCGATCTCGGTGCCGTGCCGGAGAGCCCGGCGTTCGATCCGCTGTACCGGGCGTACGAGGAATGCGACCAGTCCGGTGAGTCCCGTGCCGGTGCCATGACCCGCCAGGACTGGACGGGCGCGGCCGTGCAGAAGACCGACTACCTCTTCATCAGCCGGGACGCGGCCGTCTCGTGCAGCGTCCCGGCCGAGCGGGTGAAGGCGTCCGACCACCGGCCCCTGTCGGCGATGGTCCGCTACCCCTAGTGGACCTGGCGCTCCTGGCCCTCCCAGTACGGGGCGCGGAGCTCGCGTTTGAGGATCTTGCCGGTCGGGTTGCGGGGGATGGCCTCGCGGCGCTCGACCGTCGTGGGGCACTTGAAGTGCGCCAGGCGGTCGCGGCAGTAGTCGATGATGTCCTTGTCGATGATGTCGGAGGTGGCGACGATGATCGCCTTGGGGGTCTCGCCCCACTTGGCGTCCGGGACGCCGATCACCGCGCAGTCGCTGATGTCGGGATGGCCCATCAGGACGTTCTCGACCTCGGCCGGGTAGATGTTCTCGCCACCCGAGATGATCATGTCCTTGACCCGGTCGTGGATGTAGAGGTAGCCGTCCTCGTCGAGGTAGCCGGCGTCGCCCGTCCGGAACCAGTTGTCCTCGGACAGCGCGGCCGCAGTCGCCTCGGGCTTGCGCCAGTAGCCCTTCATGTTCTGCGGCGTCCGGCAGAGGATCTCGCCTACCTGGCCCGTCGGCAGCTCCTCCTGCGTCGCCGGATCGACGATCTTGAGGGTGCAGTCGCGGTTGGGCAGGCCCGCGCTGCGCAGCCGGTGGGCGTTCGGGCCGTCCGGGTCGTGGTCGGCGGCGGGCAGCATCACGATCGCGCCGGTGACCTCCGTCAGGCCGTACACCTGCATGAAGTCGGTGGTCGGGAGCATCCGCATCGCGCCGCGCAGGACGTCCTCGCTGATCGGCGACGCGCCGTACAGCATGAGCCGGAGGCTGGACATGTCACAGGCGGTGACGTCCGGGATCAGCGGCATGAACTGCAGCAGGACCGGGACGAGGAAGATGTGCGTGACCCGGTTCCGCTCGATGCCCTGCGCGATGAGCGTCGGGTCGGGCTCGCGGGCGATCACGCCGGGGATGCCGTTGTGGATCGCGGAGAGCGCGAGCATGTTCCCCGCCACGTGGTACATCGGCATCGCGACCATCAGGATGGACGTCTCGTCGACGCTCCACGTCTCGTTGGTCGTGGTGAGCGCGGCGAAGTAGTTGTCGTGCGTCAGCATCACGCCCTTGGGCAGGCCCGTGGTGCCCGACGAGTACAGCTGGCAGAACACGTCCGAGGTGTCGGCGACGTGGGCCGCCCCCGGCGGCGCGTCGGGCGCGGCGTCGACCCAGGCGGCGTAGTCGCGGTAGGGGTGGTCTGAGCCGCCGATGACCAGCAGGTGGGTCGTGTGCTCCAGCTTGCCGGCGATCGCGTCCAGGACGGGCACGAAGTCCGCGCCGACGACGAAGACCTTCGCCCGCGCGTCGTTGACGATGTAGGCGACCTCGTCCGGCGCCAGCCGGTAGTTCACCGGGACCTGGGCGGCGCCGATCCGCGGCGCGCCGAAGAGCTGCTCGACGTATTCGAGGGAGTTCTTGTCGAGGATCGCGACCCGGTCGCCGGGCCCGACACCGGCGCCGGCGAGCGCGGCGGCGACCTTGTCGGCGCGCCGGTCGAAGTCGCCGTAGGTGATCTCGGCGTCGCCCGCGATGTAGGCGACACGGTCAGGATGCGAGCGTGCCCGCTCGCGCAGCGTCTCCGTCAGACCCGGCACGGTAGGTCCCTTCGCCGATGACCGCCTGGTTGTCCCGGCATCATGCGGTCACCGGCAGGGCCCCGGCAAGGGGTCCGCTAACGGCTTTTGGACATCTTGGACACGGCGGTGACGGCGAGCACCACCAGGACGGCGACGAAGCCGATGAAGAAGAAGAACTTCAGCATCGACAGGATCGCGCCGATGGCGGTCATCGCCAGCCATATCGCGAGGATGACACCGATGACGGTGAGGATCGTCTTACCCATGACCACACCGTATGCGCTCGTCCGGCGAAGGTCATCACTCTTGGGAACGACCCTGGACGGCCTCAGCCCCCGCCGTACGGCGGAGCGCCACCCTGAGACCCTGCCGGGGGCGGCCCCTGACC
>NZ_SMJX01000627.1 GCF_004348535.1 Actinomadura sp. KC216
GGGTTGTTGTACTGGACCCGCAGGTAGGCGTCGTCGGCGAACCGCTTCCACCACGACATCGACGACTCGTTGTAGGCCTTCAGCCCGAACGTGATCGTGGAATGGCCCTTGTTGACCGCGTCCTGCACATGCGACCGCAGCAACGACCCGCCGAACTCCACCGGCGCCCGCGAGCAGTACGACACATCACGCGAGGCCAGCCGCTGGTCCCACACCGACGAGCTCGTGGCGTTGTTCCACGTCGCACCCGAACTCAGCGTCGAGGTCCGCCACAACTCCACCGAAGTGTCGTTACCGCAGTCATAGGCGAAGGTCTCATACGCGGTGAACTCCACCGCCTGGATATAGCGGCCCTTGATCGCCGGCAGCGGCATCCGGAAGAACAGCCGCTTGGTCTGGTTCTTCACACAGTTGGGATCCTTGGCCACCTCGCAGCGCCCCACACCCTCGGTCGACTTCCCCGCGAACTTGTAATACGACTGATCCGGCCACCCCGACGACACCATCCCCCAACCGGACGCCCTACTCGTCGTCCACACCGGATCGATGAACACCGGGAACCTGGTGTCGGGCGAGGTCAGCAGGGCCTGATCCGGGGTCAGGATGAGCGTGCCGTCCGCGACGGCCACACCGATCGGGGCCGTCCTGGCCCCTTCCGCGGGCTCATCGCCCCGCACCACCGCGGCCCGCGCCTGCGGGTCCCCGGCGCCGGCGCCGGAGGAGTCCCACATGATCGGGGACGGCGCCTCGAACACCACCGACCTTGAGCCGGTGTCGGCCGCCTTCAGCACCCCGCTGCCCGGCTCCTGGCTCACCACCAGCCGCTTGGCCGACAGCGCCAGCGCCAGCTTGGCCACCCGCGGGTCCCGCGCCGCCTTGGCGGTCCTGACCACCAGAACGTGCGCGAACCCGTCCCGCTCGGCCCGCAACCGCAAATCCACATCGGGACCGGCCACACCCTGGTAGACGGCGGTGTCACCCTCCAGCGTCGGCTCGGGCAGCGGCTTGGGCCACGACAGCGCCAGCTCGCGGCCCGACCGGACCATCCGCACCATCGGACCGTTCCCGCCCGCAGACAGCCGCAGCCCGACCGTGCTCGCGGCCGGGACGATCGCGTCACCGGAACGTTTCAACGTCGTGTCGATGCCGACCCACCTGCCGTCCTGACGGGCCCGGACCGGCCGCAGATGCTGCTGGATCTCGATACGGCCGTTCGGCAGCGCCCGCACCGTGCGGTCCTCACCACGCCGGGAGATGATCTCGACCGGCTCACCAGACCGCCGCGCCGCGGCCACGGCCTTCTCCTCGGACACCGCCGCCTTCGCCGCCTTCGGCGGTTCATCAGCGTGAGCTGCGGTTTCACGGGTCACCGCCGACAATGGCACGTGGACCAATCCGGCGACCAAAGTCAA
>NZ_SMJX01000628.1 GCF_004348535.1 Actinomadura sp. KC216
CGGCTACGCCGACGCGGGCATCGCCGAGATCGTCGAGCGGTCCGGGATCAGCGTCGGCAGCCTCTACCACCACTACGGCGGCAAGGCCGGGCTGTACGTCGCGCTGTGGGAGGACCTCAGCGCCGAGCAGGAGGCGAGCGCCGCGCAGGCCGTGTCCGCGGCGCGCAAGAGCGGCGAGATCGACCCGATCGCGCTGTTCATCGCGGGCGCCCGCGCCTACCTGCGGGTGTGCTGGGAGCGCCGGGACGCCGCCCGGCTGTTCCTCGGCGGCGAGGGGCCGTCCGGGTCGTCGCTGATGCGCCGCAGCCGCGCGCAGCGCTGGATCGCGCAGAACACCAAGCTGCTGCGCGGCCCGTCCTCCGGGGAGCCGGCCGGACGTCCCGAGCAGGTGCTGAGCCTCGTCCTCACCACGGTCATCGGCGAGACCGGACGGGAGATCGCCACCGCCGAGAGCGAGGCCGAGGCCACGGAGATCATCGAAGAGGTGTGCCGCATCCTGATCCGGCTGGCCCGCTGAGCCGCGGCGCTCGCGCCCGCGCTCAGAGGCGGGCGGGACGGGCCTGCCGCAGCGGGAACAGGGCGGACCTGGCCGGGCGGATGCGGGGAGCGGGCTGCGGCGGCAGCGCGCGCAGCCTGGCGGCCGTGAGCCGCTCCCCCGCGCTCCGGCCGCGCCGCCGGACGGCCCGCGGCGGCCTGAGATCGCAGGCCCGCCGCATCAGCCGCAGCCTGAGCAGCAGCAACGTCACCGACACCGTCAGCGCCGCGAGGATTCCGGCCTGGAGCGCGGCCAGGTCCTCGACGGTGAGCGGCTCGTCCGGGAGCTCCCGCAGGCCGGACACCGGGACCAGCGGCCCCGGGCTCGGCGCGATCTGCGGCTGGGCGATCGGCGGGAACACCACCTGGGGCCCGCGCATGCCCGCGAGCGGGTCGAACCCGGACGGGGTCAGCGGCGGGACGCCGGGCGGCAGGTTCGCCAGGCTCACCCCCGGCGGCGGCGCGCCGGACGCGTCCGTGACGATCAGCTTGTAACTGCGGGACACGCCTTTGGCCTTGGTCGCGGAGGCCGCGGCCCGCAGCGTGACCAGGCCGGGCCTGGCGTCGGACGGCGCCCGCACGGTCGCCAGGGTGGCGGCTCCACCGCCGCCGACCGAGCCGAGGGTCCGCGCCCGCGGGCTCACCGAGGCGCCGGACGCCGACAGCCGCAGGACGGTGTTGCCCGCGGTCGCGTACCTGGACGACACGCGCACGGTCGCGGTGATCGAGCCGCCGGGACGCATCGTCGCCTCCGACACCGTCAGCCCGAGCACCAGTTCGGGAGCCTTCGGCTCACCGGGCCCGGGCGGCGGGTCGGTCGGCGGATCGGTCGGGTCGGTCGGCCCCGGTGGATCGGTGGGCGGG
>NZ_SMJX01000629.1 GCF_004348535.1 Actinomadura sp. KC216
GTCCGGGACGGGCGGCTGCGGGCGCACCTCGGTGCTCTGCCAGAGCGGGACGCTGACCGGCGCGATCTCCGGCGGCCCCGGCTCCACGGGCGGGGCGGCCAAGAGCGGTGAGGCGGGCGAAGCAGGCGAGGGCGCGCCGGACGGGACGGACGGGACGGTCCGCCGAATGGGCGGCGCGGACGGGAGCCCGTACTCGGGGACGGCATCGGTGTCGGGGCCGTCGTCCTCCGGGCGGCGTCGCTGCCGCCAGCCGAGCACGAGTCCGAGGACGACCAGCAGCCCGCCGCCGCCGAGGACGAGCGGAAGCAGCAGCCCCGGCCCCTCCCCGGACGACTTCGCGGCCGGTCCCGCGGACGGGGACGGCGGCGGCGTCTCCAGCGGCCCGCTGGAGGTCTTGTTGAGCCTGTGCGCGGCGATGAGCGTCCGGAGGGCGTCGACCGTCCCGCGGCAGGTGGGCGACCCGGTCGGCTGGCCGGGGCGCGCCGGCGACCCCTGGATCAGGGCCTGCCGCACCTCGGCCGGGCTCAGCTTCGGGTACCGGGACCGCACGAGCGCGGCGACGCCGGCGACCATCGCCGACGAGGCGCTCGTGCCCGTCCCGACGACGTAGCCGCTGCGCGCGTCGGCGCTGACGATGTCGACGCCGGGCGCGCAGACGGCGGCGTGCGAACGCCGGTTGCTGTCCTTCCAGAGGCGCAGCTCGCGGTCGAGCGCACCGACCGCGATCACCCCGGGGTAGGCGGCGGGGAAGTTCTTGCGGTTCGCGCCGGAGCCGTCGTTGCCCGCCGACGCGATCAGGATGACGCCCTTGCCCAGCGCGTACTTGATCGCGCTCTCCTGGGACGCGGTCCCGTCGTAGAACTGCCGGCCGCCGCCGAGGGACATGTTGATGATGTTCGCGCCGTGATCGACGGCGTACCGGATGCCCTGGGCGACGGCGTCGCGCTCGGCACCGGCCGCCTGCTGCTCGCCGTCCTGGCGCAGCGGGTCGTCGTTCTCCAGCGTGACGCGGACGGACAACACGCGGCTCTGCGGCGCGACGCCCATCATCCCCTGCGACAGCCCCGGCCCGTGGCCGTGACCGGAGATGATGCTCGCCATCGACGTCCCGTGCAGCCCCCAGTAGCGGGTGCCGGGACGCCGCACGCCGCCGGTGAGGTCGGGGCCGTCGATGACCTGCCCGGTGAGGTCGGGGTGGTTCTTGTCGACGCCGGTGTCGAGGACGGCGATGGTGACGCCGCGCCCCTTGGAGTACTTCCACGCTTTGGCGGCGCGCAGCGCGTCCAGATGCCATTCGCGGCCGCGGATCTGGTCGGCCGCCGCTCCCGTGGGCGAGCTGGCGGAAGCGGCGTTGAGCGGACGGTGCGCGGCAAGGCCGTCAGAGGCCGTCGCC
>NZ_SMJX01000630.1 GCF_004348535.1 Actinomadura sp. KC216
GTATCGGACGACACATAGGACGCAGCAGAAAGGAGGGGTCCGTTGTACGAAGGGGTGGTTCAGAACCTCATCGACGAGCTGGGCAGGCTGCCCGGCGTCGGCCCCAAGAGCGCGCAGCGGATCGCCTTCCACCTTCTCGCCGCCGATCCCGCCGACGTGGAACGCCTCGGCAAGGCGCTCAAGGAGGTCAAGGACAAGGTCCGCTTCTGCAAGACGTGCGGGAACGTCGCGGAAGAGGAGGAATGCCGGATCTGCCGGGACGCGCGCCGCGACCCGCACGTGATCTGCGTCGTGGAGGAGTCCAAGGACGTCGTCGCGATCGAGAAGACCCGCGAGTTCCGGGGCACCTACCACGTGCTCGGCGGCGCGATCAGCCCGATCGAGGGCGTCGGGCCGGACGATCTGCGCATCCGTGAGCTGATGCAGCGCCTCGCGGACGGGACGGTGACCGAGCTGATCCTCGCCACCGACCCCAACCTGGAAGGCGAGGCGACGGCGACGTATCTCGCCCGGCTCGTCAAGTCCATGGGCCTCACCGTCACCCGTCTGGCCAGCGGCCTGCCGGTGGGTGGCGACCTCGAGTACGCCGACGAGGTGACGCTGGGCCGCGCATTCGAAGGACGGAGGCTGCTCGATGTCTGACACCAACAGCCCGCAGGACTGGAACGCCCTCGCCGAGCGCGTGGCGTGCCATGTCGACAACTATCTGAACGGACTGGAGGCCGTCGCGCGCGGCGACGGCGGCGTCCATACCGTCCCGCTGCTCCTTCTTGAGGTGTCACAGGTCATCCTGGCGGGCGCGCAGCTCGGTGCCAGCGCCGACGTGATCCTCCCGGACAACTGGGAGCCGGAGATCGGCGACGACCCCGACCTCGACGCCGTCCGGCAGGGCCTGTCCGAGCGGTTGAGCGTCATGGACGAGTACGTCGAGGTCTTCGACCCGTACAAGGACACCGAGCCCACGTCCTACCGCCTGTCGGACGACCTGGTCGACGTCGCCAGCGACCTCGTCCACGGGCTGCGTCACTACAACCAGGACCGTCCGCTGGAAGCCCTCTGGTGGTGGCAGTACTCCTACTTCAACCACTGGGGCAACCACGCCGGTGCGGCTCTGCGCGCCCTGCACGCCTTCGTGGCGAACTCCCGACTGGACGTCGCTCCCGAGGTCGCGACGGTGCCCACGGCCCCATAAACCCTGGCCTTGGGCTCCGCGCCCCCCGGCGCCCCGGGTGGTCCGAATGCGGTCAAGGGTGTGGTCTGGATGATCATTCCTTGGGACGTTGGTCGCGGGACCCCTCTCGCGGGGGCGGGCGGATGCTCGAAGTGGTGTGCCGAGGGTTGGGGGCTGCGGATGCGGCGACGGCTGGGGC
>NZ_SMJX01000631.1 GCF_004348535.1 Actinomadura sp. KC216
CTCCTCGCGTCCCCGCGTCCCCGCGTCCCCGCGTCCCCGCGTGGACGGCAGCACGTCGGCTCCAGGGTGGTCTGCGACTGCCGCGAACTTGTACACCGCAACGTCCCCGCCTTGGTGCGGGAGACCGCGCTGCGTAGGGAGGCAGCAGCGCTGGGGCGTGTCTCACGGGTGGCCCGAGCCTGAGCGCGGGGATCGGCCCGCCTTGGCGCAGCGACGTCGCAATGGATTGAACGGGCATTTCGTAGACCAACGCTGCTGGGAGTCGGGGGTGGCTGGAGAGGGCGTAGCAGCGCGGCGAACCCGCGCGTGGACCCGTCCAGGGACGGCATGACCTGACCGGCTCGACCTGGGTTCGAGGACGCCAACGGCCGCACGCGGCCGGGCTGGGCTCCGGACAGTGGATTGGGGATGTCAGCGGAGGGCCGTCAGGACCTGGGAGCGGACGGCCGCTAGGGCTGCGGGATCTTCCAGGGGGTGTCCATCTGCGTCCACCACATAGAAGACGTCCACCGCCTCGGCGCCCAGCGTGTCGACCTGGGCGGCGCGAACCTGTAGGCCGCATGCGCCCAGTGCCTGCCCGATCCGCCAGAGCAGGCCCGGCCGATCGTGGGCGCGAACCTCGACGACGGTGGCCGTGCGGGACGCGTCGTCCACGATCATGACCCGCGGCGGGGCCACCGCCACCCCCGGCCGCACGCGCATGGACTGCGCCCGCCGTTCGAGCCGGTCAGCGACATCGAGCCGGTCGGCGAGCATCCGCCGAAGGTCGGCCTCCAAGGCGGCCGGATCCGGCGGCGTCCCGTACTCGGGCACAGCGGTGAAGTCGAGCACCGCCGTCACGTGCGACTTCCCCACAGAGCCGGTCGTGTTCGCACACACGGACGCGGCTCGTTCGCCGGACGGAGTGTGCGTCCTCTCAGTGGGGTTGGGCGGTGAAGGCGCAGCGTCCGTAAGGCCGGACGGGGTTGTGTAACTCGCCGAAGGGTCAGCCGCGCTGACCTCCAGAGGCCCGTCATCCTTCTCCCCAGACACACCGTCGCTAGGAGACGTGGGGCCAACGGCCGACGCGGTCCGCTCAACGATCGAGGTGGTAGGCATTTCGCTAGAGGCAAGTAGCGAGGGCGAGGTGCCAACAAGTCCGGACAGCGCCGCGCGGGCAGCGTCGTCGCTCTCCGAGGACGTGTCGCTGTCGGCGGACGCGAGGTCGGCGGCCCTTGCGCTCCGCTCAGCGATCGAGGCGCCAGGCCTTTCAGTGGGGGTGAGCGGTGAGGACGAGGTGCCCATAGGCCCGGACCGCGCCGCGTCGTCGTCGAGAGCAGCGTTGTTGCTGTCTGCGGACGTG
>NZ_SMJX01000632.1 GCF_004348535.1 Actinomadura sp. KC216
GGGTGGGCGGGGGTGGCTGCGGCGGTGTTCGGGGTCGGCACGGCGCTGGTCTTGGACGAGTTCGCGCTGGTCCTGCGTCTGAAAGTCGTCTATTGGAGCGAACAGGGGCGGCTGTCGGTCGAGGTCGTGTTCATCACCGTCGCGTTGTGCGGATTGCTGCTGCTGGGGCTGCGGCCATTGGGCATGGACGAGGTCGCCGGGGACGGGATGTGGACGATCGCGCTCATCCTCGTCCTCGATCTGTGCCTGGCCTTCGTCGCGCTCCTGAAAGGCAAGGTCTGGACCGGGCTGATCGGGTTGTTCATCGGGGTGGTGGCGTTCGTCGGGGCCGTCCGGCTGGCCCGGCCTGAATCGCTGTGGGCCCAGCGGCGGTATGCGAAGGGGTCACGGAAAGAGCGGCGTGCACAGGTGCGTGAACGCCGATATCGGCGGCCCCTGCAGCGGCTTGGGGATTGGCTGAGCGACCTGGTCGCCGGACGTCCGTCCGGGTAGCGGATCCGAAGGGGGCAGCGGTGGCGTCGAAGACCGAGGTGAACGCCGTGGCCTTGGGCGGGATGCTCTTCCTGGTGCTACGCCTGCTGGCGGTCGCTCACTATGACTGGCATGTCGCGTTCTCGCTCGCCGAATCGGTCAATTTCGACGATGTGATCGGTGTGGTGGTGGGCACGCTGCTGGGCGCCGGAACCCTGACCGGTGTGGTGCTGGCGATGGTGCTCCCGCTCGCGGTCGCCCGGCACGTCCACCACGTGGTGCGGGGCGAGTGGCGGCCGCATCAGACCGTTTTCCTGGCGGTGCTCGTCGGGGTGCTCGTGGCCGCGCTGATCACGTTGCGCAGCTGGCCGGGGCTGGTGGTCGCGCTGGTGGTCAGCACGTCGGTCTTCACGGTGATGTGGCGGCGCGGGCCGCTCAGGCCGTACCTGTCCAAGATTTTCGCGCATATGGGCGTCGTGATCGGGCTGGCGTTCCTCGGCCTCGGCGGACTGACCGACACGGTGTGGGTCCCCGAGCAGCGCATCGGGTTGCGCGACGGCACCACGATCACCGGTTATGTGATGGAGGTCCAGAGCCCCTACACCGAGGTTCTGACCGAGGAGGGCCGTGACATCCGCATCGTGATGTCCGGTGAGGTGGTGTCCCGCACCGATGCCGACGACCCGTGACCGTGGTCAATGCGGGTACCGGCGGGGTCTGCGTGGACGATCTTCTCCGTGACGTCGTCGAATCCGCCGCCCGTAGATGTTTTCTGGAAGGACCGCGAACTATTACCGGGGGCTTGGTCGTCTGACTGTGTGGTGGCCGTGGACATCGGGGGACCACGGCCACCTCCATCACGATTCCGC
>NZ_SMJX01000064.1 GCF_004348535.1 Actinomadura sp. KC216
CCCCCGATCCCACCCGCCAACGCCACGATCTTCATAGGAGAACTGTATTAGCCCGGGCGGACGGCCCCTGGAACCCCCGTCACCGGCGGAGTTGAGGGCTGTGGTCCTGCAACGTCCGGGCCTTCTTGGAGGAGACCTCAACCCCGGTTACGGGTCGTGCGGCCGTAGGCGCCCAGCGCCGGAGGCCGCACGACCCGGCGGCGCAGGCGACCGGAGCGCCGCGCACGCCCGTCACGGGCACGACGGGCCGCAACGGCGGCGTGAGGATCGCCTGCGCCGTGACGGGGGTTCCAGGGGGTCGCCCCCCTGGGGGATAGGGTGTGCAAAGCTTTGCTGTGTAGTCGGATTGCCTCGGTCTGGGAGAATTCACCGTGAACAAGGAAGCCGTCCAGCGCCTGCGCGAACCGGCCGCCTGGGGACTGCTCGCCGCGGCGGGTTTGCAATTGCTCGCGGGCATCATCCTGCTTCTCGGCGACGACGGCCCCTTCACGCTCAGCGCGCTGGCCGAGACCCGCGACGGGATGTTCCTCCAGTTCGGGACGGTCGGTCTCCTCGTCCTGGCGGTCCTGCTGGTGACGTGGGGCGAGACGCCCACGCCGCAGGCCCGGACGATCGTCATGGGGGCGCTCGGCGTTCTCGGCGGTATCGCGCTGTTCGGCGTCATCTGCTGGCTCGCGGGAATGCTCGCCGACTCCGACACCACGAGAGCCCTCACGAAATTGTCGGTGTTCCTGATGGGCGCCGGGAAGATCGCCGTCGTGGCGGTCGGCGGATGGTACGTCTACACGGTGTTCCAGGGCCTGCAGCCGGCGCGTCCGCAGATGCCGCAGGGCTACGGCGAATTCGGGTACCAGCAGGGTCAGCCCGGCCAGCCCGGCCAGCCCGGCCAGCCCGGCCAGCCCGGCCAGCCCGTGCAGCCGGGGCAGCAGCAGGGCTACGGCCAGCAGGCTTACGGCCAGCAGCAGTACCAGCAGTATCAGCAGTACGGCCAGCAGCAGCCGGGCGCGGAGGGCCAGCAGGCGGCGCAGCAGGGCTACGAGCAGCAGGGCTATGGCCAGCACCAAGGCTACGAGCAGCAGCAGTACGGCCAGCAGCAGGGCTACGAGCAGCAGGCGTACGGCCAGGCCCAGCAGCAGGACTACCAGCAGCAGCAGTACGGCTACCAGCAGGGTCAGCAGCCCACCGAGCAGGAAGAGATGGGCGAGTGGACCCGCGCCTACGGCGGCAGCGGCGGCGGGCAGGAGCAGGGGCCGCAGGGCACCCAGCCCGCGCCGCCCCAGCCGGGCGCCGGCGAGCAGGACGGCGGCGACTGGTACCGGGACAACCGTCCCCCGCCGCCCCAGTGATCCGGTCCCGGATTTTGTGATCAGGCCGTCCCGGCCCATCCCGGCATAAGCCGTTTTGTCGCCCCGGAAAGCTCTATCGGCTTGACGGGGCGGGCGCTACACGCGTGTAATTTCGTCGGTGTAGTTTCAACGTCTTCTCGGGGGAAGTACCGAAGGGAAGGCGTTGACCAGGGGGTTCCACGGGCAGGGAGGTGCGCTGTGAGCGAGGTGGTCATCCCGCTGGCGCACGGCACAGACGGCGAAGAGATGGGCTGGCAGGAGCGCGCCCTGTGCGCGCAGACGGACCCGGAGGCGTTCTTTCCGGAGAAGGGCGGCTCCACTCGCGAGGCCAAGAAGGTGTGCCGGGCGTGCGAGGTGCGTACGGAGTGCTTGGAGTACGCGCTGCAGCACGATGAACGGTTCGGCATCTGGGGAGGGCTCTCCGAGAGGGAACGTCGGAAGCTGAAGCGCCAGGCCGTCTGACGCCGTCGCCGGGCAGCGGCGGACATCGGTGGGGAGGGGCCGGGTAGGGGAGACCCGGTCACGCCCCGCGGATCTACGAGATCCGAGGCATGTCCCCTGCGGCCGCGCGTACAGTTATCAGCCGTGTCGGCCCCAGGGCCGGCACGGCTTGCTGATGATTCAGCCCCGAAACTGTCGTCCCACAGATCGAGCGACCCCTTGCCCCCCACACTCGATCGCCATGTCGTTACGGCCGTCCTCGTCGCGCATGATGGTGCGCGGTGGCTTCCGGAGACGCTGAAGGCGCTGCTGACGCAGTCGCGTCCCGCGCAGCGCGTCGTGACCGTGGACACCGGAAGCCGCGACCGCGGGCCCGACGTCCTCGCCGAGGTCGTCGGCGCGGAGAAGATCCTCACGCTGCCCCGCACCACCGGGTACGGGGAGGCCGTCGCGGAGGCGCTCCAGCAGGACGCCGCGTCCGCGCCCGTCCCCGACGACGAACCGGGCCCTGCCGACCGGCCCCGCACCGAGTGGATCTGGCTGCTGCACGACGACTCCGCTCCCGCCCACGACGCGCTCGCCCAACTGTTGCGGACCGCGGACACCGACCCGAGCATCGCGGTCCTCGGCCCGAAGGTCCGCGACTGGGACGACCGGCGCGTCCTGCGGGAGGTCGGTGTCACCGCCGACGCCGCCGGACGCCGCGAGACGGGCCTGGACCGGCACGAGTTCGACCAGGGGCAGCACGACGGCGTCCGGGACGTGCTGTCGGTCGGCAGCGCCGGGATGCTGGTCCGCCGCGACGTGTGGGACGCGCTCGGCGGCTTCGACCCCGACTACGGGATCTTCCGCGACGACCTCGACTTCTGCTGGCGGGTCCACGCGGCCGAACACCGGGTCGTGACCGCGACCGACGCGGTCGTGTACCACGCGGAGGCGTCCCGGCGCGGGCTCCGCGAGATCGGCATGACCGCCGAGCATCCGGCCCGCCGCGACCGCCGCAACGCCGTCCTGACGCTGCTCGCCAACCTGCCGCTCGGTCCGATGCTGCGGTCGCTGCTCCGCAACGTGTGGGCGTCGCTCGCCCACGCGCTGTTCCTGGCGGCCACGAAGCAGCCGGTCGCGGCCCGGGAGGAGCTCCGCGCGCTCGGCGACGTCCTGCGCGACCCGGGCCGGATACGGGCGGCGCGGGCGGCCCGCGCGGACGGCCGCAAGCGCGTGTACCGCACCGTCCGGCGCTTCCAGCCCAGGTGGGTCGTGATGCGCCGGACGTTCGAGGCGATCTCCGAATACCTCGCCGCCCACGAACGGGAACGGGAGAACCGCGAGGAGGACGAGACCCCGTCCGACGAGGAACCGGGCCCGATCCGCCGGCTCCTCGCCCGTCCCGGCGTCGTGATCGTTCTGGCGCTGGCGGCGGTGGCGGTCGCCGCGGAACGCTCCCTTCTCACCGCCGCCGGACGGCTCGGCGGCGGCGCGCTGGTCCCCGCGTGGGGCGGCGCGAGCGACCTGTGGGCGCAGTACCTGTCCGGCTGGCATCCGGTCGGGCTCGGCAGCGACGCGGGCAGCCCGCCCTACGTCGGGGTCCTCGCCGTCCTGTCGACGGTGACGCTCGGCAAGCCGTGGCTGGCGGTGTCGATCCTGCTGCTCGGCAGCGTGCCGCTCGCGGGCCTCACCGCCTACCGCGCGTCCCGGCTGCTGGTGCGCGAGGCGCCGGCGCCGGACCCGCCGCGCAAGCCGCGGAAGGGGCGCCGGGCGCCCGCGAAGGTCCGTCGCATCCCGGCCACCGCCGTCCGGGCCTGGTTCGCCGCCGGGTACGCGCTGCTGCCCGCCGCGACCGGCGCCATCGCGGGCGGACGGCTCGGCACCGCCGCCGTTCTCGTCCTGCTCCCGCTGATCGCCATGAACCTCGCCCGCGTGTACGGGCTGCCGCGCTCGGAGGCCGCCGCGCTCGACGTCCGGACGCGGCGCAAGCGCGCGGGCCGGGCGGCGTGGGCGACGGCGCTGCTGCTCGCCGTCGCGATGGCGTTCGTCCCGCTCACCTGGCTGATCGCCGTGATCGCCGCCGCGACCGTGTGGGCCCTGTTCGACCGGCCGAGGCGGCGCGCGCGCCGCAACGTCGCCATCGCGCTCGGCGTGCCGCCGCTGCTGATGCTTCCGTGGACGGCCGGGCTGCTGCTGAACCCGTCCCGCTTTCTGACCGAGGCGGGCCTGCACCGGTGGTCCGAGCCCGCCGCCGCGGCCGACCTGCTCGCCCTCGATCCCGGCGGGCCCGGCACGCCCGAGCCGTGGGCGCTGGCCGGTCTCCTCGCCGTCGCCGTCCTCGCGCTGCCGCTGCGCGGCCGCCGCTCCATCGTGCTCGCGGGCTGGCTGCTGGGCGTCTACGGGCTGCTCGTCGCGATCCTGGTCAGCGCCGCGACGGTCGCCAAGGGCGCGGACGAGGCGCCCGGCTGGCCCGGCGTCGCGCTGATCTTCGCGGGCGGCGGGGTGCTGCTCGCGGCGACGGCCGCCGTCCAGCGCGGGACCGAGGCGCTGGCGGGCGGCCGCCTGATCTTCAAGGCGGGCGGCGCGGTCGTCGTGCTGGCCGCGCTCTCCGCGCCCCTGCTGGCCGCCGGGTTCTGGGTGGCGGGCGGCGCGGGCGGCCCGCTGGGGAAGATCGACCCGGACGCCATCCCCGCGTTCGTCCACGGGCCGGGCGGTGCGAGGACACTCGTCCTGCACAGCGAGCCGAGCGGACGCGTTTCCTACACCCTGCTCAGGGACGCCCGTCCACGGATCGGCGAATCCGAAGTCGCGGACGGCGGCGAAGCCCACGACCGCCTGGACGACCTGGTCGCCGGACTGGCAGCCGGTCGCGAAGGCGACGACGGTCCTGCACTGACCCGTATGGGCGTCCAGTACATCCTCGTGCCGCACCCCAAGAAGGACCCCGTCACGGGCGTCCTCGACGCGGCACCCGAACTGACGCGCCTCAGCCGCACGGAAACGTTCGCGGTGTGGCGGCTCCAATCGCCGTCCGCCCGCATGATGCTTCTGGACGGCCCCACCGTCACGCCCCTTCCCGCCGGACGGATCGACGCTCGCATGCAGATCCCACCCGGAAACGGCACCCGCACACTCCTCCTTGCCGAACCTTCCGACGGTGGCTGGGACGCCACCCTGAACGGCGAGGCCCTCAAAGAACGCGAGGTGGACGGCTGGGCGCAGGGCTACGCGATTCCCGCCGCCGGTGGCGAGTTCGAGCTGAGCAGGTCCATGACGATGCGGCACACCTGGCTCGTCGTCCAGGGCATCGCCGTGCTGCTCGTCGCCGTCCTCGCGCTGCCCGGCGCGCAGGTGGACAACCTCGTGTTCCCCGGTGAGCGCGAACGGCGCGGCGAACGGTGCCGCGGACGGCGCGGCGGGCGGCGCGGACGGCGCCGCGGGACCCACGTCCGCGTCGAGCACGAGCCGCCGCCGCCCTCCGTGGAGGAACCGAAGCCGGAGGAGGTCTCGTGAACCCGCGCAAGCTCCTGACCGCGCGCAGGCTTCCGAGCCCGCGCAGGCTTCCGAGCCCGCGCAAACTCGCGGACGCGCGCAAGCTCCTCAAACGCGACGACCTCGTGAGCACGGACACGCTGCTGCGCGTCATCGGCATGCGGTACGCGACCGCCGCGCTCATGCTCGTCGGCGTCGCCGCGCTGTACGGGGCCGCGACGTTCTCCCGTCCGGGCGACGCCTCGGCGAACGGCCACGACGCCCCGGTCACGTCGGCGGTGATGGTCTGCCCCGGCCACGAGGGCGGGCGGCTCGCCGTCCAGTCCCTCCCGGCCCCCGGGAAGGGCGGCCGCGTGGACATGGCGCCGACGAAGGGCGGCACCGCGATCGCGTCCATGACGTCGCCGGGCCAGAGCTGGGAGAAGGACACCGAATCCGGCGACGACTCCTACACCCTCCGCGCCACCGGCGCCATGGCCGCCGGGCTGGCGGCCGAGCAGACCACCCACGAGGAGGACGGCGACGACCGCGGCCTCGCGGGCGCCCGCTGCGCGACGCCCGCCACCGACCAATGGTTCCTCGGCCCCGGGCCCGTCGCCGCCGACGAGCTCGACCTCTACCTCACCAACGTCGACTCCCAGCCCGCGTCCGTGGACCTCACCGCCCTGTCCGGCGAGGGCCCGCTCGACACCACCGACGGCCGCGGTACCCGCGTCGACCCCTACACCACCCGGGTCGTGAGGATCGGCGGGTCGGCGGAGGGGCTCGGCGACATCGTCAAGTCGGCCGCCGACCTCGCGCTGCGCGTCCGGACCAACGGCGGGCGGGTCACCGCGTCCGTGCGCGTCCGCGCCGGGGAGGAGAAGGGCATCGAGTGGCTGCCGCGGTCGCCCGCGCCCGCGTCGTCGCTCGTCGTGCCCGGCGTGCCGGGCGGTTCCGGCAAGCGCCGGCTGCTGGTCTCCGTGCCCGGCGAGGCGGACGCCCGGATCAGGATGCAGGTGATCACGAAGGACGGCGCGTTCGCCCCGCAGGGCCAGGACGTCCTCGACGCGCCCGCCAAGACCGTCACGTCCCTGGCCGTCGACGGCGCCCTGGTGGGCAAGGCCGCCGCCGTCCGGCTCGTCGCGGACCGCCCGATCGTCGCGGGCTTCGCCGCCGACCGCGGCGCCGACATCGCCTACGGGACGTCCACGCCGCCGCTCACCGGGTCGGGGCCGGGCATCGTGGCCGACAACCGGTTCGACTCCTCGCTCGTCCTGACGGCCCCGTCCGGCGCGGCGACCGTCGAGGTCACGACCATCAACGCCACGGGCAAGAGCGCGCCGCAGGAGATCAGGATCCCGGCGGGCCGCACCGTCGAGGCCGCGCTCGCCGCCCCGAACGGGAACGCCGAGGACGGCACCGCCTACGGCGTGGTGATCATGCCGAAGCCGGGTTCGGGGCCCGTCCACGCGTCCCGGACGCTCGCCAAGGGCAAGGGCGACGACTACCTGTTCACCATCTTGCCGATCACGCCCTCCGCGACCATCGTGCACCTGCCCGACACCGCCGACTCCCAGGGCGCCCTGATCCCGGGCTAGTCGTCCGGGGAGTCGTAGCTCGGGTCGACGGATTCGGGGGAGAGGCCGAGGAGATCGGCGACCTCTTCGACCAGCAGATCGCGGATCAGGCGGGCCTGCTCGGCCTCGCTCTTCGCCCGCGCCTCGACCGGACGCCGATACACGGTGATGCGGACCGGCCGTTTGCCCTCGCCCGGAACCGTCTGGCCGAGCGGGACCGGGCCGTCGAACCACGGCTCGACGCTCGGAACCTCCTCGACCGTGAACCGCACCCGGGCCAGTTCGCGGCCCCAGCGGCCGCCGAGCCGCCGCACCTCGTCGTCGACGAGGTCGTCGAACCGTTCCGCGCGGGTGCGTGAGACCGGAGCCTGCGGGGGCGTCAGAGGACCACGTACGCCACGGCCGTGCCGATCGCGGCGTCGTACGCCTGCCACACGGGATCGCACGCCACAAGCGTACCTCTCCACCTCGCCGAGCACATGCGCGGCGGAGGCGCACGGTGCGAGGTCGAACCCACACGGAATGTAGTCGTTGCCCCGTAAATCCACCGGTAACGGCGACACGTTCGGCCCGGTGGTGGCGGAGCCGGTGGGAGGGAGGTACGGTCAGCCATCGTGAGCCCCGTCCGCACCTGCTCTCGTACCGCCTGCAAGGCGCCCGCAGTGTTCACGCTCACGTACGTCTACCGCGATTCCACCGCGGTACTGGGTCCGCTCGCCACGTACGCCGAGCCGCACTGCTACGACCTGTGCGCGGAGCATTCGGAGCGTCTCACCGCCCCGATGGGCTGGGAACTGGTGCGGCTGCCCGTCGAGGAGGAGACCGAGCCGAGCGCCGACGACCTGGAGGCCCTCGCCGACGCCGTCCGCGAGGCCGCGCGGCCCGCCCCCGGAACCGGCCACGAGCCGGTCGGGCAGGGCACGGAGGTCGGGCGCCGCGGCCACCTGCGGGTGCTGCGCTCGGAACCCGCGGGAACGCAGCCCGGCCAGGAGTGACCTCCCGCCCGCGTCCGAGCCTCGCATCCACGTTCGAGCCGCCCATCCACGTTCGAGCCGCGCATTCGCGTTCGTCGGCGACGTCGCGGCGGGTCGCGTCCGGCCTTCCCGGTAGGCTCGTGAACCCCGTTTCTTTGGGACTGGGCTCAGCGGACAGGGAGCAGGAGTGGGCGACCTCGCCAAGATATTCAAGGCGTACGACATCCGTGGCGTCGTACCGGACGAACTCGACCCCGCCGTCGCCGAGGCGGCCGGCGCGGCGTTCGTGCGGGTGACGGGCGCGGACGCCGTCGTCACCGCCCACGACATGCGGGAGTCGTCCGTGCCGCTGGCCGAGGCGTTCGCGCGCGGCGCGACGTCCCAGGGCGCGGACGTGATCGAGGCGGGCCTCGGCTCCACCGACATGCTGTACTACGCCAGCGGCAGCCTCGACCTGCCCGGCGCGATGTTCACCGCGAGCCACAACCCCGCCCGGTACAACGGGCTGAAGCTGTGCCGCTCGGGCGCCCGGCCGGTCGGCCGCGACACCGGCCTCACCGAGATCCGCGACATGATCGCGGGCGGCGTCCCGGCCTACGACGGTGAGCCGGGGACGGTCTCGCGCCGCGACATCCTCAAGGGCTACGCCGACCATCTGAAGACGCTGGTCGACCTGTCGTCGATCCGCCCGCTCAAGGTCGTCGTGGACGCCGGCAACGGCATGGGCGGGCACACCGTCCCGTCGGTGTTCGAGGGCCTGCCGATCGACCTCGTGCCGCTGTACTTCGAGCTGGACGGCACCTTCCCCAACCACGAGGCCAACCCGATCGAGCCGGAGAACCTGCGCGACCTTCAGGCCAAGGTCCGCGAGACGGGCGCCGACATCGGGCTGGCGTTCGACGGCGACGCCGACCGCTGCTTCGTCGTGGACGAGCGCGGCGAGATCGTCGCCCCGTCCGCGATCACCGCGCTGGTCGCGACCCGGGAGCTGGCCAAGCACCCCGGCTCCTCGATCGTGCACAACCTGATCACGTCGAAGGCCGTGCCGGAGATCGTCGCCGAGCACGGCGGGACGCCGGTCCGGACGCGGGTCGGGCATTCGTTCATCAAGCAGACGATGGCGGAGACGGGCGCGGTGTTCGGCGGCGAGCACTCGGCGCACTTCTACTTCCGCGACTTCTGGTTCGCCGACTCCGGCATGCTGGCCGCCCTGCACGTCCTCGCCGCGCTCGGGGAGCAGGACGGGCCGCTGTCGGAGCTGCTCGGCGAGTACACGCGCTACGTCGCGTCCGGCGAGATCAACAGCGAGGTCGCCGACCAGGCCGCCGCCACCGCGAACGTCCGCGACGCCTTCGCCGGACGGCCCGGGATCGCGATCGACGAGCTCGACGGCCTCACCGTGCGCGACGACGCCGCCGGATGGTGGTTCAACCTGCGGCCGTCCAACACCGAGCCGCTGCTGCGCCTCAACGCGGAGGCGGCCGACGACGCGACCATGGCGGCGATCCGCGACGAGGTCCTCGCCCTGGTCCGGAAGAAGTGACCGGCCGCGAAGAAGCGACGCGCCGCGCGAGAAGTCACCGAGAGGGAGAAGTGACGCTGCTATGACGTTGAAGCTCGACTCCTGGCTGCTGGAGATCCTCGCCTGCCCCAACTGCGGCGGCGACCTGCGCGCCGACGAGGAGGCCGCCGAGCTGGTGTGCACCGGGTCGTGCCACTACGCCTACCCGGTCCGCGACGACATTCCCGTCCTGCTCGTCGACGAGGCCAGGACCCCCGCTCCGTGACCCGCCGAGCGGAGGCGCGGCCATGAGCACAGGGCTCGATCCCGCGCGGCTGGACGACGCCGCGGCGGCCGAGGCGGCCGATCCCGGGGGGATGCTGCGGCAGGTCGCGTCGTCGGCCGCGCAGGTGCGGGAGGCGCAGCGGGCGTCGGCCGAGGCGGGCATCGAGCGTCTCGCCGAGGACGGCAGGCCCCGCGCGATCGTGGTCGCCGGCATGGGCGGCTCGGGCATCTCCGGCGACGTCCTCGCGGCGGTGTGCGGCGTGGGCTGCGCGGTCCCGGTGACGACGGTGCGCGGCTACCGGCTGCCCGGCTGGGTCGGCGCCGCCGACCTCGTCATCGCGGTGTCCTGCTCGGGGACGACCGAAGAGACGCTCGAGGTCGCCGTGGAGGCGGCCCGCCGTGGATCCAGGCTGCTGTTCGTCGGCGGGGAGGACTCGCCGCTCGCGGAGCTGTCCGAAAGAAGCCGCGGCCTGTTCGTCCCGGTGCGTTCGGTGGGGCAGCCGCGTTCGACGCTCTGGGGCCTCACCATCCCGCTGGTCCTGGCGGCGCGCACGCTGGGGCTGGCGGACGTGCCCGAGATGGTCTTCGAGTCGACGGCCGCGCTGCTGGAGGACGTCGCGCACCGGTGCCGCCCGTCCAGCGAGCCGTTCGTCAACCCGGCCAAGCGGATGGCGCTGGACATCGCGGGCGACGTGCCGCTGGTGTGGGGGTCGTCCGCGCTGGCGGCGACGGCGGCGTACCGGCTGTGCTGCCAGCTCAACGAGAACGCCAAGTACCCGGGCGTGTTCGGGGAGGTCCCGGAGGCGGGCCACAACCAGGTGATGGCGTTCGACGGCCACTTCGGGCGCGGCGGGCGCGCCCCGGCCTCGTCCGGCCCGTCCGATCCGTCCGACCCCTCCGGCCCGTCCGACCTTGACGACTTCTTCCGTGACCGGGTGGACGAGCCCGAGCACGGCCTGCACCTCGTCCTGATGCGGGACGTGGAGGAGCATCCGCAGGTCCGCAAGCGGTGCGACGCGTCCGTCCGGATCGCCCGCGACCGGGGCGTGGCGGTCACCGAGATCGGGGCCGAGGGCGAGCATCCGCTGGAGAGAATCGCGACTCTGATCGCGCTGGCTGACTATGTCACGGTTTACTTGGCTATCGCGCTGGGCGTGGACCCCACTCCGGTGCCTGCCATTCAAGAGCTAAAAGCGAGGATTGCGTAGAGATGAGTGCTGAGGGTGGAACCAAGGCCATCGTCGCCGCGTTGGCCGCCAACCTCGGGATCGCGGCGTCGAAGATGGTCGCGTTCGCGTTCACCGGTTCGTCGTCGATGCTCGCCGAGTCGATCCACTCCATGGCGGACTCGGGGAACCAGGGGCTGCTGCTCCTCGGCGGCAAGCGCTCCAGGCGCGAGCGGACGCAGCAGCACCAGTTCGGCTACGGCCGCGAGCGCTACTTCTACGCGTTCGTCGTCGCGGTCGTGCTGTTCACCGTCGGCGCGGTCTTCTCGCTGTACGAGGGCTACCACAAGATCTCCCACCCGGAGGACGTCAAGGCGCCGGGCTGGGCGTTCGGGGTGCTGATCGCCGCGATCATCATGGAGATCTTCTCGTTCCGCACCGCGATCGTCGAGTCGAACCGGGTTCGCGGCGACCAGTCCTGGTGGGCGTTCATCCGCCGCGCGAAGGCGCCCGAGCTGCCCGTCGTCCTGCTGGAGGACCTCGCCGCCCTCGTCGGCCTGTTCCTCGCGCTGTTCGGCGTCTCGATGGCCGTGGCGACCGGCGACGGCGTGTGGGACGGCATCGGCACCGTGGCGATCGGCGTGCTGCTCGCCGTGGTCGCGACGATCCTGGCGATCGAGACCAAGAGCCTGCTGATCGGCGAGGGCGTCACGCCCGAGCACGAGCGGGCGATCGTCGAGGCCCTGGAGTCGGTCGAGCAGGTCGACCACCTCATCCACATGCGCACGGAGTACCTCGGCCCGGACGAGCTGCTCATCGCCGCCAAGATCGCCGTCAGCCACGACGACACGGCCGCGGACGTGGCCCGCGGCATCGACGCCGCCGAGGCGAAGATCCGGGAGCGGTTCCCGGAGGCGAAGCTGATCTACCTGGAGCCCGCCCTGGACGAGCCCGCCGGCAAGACCGCCGCCGGCGCGGTGTCCCCGAACCTGGAGAAGGACTGACCTGACGCCCTCTGTAGCCCGCGCCATCCCGACCATCGGCCGCATCCCGGCCATCGGCCGCGCGGGGCCGGAGGAACATGGGACCCCTCGCCGGACGGCCGACGCCGTGCCGGCCGACCCCAGCCCAGGCAAGACCGGCGCGTGTGCCTCCGCAGAGGCGCGAACCACGGCCGTCCGGCGAGGTGCTTTCCCATGCCTCCCCGCCCGGACCCCTGAACACCGGGCGGTTCTGGTGTGACCGCGGCAGCCGCCCCGAACCCCCTACGCCGGAGCCGCCACCGTCGCGGTCACGGTTAGAACACTACGTTCGCGGCGGTCTCCCGCACGTCCCCCTCAAGGAGGGAAAGCGGGTGGTACTCCAGACGGAGCCCCGCCGTCCGCATACATCCGCACGGTGAGGTGAGAGCACGCCTCAGCGGTCAGTATTGAGTCGTGAGCACCGATGACAAGCCCCCGACCGGACCCGGCCCCGCGGGGTTCGGCCCTGCCGTCGCGACGCACGCGTGGCGGCTGTCCGGCCGGATCGTGGCGGGCGTCGGGCAGCTGCTGCTGTGGATCCTCACCGGGATCGGCACCCTGCTGCGCCCGCTGGCGGTGCGTCTGGTCACGCGGCTGAACGGCGGCGCCGGACGCCGTCCGGGGCCCGGGGGCGTACCCGGCCCGGCCGTCTCGGACGGGACGACCGCGCCCCTGCCCCGCTGGATCAACACCTGGCGCGAGGTCGTCGGCTCCTGGTACTTCGCGCCGCTGACCGGCCTGGCCCTCACCATCGCCGCGCTCGCCGAGCTGGCGCCGCGCGCCGACTCGCCGTTGAGCCTCGCGGGCGGGTTCGCGGTCGCCTCCACGCTCCCGCTCGGCTGGCGGCGGGAGAACCTGCGCCCGGTCGCGGCCATCGTGCTCGGCGCGGTCGCCGCGACCCTGCTCACCGGGGAGACCCTGCTGGTCACCACCGGCTTCGCGGCCCTGTACACGCTGTACGCGCTGGGCCGGCACCTGCCCCGCCAGTCGACCGGCGTCCTCGCGGTCGGCAGCGTGGTCACGCTCGCGGTCGTCTACCTGGCCACCTCGACGCTGGACGACGTCCCCTGGCCCGCCGTGTTCATCGCCGTCCTGGCCGCCATCGGGCTCGGCGACGCGCGCCGCGTCGTGGAGTCCGCGAGCCAGACCGAGGCGAAGGCCGCCGAGCGCACCAACGAGACGCTGACCCGGCTCACCGCCGTCCAGCGGGAGCAGGCGGTGATGCGCGAGCGCGCCCGCATCGCCCGCGAGCTGCACGATGTCGTCGCGCACTCCGTCTCCATGATCGCGGTGCAGGCGGAGACGGCCCCGTACACGATGGAGAACCTGTCGCCCGAGGCGCGCGCCGGGTACACCGAGATCGCCAAGACGGCGCGGGAGGCGCTGGTGGAGATGCGGCGGCTGCTCAGCGTGCTGCGCGCCGACGCGACCCCGGAGCCGGACGCGGCCAACTCCCCGCAGCCGCGCCTGGACCGGCTGCCCGACCTCATCGAGCAGCATCGCGGCGCGGGCGGGCACGTCGACCTCGCCGTGCACGGCGACCCGCGCATGCTGTCGACGACGGTCGAGCTGTCGGCGTACCGGATCGTCCAGGAGGCGCTGACGAACGCGCGGCGCCACGCGCCGGGGGCTGGGGTCCGCGTCGACCTGACGTTCCTGCCGGACCGGCTGGCCGTGCGCGTCCACGACAGCGGGGCGGCGGAGCCCGGGCCGTCCAAGACCAGGGTCCTGCACCGCGACGACCCCGCGGGCCCCACCTCCGTGGACGCCGGGCACACCCGCCTGGAGACCCCGGAACCGTACGCGGCGCAGGGACAGGGTGGCCTACACGGGTCGGGTGGCGGACATGGCCTCGTCGGGATGCGGGAACGTGCGACCATGCTGGGCGGGCGGTTCTCCGCCGGCCCGGCCGCGCAGGGCGGGTTCCTGGTGGAGGCCGAGCTTCCGCTGACGAGGGAAGGGAATTCCACCCGTGGACACGGTTCCGAGGCGCCGCCCGGCGGCGCCTGACCCCGTCATCGACGCCGTCGCCGCGCCCGCGGGGCGGCAGCGGTGATCAACGTGCTGATCGTCGACGACCAGACGATCGTCCGGGCCGGGTTCGCGGCCCTGCTCGCCGCCCAGGACGACATCACCGTGATCGGCGAGGCCGGCGACGGGCGCGAGGCGGTCCGGATCGCCGAGCGCAGCCGTCCCGACGTCGTCGTCATGGACATCCGGATGCCCGGCATGGACGGCATCGAGGCCACCCGGCGCATCCTGTCCCTGCCCGGCTCGGAGAACGTCCGGGTGCTGGTGCTGACGACGTTCGACGTGGACGAGTACGTCTACGACGCGCTCGCCGTCGGCGCCAGCGGTTTCCTGCTGAAGGACGCCACCGCCGACGAGCTGGTGTCCGCCGTCCGGGTCGTGGCGCGCGGCGACTCGCTCCTCGCCCCGCAGGTCACCGGGCGGCTCATCCGCGAGTTCACCAAGCAGCGCCGCAACCGGCCGCAGGCGCCGTCGGCGCTGGCCACGCTGACGGCCCGGGAGACGGAGGTGCTCGTGCTGATCGCGGGCGGGCTGTCCAACAGCGAGATCGCGGCGCAGCTCGTCGTCAGCGAGCACACCGTGAAGACGCACGTGGCCCGCGTCTTCACCAAGCTCGGCCTGCGCGACCGGGCGCAGGCGGTCATGCTCGCCTACGAGTCGGGCGTCGTCGTCCCGGGCGAGAACCCCGCCGGCTGACGGTCACCGCCTGCGGAGCAGGCGCATCGCCTTCTCCTTCTCGAAGTCGAGCGCGCGGGTCGGCGGCGCGGACAGCCGCCCGATGCGCTCGCCCAGCTCACGCACATGGGCCTGCACCTGCGGCTCGGCCAGGACCCGCAGCCCGAACGCCAGTTCCGCCGGGCCGATGTCGTAGCGCTTCTCCAGCGCGAGGGCGAGCGCGACCGCCCGCAGCTCGGCGTCGCCGAACCGGCGGTGGCCGCCGCCGCGCCTGGCCGGCGACGCCTCCCGGGTGACGGGCAGCAGCCCGAGGGCCTCGCGGTAGCGGAGCATGCGGGGCGAGGTGCCGAGCCGCCGGGCGGCCTCCGTGATGCGCATGAGCCGATTCTGACAAATCCGTGTTAGAAAGTCGCCTCCGACCGTGCTCGGGGACGGTCGCCCCCCTTAGACTCGCGGACGTTGACGCAGGTGCGCACTCGGCGTCAACCCGACCTCGCGTACCGACCCGCCATCCGCGGACCAAGGAGCAACGGAAGCATGGACTACAAGGTCGCCGACCTGTCGCTGGCCGATTTCGGGCGCCGGGAGATCCGGCTCGCCGAGCACGAGATGCCGGGCCTGATGGCGGTGCGCGAGGAGTACTCCGCCGCCAAGCCGCTGCGCGGCGCCAAGATCATGGGCTCGCTGCACATGACGATCCAGACCGCCGTGCTGATCGAGACGCTGGTGGAGCTGGGCGCCGACGTCCGCTGGGTGTCTTGCAACATCTTCTCCACCCAGGACCACGCGGCCGCCGCGGTCGTCGTCGGCAAGGACGGCACCGTGGACGACCCGAAGGGCGTCCCGGTGTTCGCCTGGAAGGGCGAGACGCTCGAAGAGTACTGGTGGTGCACCGACCAGGCCCTCCAATGGCCGGGGGCCGACGGCAGGGCCGGCTCCGGCCCGAACATGATCCTGGACGACGGCGGCGACGCGACCCTCCTCGTCCACAAGGGCGCCGAGTACGAGAAGACCGGCGTCGTCCCGACCGCGACCGAGGACGACCCCGAGGAGCTGGGCATCGTCCTCGACACCCTCCGCCGCACCATCGCGGACAAGCCGGGCCGCTGGACGGAGACCGCCGCCGGCATCAAGGGCGTCACCGAGGAGACCACGACCGGCGTCCACCGCCTCTACGAGATGGCGAAGGCCGGCACCCTCGCGTTCCCGGCGATCAACGTCAACGACTCGGTCACCAAGTCGAAGTTCGACAACAAGTACGGCTGCCGGCACAGCGTGATCGACGGCCTGAACCGCGCCACCGACGTGCTGATCGGCGGCAAGGTCGCGGTCGTCTGCGGCTACGGCGACGTCGGCAAGGGCTGCTCGGACGCGCTGCGCGGCCAGGGCGCCCGCGTGATCGTCACCGAGATCGACCCGATCTGCGCGCTGCAGGCCGCGATGGACGGCTTCCAGGTCACCACCCTGGACGACGTCGTCGAGACCGCCGACATCTTCGTCACCACCACCGGCAACTTCAACATCATTACGGCCGACCACATGAGCCGGATGAAGCACCAGGCGATCGTGTCCAACATCGGGCACTTCGACAACGAGATCGACATGGCGGGCCTCGCCAAGATCCCCGGCATCGAGAAGATCGAGGTCAAGCCGCAGGTCGCCGAGTGGCGCTTCCCGGACGGCCACTCCATCATCGTGCTGGCCGAGGGCCGCCTGATGAACCTCGGCTGCGCCACCGGCCACCCGTCGTTCGTGATGTCCAACTCGTTCACCAACCAGGTCATCGCGCAGATCGAGCTGTTCACCAAGACCGAGGAGTACCCGGTCGGCGTGTACGTCCTGCCGAAGCACCTGGACGAGAAGGTCGCCCGCCTCCACCTCGACGCCCTCGGCGTCAAGCTCACCGAGCTGACCAAGGAGCAGGCCGCCTACATCGGCGTCCACGTCGAAGGCCCCTACAAGCCGGACCACTACCGTTACTAAAGATCGGTAGCGTTCGACCGCCGCACGGCCGCGCGACGGCCGTGCGGCGGTTTCTGCCTCAAAGGCCATAGGGGAGCGATGAGCGATATTGCGGACGCCTCGCTGGCGTATGAGGGGCTCAAGCGGATCGAGTGGGCCGATCGGAGCATGCCGGTGCTGCGCCAGATCCGGGCGCGGTTCGCCGACGAGCGTCCCCTGGACGGCCTGAAGGTCGCCGCGTGCATGCACATCACGACCGAGACGGCGGGACTCATCCGGACGCTCCAGGCGGGCGGTGCGAGTGTCGCGCTCGCGGCGTCCAATCCGCTGTCGACGCAGGACGACACCGCGGCGGCGCTCGTCCAGGAGTACGGCGCGGAGGTGTTCGCCCGTGCGGGGATCGACCGTGAGGGCTATTACGCGCACATTCATCAGGCGTTGGAGACGGGCCCCGATCTTGTCCTGGACGACGGCTGCGACCTCGTCAACACGCTGCACATCGATCGCACGGATCTGCTTGGAACGGTCAAGGCGGGCTGCGAGCAGACGACGACCGGTGTCATCCGGCTGCATCAGATGGCGCTCGAGGGCGCGCTCCGCTTCCCCATGGTCGCGGTGAACGACACCGACACCAAGCACATGTTCGACAACCGCTACGGCACGGGCCAGTCGACCCTGGACGGCATCATCCGCGCGACCAACACGCTCCTGGCGGGCAAGACGGTCGTCATCGCGGGCTTCGGATTCTGTGGGCGGGGCCTGGCGGAGCGGGCTCGCGGCCTAGGGGCCCGGGTCGTCATCACCGAGATCGACCCTGTGAAGGCGCTCGATGCGGCGTTGCAGGGGTTCGCCGTCCAGCCCATGGCCGAGGCGGCCCTGGACGGCGACGTCTTCATCACCGTCACCGGAAACCGTGACGTCGTCAACGGCGAGCACCTCGCCGTCATGAAGGACGGCGCGATCCTTGCGAACTCGGGGCACTTCGACGTCGAGATCGACGTCCGCGCCTTGGGGGAGATGGCCGTCGAGGTGCATCGCGGGAGCCGTCCGCAGACCGACGAGTACGTCATGCCCGACGGGCGGCGTCTCGTCCTGCTGGCCGAGGGCCGCCTGGTCAACCTGGCGGCCGCGGAGGGGCACCCGGCCGCCGTGATGGACATGTCGTTCGCCGACCAGGCCCTGACGTGCGCGTGGCTGGCGACCGCCCACTCGACGCTGGCGCCGGCCGTCCACGACGTGCCGAAGGACATCGACACGGAGGTCGCCCGCCTCAAGCTGGCGTCGATGTCCATCTCCATCGACCGCCTCACCCAGGACCAGGAGGACTATCTGCACTCCTGGCGGCTCGGGTCCTAGCCCGTGCCGTCCGGGACGTATCTGCACACGGGCGAGGGCCTGGAGGAGCGCTTCCAGTGCGCGCCGGGCCCTGGGGGCTGGCGCTACACGTCCCAGCGGCCGGACGGCGTCCGTACGGATCTGGTCGTGGACGCACGGTGGCGCCAGATCCGCGTCGAACTCGTCACCTCAACGTGGTGGGTGCGGGGCGGTGTCACCGGCCCCGAGGTCGCGTGGGTGCGCGCGGCGGGAGAGACGGGCACCGAACACGCCGAACGGGCGTCCGGCTTCATAGCCGAGTCGCCCGGTTTCCTCGTCGCGGTCGCCCGCTCGTTGGAATTGGACGAGACGGCGCAGGCCGACGTCCGTCTCGTCCAGTTGAGCGGTACGTCCCTCTCGCCGCTCACGACCCTCTGGCGCTGGCGGCGAGCGGGAACGTCCGTCTACGAAACCGAAACGGAACCGCTGCCGGTCTCGCAGTACGAGGTCACGGATCTCTCTACAGGGGAGGTGGAAACCGTCCACCTGGCGGGCGACGTCGTTCTCGCCGCCCCTGGGGTCGAGCTAACCGACCTGGAGTCGCCGCCCAACCTGTTGGGCTAGCCGGGCCGTCACCGGAGGGTCGAGGCAAAGGCCACAAGGACGTGCTGGCCGCGTTCCAGAGGGACGATCGAGGACGCGACCCAGCCGGGCACGGCGACATGGGCGCCGGGCGTGGGACGGACCACGAGGTGGCGTCCCCACGGCTGTCCCGGCATGGCTGCGCGTGGGAAACCGGTCCGGGGGTCTGCCAGGGCGATGGCGCCCGAACCGGTGGGTGCGTGGGCGGGGCCGGCGTCCAGCACCCACCAGGCGACGAGGTCGGCGGCGTGCCTGGCGGCCGGGCGGTCGTAGCCGTGCCGCCAGACCTGCACGTCGATCGCGACGCCGCCGAGAGGGGGAGCGAGGCCGGGGCCGTGGGCGTCCGCGAGCGCGTCGAACGAGCGGTGGAAACACGCGGCCAGCGCCTCCAGGTCGGTGATGATCTCGCCGGGCGGCAGGGCCTCCAGCGCGGGCCCTTCGGGCCCGATCTCGGCGGCGGACGGGGACAGCAGCCCCGCCGGGTCGAGCGTCGCGAAGGCGACGGGCGTCCCCCAGTGCTGCCGGACCGGCGACCCGGCGGTGCCGCAGCCGCGCCGGGCATGGCCGGACGACGGGACCGGCGAGGGGACGGGGAGCGGGGTGGTGGTGATCGTCATGAGACTCGGCTCCAGCGTTCGTGGTAGGCGATGTTCCAGGCGATCGCGATCCGCAGCCGGGAGTCGGCGGCGGTCGCCCTCATCCAGTGGGCCTGCCAGCCAGGGAAGGCGATCATCCGGCCGGGGACCGGGATGTGGCCGACGGGTCCGGGAGAGGAGGTCCGCTGCACGGCGGCAGGACGCGGATCGAGCAGCCGCAGGTATCCGGCGTCGCTGTCGCCGCTCGGGTCCGCGTCGACGGACAGGAGGCCCGACCAGGCCGAGTCGTGGCGGGTGTGCGGGCGCAGCGGGTCACCGGGGCGGCAGACCAGCGCCCACGCCTCGATGCTGACGTCGTCATCGCGGATCTCGTCGGCCGCCTCGCCCAGCACCGCGCGGGCCAGCGCGTCGCCCGCGATGCCGATCTGGCGCCGCAGCCAGTCGATCGAGGGGTGCCGCCAGGTCAGCATGGTCTGGGACGACGCGATCGGGCGGGCGCGGCCCGCGGCGGCGGCCTGCCGGTCGGCGTCCTCCGCCTCAAGGACGAGCTCCTTCAGGTGCGGGAGATGCTCGGCGGCGCCGGTGCAGTCGGCCTGGTAGACGGGCGTCCGCCACATCTGCAGGACGAGCCGTTCCGCGAGGTCGGCGCTGCCCGTGCCGACGTCGGTGTCGATGAGCGTGTCCTCGGCATTTCTGGTCTCGGTCACGGTCGTGCTCCTTGGTTGGTCCGGTCGGGCGGTGTAGGGCGCGCACCGGGCCGCCGGGGTCGTCCGATCCAGCTGGAAGCGACCCTCGGCGCCCGGTACGCGCGTGGGGTGGTCATGGCGAATGTTGGCTCGGGCGGGTTGGCGGGTCAGGGGGGTCAGACGGGTTCGGTGAAGTCCTCACCAGGCGCGTCGGTGAGACGCTGCAGGTAGTTCTGCTCACCGAGGGAGTCGAGGAGGCCCAGCTCGGTCTCCAGGTAGTCGATGTGCTCTTCCTCGTCGGCGAGGATCTCCTCGAAGATCCGGGCGGACGTGATGTCACCGCGCTCGCGCATCAGCGCGATGGCGGGACGCACCCGGCCCACGACCTCCATCTCCAGGGCGAGGTCCGCCCTGAGCTGCGCGGGGACGTTCTGCCCGATGCGCAGCGGGTTGAGCTCCTGGTAGTTCGGGGTTCCCTCCAGGAAAAGGATCCGTTCGGTGAGCCGCGACGCGTGCTCGCGCTCTTCGTGGGCTTCCTCGCGTGACTTCTTGGCGAGCCGTACGTAGCCCCAGTCCTGCTGCATCTTCGCATGCAGGAAGAACTGGTTGACCGCCGTGAGTTCCGAGGTGAGCTGCTCGTTGAGCAGCCCGATGATCTCTCTGTCACCTTCCATGGCGTTTACGCTGACATGGCCGCCGGACCCCTGCCAGCGTAGAAAATTCGACTTTAATTTCCTTCTGGCAGCGAATTCATTGCGCCACCTGCGAAGATCGGCTTGCGCGCTCCTGGGCGGAGATCCAGGAGGTCAGCGCTGCCGAGACTCTCGGCGGGAACGGCGGGTGGCCGATATCGGACTGAGGGGACGGATCAGTCCGCAGGTCATTGCGCCTGCCGTACGGTATTCGTTGACCGCCCGGCGGTGGCGCCTTCAGCAGTGTGAAAATCATGCCTTTAATAGAACGGCGGCCAAGCCATTCTAAGGATTGCCTATCCTAAATTAGGATAGCCTTCCCTAAGCATTTGAGAATTGCCGAGGAAAGGGAATGCGGTGTGACCGCCGGATTCTTCGGCGACCTTTGATGGCCATGCTTCGGCCGTAGCCGTTCCCGGGTCCGCAGCGGACCCGGCAACGGAGAGGCGGCCCGGTCAGCGTCCGGGCGGATACAAGCCGTGTGGCGGAGGCCCGGCCGGCCCGTGCGGCGGAGGCCCGGCGTGCCGGTGCGGCGGCGCGGCCTCAGGAGGCGGATACGGGCCGCCCGGCCCCGGTCCGGCGGCCGGGTAGCCCCCCGGCGGATACGGGCCCTGAGCGGGCGGACGAGGGGCGTTCAGGACGTTCTGGTACGGCCCCGCGCCGTAGTTGGGCGGCGGAAGGAACTGCGGCTGCCCCGCCCCGGGGGCGCTGAACGGCGGCGGCGCAGGAGGGCCCTGCCGGGGCGGGCCGGGCGGCGGGCCCCCGGCCATCGCCATGGCCGGAGCGGGCTGCGGTGCCCAGGCCGTCCAGCCGAGGCGCTGCATGCGGCGGGCGCGGCGCTGCGCGAGCCGCTGCTCCTCGCGGTGGCGGCGCTCGGCGAGGACGGCCGACAGCAGGATCTCCGGCCGGACGCCGGGCGGCGGGGGCGGGCTCACCACCGCGACGACCTCCGACGCGATGCGCTGCCCCAGCGAGTCGCGGACCTCCGGCAGCAGCTCCCAGAAGCGCGACAGGTACTGCCGGGCCGTCATCGCCAGCTCGTCCGACAGCTGCGACAGCTCCAGGGAGCGGCCCCACCAGGCGAGCTGCGGCGGCATCACGGCGACGGGACCGAAGAACGCCGACGTCGGCACCCGCTCCTGGATGACGATCGTCCCGGCGAACAGGTCGCCCAGCCGCTTGCCCCGCCGGTTGCAGAACGAGGTGATGAGCGCGGGCGAGCCGTAGAACGTCCAGAACTCGATGAAGCCCGCCAGCGCGCGCACGAGGGCCTGCCGGAAGCGGATCGGCCCGCCGTCGTCGGCGACGACGCGCAGGCCCACGGCCATCTTGCCCAGCGTCCGCCCGCGCGACAGCGTCTCGGACGCGCACGGATACCCGACGAGGATGGCCACGACCGCGAGGAGCGTCAGCCCGATCGTCCACGCCTCGTCCGCGACGAGCGACGTCATCGCGGTGAAGTAGATGGCGATGTTCAGCAGCACCATCTGGAAGATCAGGTCGAGCAGTATGGCGCAGCCACGGCTGGCCAGGCGCGCGACCCTGATGTCGAGCGCGACGGCCTCGCCGGTGACGAGTTCGGCCATGTCCTGATCCTCCAATGGGCTGGGGTCCGGTCCATTTTGCCGGTTGGACGGAGCGAGGCGTTAGTCTCCCTCGGGTGGACGTCGACGCCTATGTGGCCGCGCACAACGCCGACTGGCAGCGCCTGGAGTGGCTCATCAACCGCGGCCGCAGGCTGACCGGCGCAGAAGCCGACGAACTGGTCGAGCTCTACCAGCGGACCGCTACGCACCTGTCGGTCGTCCGTTCAAGCTCCCCCGATCCTCAGCTCGTAGGCCGGTTGTCGTCCCTCGTGGCCCGAGCCAGGGCCGCCGTGGCCGGTGCCCAAGCCCCGCTCTGGCGGGACGTTACCCGCTTTGCGACGGTGTCGTTCCCGGCTGCCGCGTACAGGATGAAGTGGTGGTGGCTCGGCAACGCCTTCCTGGGCAACCTGCTCGCCCTGGCTCTGGCGATCTGGGTCGTGCACAGCCCGGACGTACAGGCGAGCATCGCACCGCCGGACGAGATCCGTGAACTCGTCGAGCACGACTTCGCGAACTACTACACCGAGCATTCGGCGTCGTCGTTCGCGTTCCAGGTATGGGTCAACAACGCGTGGGTCTCGGCGGTCGCGCTGATATTCGGCATCATGCTCGGCATCCCCACCGTGTACGTCCTGCTGCTGAACCAGATCAACCTCGGCCTGACCGGCGGGCTGATGTTCGCCTACGGCAAGGGCGACGTGTTCTTCGGGCTGATCCTCCCGCACGGCCTCCTGGAACTCACCGCCGTCTACCTGGCCTGCGCCGGCGGCCTCAAACTCGGCTGGACGGTCATCGACCCGGGCCGCCGCCGCCGCGGCCAGGCCCTCGCCGAGGAGGGCCGCGCCGCCGTCAGCATCGCGATCGGCCTGATCGCCGTCCTGCTCGTGTCCGGCCTCATCGAGGGCTTCGTCACCGGCTGGGTGCACACCACCTGGCTGCGCATCTCCATCGGCGTCGTCGCCGAGGTCGCCTTCCTCGCCTACGTGATCGTCCTGGGCCGCCGCGCCACCCGCCAAGGCGAAACCGGCGACGCCGACCTCCGCCCCGACATGGCCCCCGTCTCCGGCTAGAGGCGGCCGGCCGCCTTCAGGGCCAGGTAGGCGTCGGCTAGGGCCGGGGCTATTTCCTCGGGGGGTGCGTCCACGACCTCTACGCCGTGGCCGCGTAGTTCTGCGGTGAGGCGGCGGCGTTCGGCGCGCGCGCGTTCTGCGGCCGCGGCGTCGTAGACGGAGGCGAGGTCGCCTCGGGCGGCGGCCATCTCGCCGATCCGCGGGTCGGACACCGCGGCGATCATGACGAGGTGGCGGGCGGTGAGCTGCGGCAGCAGGGGCAGCAGGCCCTCCTCGATCGCGGCCGTGTTCAGCTCGGTGAGCAGCACGACGAGGCACCGCTGCCGGACGCGGGCCATCAGTGTCGACACCATCCCGGCGGCGTCGCACTCGATGAGCTCCGGCTCCAGCGGCGCCAGGGCGTGCACCATCGCGGGCAGCAGGTCCGTCCTGGACGCGCCTTCGACGCGGGTACGGACGCGCCGGTCGTAGGCGAGCAGGTCGACGCGGTCGCCCGCGCGGGACGCCAGGGCGCCGAGGAGCATCGCCGCGTCCATCGAGCAGTCGAGCCTGGGGATGTCGCCGACGCGGCCCGCGGACGTGCGGCCGGTGTCGAGCACGAGGTAGATCCGCCGGTCGCGTTCGGGACGCCAGGTGCGGACGACGATGTCGTTGCGGCGTGCGGTGGCGCGCCAGTCGATGGAGCGGACGTCGTCGCCGTCCACGTACTCGCGCAGAGAGTCGAACTCTGTGCCCTGCCCACGGATCAGAGCGACATGCGCTCCGGTGAGTTCGCGCAGGCGCGCCAGCTTGGCCGGGAGGTGGCGGCGGGACGGAAACGCCGGTAGGGCACGGACCGTCCAGGGGGCGGCGCGTGAAAGCTGCCGTGCGGCCAGGCCGAGCGGTCCGACAGAGCGGACGACGACGGTGACGGCCTTCCGGTCGCCGCGCCGTGTAGGCGTGAGCGTCATCTCGACGCGTCGCCGTTCACCCGCGGGGACGTCCACCTTGACGCTGCGGGGTGTTGCTCCGGCGCTGGGGGGCCACACGTCGCGGAGACGGGCCTTGAGGCGTCGGCGTCCGAGGTTCTCCACGATCAGCGTCACCTGGGCCGTCCCGCCGAGGCGGACGTTGGTGTCGCCGGAGCGGTGGAAGCGCAGCGCGCGCACGTTCCCGGCCAGGGCCAGATCGGTGAGGACGCCGAGCAGCAGGACGCCCCAGACGATGAGCAGCGTCCACCAGCTCGGCGCGAACAGCGGGATCGCCGCGCTGAACAGCGCCAGGAGGCCGAGGCGTCCGGTCAGCGCCATCAGCGTGGGGCGGGGACGTGGGCGAGGATGCCCTCCAGCACGCCGTCGGCCGTCGCGCCTTCGAGCTCCGCCTCGGGACGGAGCTGGACGCGGTGCCGCAGCGTCGGCCGGGCCAGCGCCTTCACGTCGTCCGGCGTCACGTAGTCGCGGCCCGACAGCCACGCCCACGCGCGGGACGTCGCCAGCAGCGCCGTCGCACCACGCGGGGACACGCCGAGCTGGAGCGACGGTGACTGGCGGGTCGCCCTGCACAGGTCCACGACGTAGGCCGCGACCTTGGGGTCGAGGTGGACGGACCTGACGGCGGCCCGTCCAGCGGCGAGTTCGCTCGCGCCCGCGACCGCTTGGACCTCCGACAGGTCACGGGGGTCGAAGCCCGCCGCGTGCCGCTGGAGCATGGCGATTTCTTCGTCGCGCGTGGGCACGGGCACGGTCAGCTTGACCAGGAACCGGTCGAGCTGGGCCTCCGGCAGGGGGTAGGTGCCCTCGTACTCGATCGGGTTCTGCGTCGCGCACACCACGAACGGGTCGGGCAGAGGGCGCGCGGAGCCCTCCACGGAAACCTGCCGCTCCTCCATGGCCTCTAGGAGGGACGCCTGCGTCTTCGGCGGCGTCCGGTTTATCTCGTCGGCGAGCAGGAGGTTGGTGAAGACGGGACCTTCGCGGAACTCGAACTCCGCCGTCCGGTTGTCGTACACCAGCGATCCGGTCACGTCGCCCGGCATCAGGTCAGGGGTGAACTGGACGCGCTTGAAGTCCAGGTCGAGGGCGCGTGACAGCGTCTTGATGAGGAGCGTCTTCGCCGTACCTGGGACGCCTTCCAGCAGCACATGGCCGCGGCAGAGCAACGCTATGACCAGGCCGGTCACCACGGAGTCCTGACCGACGACGGTCTTGGCGACCTCGCCGCGCAGCGCCGTCAGCGCCGCGCGGGCGATCTCGGCCTGGCGCTGCGTCTCCGCGGACAGCCCCGGCGGAGTATCGCTCTCGATACCCGTGCCGGGCACGTCGTCCTTCCCGAGCTCTACTGGGCGGTTCAAGACTGCCGTACCTGCCTTTCCAGGTCGTCGAGGACGTCGCTGAGGGCGATGAGCCCCGCGTCGTCCAAGGGTTCAGGACCGTACAGGGCCGCGCCGACGTACGTCTCGTCGTACGTCGTGCGCCGGGCGACCGCCGAGACGATCTCTTGCATGGCGGAGGGGTCCTGCGCGCGGCTGCGGGGGAGGCCGAGCAGCGGGACGAGACGTTCGCGGGCCCCCGACCGCAGCGCGTCGGACGCGCGGTCACGGGCGTGCCCGGCACGGTACAGGCGGGCGCGTCCTTCGACCGTCTCCGCAGAGCGGACGACGACCGGCAGCGCCTCCGCGACGACCGGGCCCAGGCGGCGGGATCGCCACAGCGCGACCAGGACCACCGCGACCAGAAGTTCGAGGAAGAACAGCTTGACGCCGAATGGCAGCAGGTCGGTGAGCGACTGCTGCCCCGCCCCAGAGCCGGACTCTGGTAGGTCAGGGACGAGCCACACGACGGAGGAGCCCGTGGCCGCGCCCGCCAGGTTCATGCCCAGCGCCGCGTTGCCCTCTTCGGTGAGACGGCGGTTCGTCAGCGGGGAGGCCGAACCGAGCACGGTGATGGTGTGCGAGCCGTTCTGCACCTGGACGATGCGTGGACTGCCGTACTCGGTCTTGTAGCACTGGGTGGCCGAGCCGCCCCTGACCTCGTACGTCTCCGACTCGTGGAACGCGACCGCTCCCGCGAGGGTCGCCGCCTGGAGGGAACAGCCCGGCTCGTCGGCGTCCTCGAACGTCGCGCCGTCCTTGCGGACGTTCGGGGCGAGGTCGGCCAGGGCGAACGACGTGGGCCGGACGAGCAGCAGGTCGATCTGCGCGTTGCTCAGCAGGATCAGGTCCTCGTTGGTGAGCCGCTCGGTGCGGGTCACCACCATGACCGTCCCGGGACCGGCCGCCTTGACGGCGTCGTCCGCGTGCCTGGCCACGGTCACCTGCGCCCCGTTCTGCCGGAGGATCTCCGCCAGGGCGCGGCTGCCGTCCTGCTTGGGCGACTCGGGGTCGAGCGCCTGCGCCGACGTCGAGGGGCGCAGCGCGGCCAGGACGATCGCGATCACGATCATGGCGAGGATCACCGCGACGACGCCGCGGGCCGACCGCCAGCGGCGCCCCGCGACCTGCCGCGCGGACGGCTCCGCACCCTGCCCGGTGGCCCCCGCCCCGGCGCCCTGCCCGCTCTGCGGGGGCGTCTGCGTCACCATCGCGGGCCTCCGTCCTCACCGGCACCGGCCGGCGTCAGGTCGTCGGCCTCCAGCGGTTTCGGCTTCGCCGCCCGCAGCTTCTCATCCACGCCCTTGACTTGCGCGTACCCCTCGGCGGTGCCCGGACGGTCGCCGTACCAGACGTCGTCGAAGATCCGCACGGCCACGCGCAGGTCCTCGGCGAGCTCCGGCACGGCCTCGCCCGTCTCCTGCGCCAGCTCGTCTGCGGTACGTCCAGGGCGCGGGGCCAGCACGGCCCGTTCCTCCAGGTCGCGGGCGATGGCACGGAGCCGTTCGCGGATGGCTTCCGCCCACTGCCCGGCCGCCGCGTGACGTTCTGCAGCGTCCCTATGGTCGAGTGCGGTGGACGTCTCGTCCTCCAGCAATGGCTCGTTCCTGGAACGCAGGTTGCGGCGGCCCCGCATCAGCCACGCGACCAGCGCCGCCGCGATGAGCACGACGACGATGATGACGACGATCGACGCCCAGCCGCTGCCGCTCCCCTGGGATTCCGGTGCGGGGGACCCGCTGAGCAGGTCCTGCAGCCATTCGGAGAAGTCGTCCCAGGTGCGTTCCAGCCAGGACGGCTTGTCACGCTGGTAGACCTGCTTCTCCAGTTCGCGGCGGGCCATCTCGCGTGCCTCGTCCCTACCGACAGGGTCGAGAGCAGCGGAATCGAGCAGCATTCGCATGCGCATCATGGGTTCGCTCCCGTTCCCGGACGAGCTCCGCTCGACGGGACGGTTCGCCACAGGTCGATGAACCCTTCCTCCTGATCGCCCTGGTCGGTTTCGGGGCCGTTGCCGACGCCGTTGTCCGGGGTGGCCGGGACGGGGTCGGCGGTGGCGGAGATGGCGGTGGCGGAGCGTCCGCGCATGCGCAGGTCAAGGTCGAAGCCTTCGCGGCGCATCCGCCGGTCCATGTAGAGCAAGGCGATGACACCGGCGTCGAACGGCAGCACGACAGACCAGCTCACGATCCGGCCGAGCGTGTCCACGGCGAGCGCCGCCATCGTCGAATCGCTGCCAGAAGAGTCGCCGAAGAAAATCAGCTGCACGAACAGGAACGGGATGCGCAGCGCGAAAAAGCCCATGAACACCGTCACGAGCAGCGCCAGCAGAAGCGTCCCGAACGTCCGGAACCAGCGGCCCTTGGACAGGGTCACCGCCCTGCGAAGCGCACCCACCACCGTCTGCCGTTCCAAGACGACCGCGGGAACACCCAAGACGAACAGCAGATAGAGCCACACCATCAGCCCAATGCCGATGGGGAAGCCCAGGATCCCGGCGAGCACGATCAGCCCCGGATGCGCCTCGGCGGCGACCAGCAGGGCGAACGGCAGGATCGGCACGACGAGCGCGATGAGCGAGATCCCCATGACGGCCGCGGCGGTCGCGGCCAACCGGCCCAGGCGCGGCCTGGCGTCCCGCCACGCCTGCCGGGGCGCGATCGGCATGCCCACCAGCTCCCGGCCGAGGATCGGAGCGAGCAGCCCGGACAGCAGCAGGATCCCGTACGCCGACAGCACGAGGCCCATCACGCTCAGCGTGAGCTGCGCCCCGAGCGACTCCATCAGCACGTCAGGCGTGACCTCGCCGCGGGCCTCGTCGCCGATGAAGAAGTACGCGGCGACCGAGCTCGCCACCTGGATCACCGTGCTGAACCCCACGGACAGGCCCAGGGACGTGCGCGGACGCCGCCTGATCCCGGCGATGGCGCCGTCCAGCATCTCCGAGATGGACATGGGACGGAACGGGACGCCCTGCGCGTCGACGTCCGCGTCGTCGTCCCAGCCGTCCGGTCCCGGCATCTCGTGGCTCCCTGCGATCTCTGGCCGATCTTTCTGAGGGGCTTTCCGGCGCCCCCGCCCGGCTTGCCCGGCGCGCCCGCCGGGTCTCTCCCGACCCCGCGACGTCCACCGGTCAGGTCATCCTGTCACGGGCGAAGTGCCGCGATTGCCGCCGCCGCCCCGGCGGGTGGTGATCCGCGCGCTCCGGAGGCCGCCGCGCCGCCGGAATCTGCCGATCCCGGTCAACCTCGCGCGCGTTTCGGGAGTCACCTCTACAATTCCGAGCCGCACACCGGATCCCGGGAGAGCCATGTACCACGCAAACGCGGGTAACCTTGCACGCCAAGGCATATCTCTCCCTGGCGAGGTGGGGCCGGAGCATAGCGCCGCGGAGAACTTTTCACCCGACGACACGCATGAGCCGGTATCCGCCGGTCCCGGCGAGGATGAGAAGCGCTCACTCCACCGAACCCCGACTTTGTGACGATGAGGGCCATGAGAGGACGTGTACTGGTCGTCGACGACGATCTCGCGCTCGCCGAGATGCTGGGCATCGTGCTGAGGGGCGAGGGCTTCGAGCCGTCGTTCGTCCACGACGGCGACAAGGCGCTCGAGGCGTTCCGGGAGACCCGGCCGGACCTCGTGCTGCTCGATCTGATGCTGCCCGGGGCGGACGGCATCGACGTGTGCCGCCAGATCCGTGCCGAGTCCGGCGTGCCGATCGTCATGCTGACGGCCAAGAGCGACACCGTCGACGTCGTCCTCGGCCTGGAGTCCGGCGCCGACGACTACATCGTCAAGCCGTTCAAGCCGAAGGAGCTGGTGGCGCGCGTCCGTGCCCGCCTGCGGCGCACCGACGAACCCGCGCCGGAGACCCTGCAGATCGGCGACATCACCATCGACGTGGCCGGCCACTCGGTCAAGCGCGGCGACAGGCACATCCCGCTGACGCCGCTGGAGTTCGACCTTCTGGTGGCGCTCGCCCGCAAGCCCCGCCAGGTGTTCACCCGCGAGGTCCTGCTGGAGCAGGTCTGGGGATACCGCCACGCCGCCGACACGCGCCTGGTGAACGTCCACGTGCAGCGCCTCAGGGCCAAAATCGAGAAGGATCCGGAACGTCCCGAGATCGTCGTCACCGTGCGCGGTGTCGGCTACAAGGCCGGGCCCGCCTGACCTGGCGGCGTCCCGGTGTGATGAGAGCCGATATGAAGAGGGCGCTGCGGCCCGCCCGGCGCGGTCTGCGTGCGGTCCAGCGCGTCCTGCGCACCGCCGCCCGGACGGGGTACACGCGGTGGCGCCGTTCGATCCAGGTACGCATCGTCACCTCGACCCTGTTCATTTCTGCGATCGTCGTGGCGATCCTGGGCGCGTTCCTGATGCAGCAGGTGTCGTCGGCGCTCATGGACGGGAAGGTCAAGGCGGCACGCCTCCAGTTGGACGACGGCCTGGCGCAGGTACAGCGCGACTTGGGGAACTCGCCCGGGGACGGCAGCAGGCTCAATTCGACCATCGAACGGTTGAAGTCCCGTAGCGGCCCGTCCGGACTGTACGAGGTCTACATCCGCGACACCACAGAGCAGTACTTCGACGGCTACACGACCAACGAGCTGCGGCAGGAGAGCGTCCCGCGGCGGCTGCGGGAGGAACTGAAGAACGCGCCCGCGGGTGCACGCGCCTACACCTACGGCAAGCTCTCCTATGTCGATAACCGTCCGTCTGAGAGCGGCCTCATCGTCGGCGGCAAGACCGGCCAGTTCGAGCTGTACTACCTGTTCCGGCTTGAGGAGGAGCAGCGGACCCTGACCAATGTGGGGCGCTCCATGGCCGGGGTGGGCATCGTCCTGGTGCTGCTGCTGGCCGCGATCGCCTCGCTGGTCACGCGGCAGGTCGTCATTCCGGTGCGGCTGGCCGCCCAGGGTGCGCAGCGGCTCGCCGCCGGACGGCTCGAAGAGCGCATGAGGGTCCGCGGTGAGGACGACCTGGCGCGCCTCGCCCGCTCGTTCAACGAGATGGCCGCGAACCTTCAGGAGAAGATCGGCGAACTGGAAGACCTGTCGCAGGTGCAACGCCAGTTCGTCTCCGACGTCTCCCACGAGCTGCGCACGCCCCTGACCACCATCAGGATCGCCGCGGACATGCTCTACGAGAACCGCGACACCTTCGACGACCCCGCAGTAGGACGCTCAGCGGAGCTGTTGCAGAGCCAGCTTGAGCGGTTCGAGTCGCTCCTGGCCGACCTGCTGGAGATCAGCAGGCACGACGCAGGCGCGGCCACACTGGACGTCGAGTCCCTGGACATGCGCGACCTCGTCCTGCGCGTCGTGGGCGACATCCAGGGCCTGTCCGAGCGCAAGGGCAGCAAGGTCGTCCTGCAACTGCCCGGCGAGCCCTGCATGGCGGAGGTCGACCGCCGCCGGGTCGAACGCATCCTGCGCAACCTGCTCGTCAACGCCGTCGAGCATGGCGAGGGCGAGGACATCATCGTGTCCGTCGCCGCCGACCGGGACGCCGTCGCCGTCGCCGTCCGCGACCATGGCGTGGGGCTCAAGCCGGGGGAGGGCCAGATGGTCTTCGACCGGTTCTGGCGGGCCGACCCCGCCCGCGCCCGCACCACCGGCGGCACCGGCCTCGGCCTGTCGATCTCCCGCGAGGACGCGCAGCTGCACGGCGGGTGGCTGCAGGCGTGGGGAGAGCCCGGTGCGGGCTCCCAGTTCCGCCTCTCGCTGCCCCGCACGGCCGGGGCCGAGCTGAGGGGCTCCCCCCTCCCGCTCGTCCCTCCAGGAGCCGGTGACGCCCGCCCGCTGTTCGCCGAACTGGAGGCCGGGGAGTGACCCCCCGCGCCCCCGCCGGGCCGGGACGGGTGGTCTGCCGGGCGGCGGTCGCCGCCGCCCTCCTCCTCGGCGGGGCGGGGTGCGCGTCCGTGCCCAGCGGCGGCCAGGTCATCACCGGCAAACCCGCCGAACGGGCCGAACGCGTCGACGACCCCTATGTCCGGCTGATCCCGGTGAAGCCGCGTCCCGAGTGGGGGCCCGCCCAGATCGTGTCCGGGTTCCTCGCCGCCTCCGCGAGCTTTGACGACAACCACCAGGTCGCCCGGATGTATCTCGGCGGGCAGAGCTCCTGGAACCCGGGGTTCCGGCCGTCGGTGACCGTCCTGACCAGCCGCGTCACCGAGCCGCAGGTCGTCAAAGCGTCGGCGAACCAGGCGACGGTGAAGGTGGCAGGGGAAGAGCTCGGCACCATCTCCACTGACGGCCAGTACACCGCCTCCCCGAGGAGCCTGGAGGCCACCTTTCAGCTCGCCAAGACGCCGCAGGGCGTCTGGCGCATCACGAGCGTGCCCGGCGACGACAAGACCGGGCTGCTGCTCTCCAAGGACGACGTAGAGCGCGCCATGCGCACCGTCAACCTGTTCTTCTTCGCGCCCGACCACCAGACGCTCGTTCCCAACGGCATCTTCCTGCCCGTCGTGAACCGGCAGACGCTGCCGACGCAGCTCGTCCAGGCCCTACTGGACGGCCCGACGTCCTGGCTCAACGGCGCCGTCCACACCGCCTTCCCCGCCGGGACGAAGCTGCGGCACCGCGTCCAGGTCGACAAGGAGGTCGCCACGGTCGACCTCACCAAGGAAGCCCGCGCGGGCAGCGTCGACCAGATGTCGGCACAGCTCAGCTGGACGATGCGGCAGCTCTCGGAGATCAAGCGCTGGCGGCTGAGGATCGACGGCCAGACCGTCACCGCCGGGGGCATGGAATCCACCCAGCCCGTGCACGCCTGGGAGGCCAACTCCCCTGACGGCCAGGTTCCGCACGGGGAGTCCCACCAGAACGCCTACGTCGTCGGCCAGTCCGGCTTCCTCGGCACCCTGGAGAGCGACCGTGCCCAGCCCGTCGTGACCGGTGCCGCCGGACGCCTCTCCCGCCCCGCCGTGGCTCCCGACTACCGGGAGTTCGCCGGTCTTAGCCCTTCGGCAGACCAGGTTCTGGTGGGCGCACCCCTCACCGGCGCGCCGACCCCACGCGTGCTGCTCAACGCGCAGGAAGGGGGCCGTTTCACCGCCCCCACCTGGAGCCGCGACGGCACCCTGTGGGTCGTGGAAAGCAAGAAGGACGAGTCGTGGCTCTGGGTGCGCCGGCGTGGCAAGCCACCCGTCCGCGCCGCGCACTGGGGGCTCGGCGGCCGCGAGGTCCGCGCCTTCCGCGTCGCCCGCGACGGGGTCCGCGCCGCCGTCATCGCCCACATCGACGGCCGTCCCCAGGTGCAACTGGGCCGCATCGCCTACGCGCCCGGCGGGTCCCTGGACGTCGGCTCCTTCCTGCCCGTGAGTTCCGAGCTCCAGGACGCCGTCGACCTCGCCTGGCGCGACTACAACACCTTCGCCGTCCTCGGACGTGCCAAGCGCGACTCGCAGACCCTCCCGTTCCTGATGCCGATCAGCGGCAGCGCCATCACGTCCCTCGGCGTCGGCTCCCTCGGCGAGCCCCGGACGATCGCCGCCGCCCCCGGCGCCCCGATCCTGATCGGCACCCGCTCGTCCGGGAAGGACCAGGTCTGCCGCCAGCGCGCCCCGAGCAACTCCTACAGCCCGTGGATCTGCCCCACCCCGGCCAAGGACCCCAACTACCCGGGCTGACGCGCTCGCGTTCGAGGGTTATCCACAGGTGCCGAAGTCCGGGACGAGCGCGCCGCGAGGCGGGCATCGTCGAGCGCATGAACCTTTTCGCTGACCTGATCGACCTCCTGCTTCCCGAACGCTGCGCCGGATGCGGTGGGGAGCCCGTCCTGCTCTGCGACGCCTGCGCGGTCCCCCTCCAGGGCCCCGCCAGACCCGCGGAAACGGCTCCGTACGGCGTCCCGCGCCCATGGACGGTCGCCGCCTACGATGGCCCCTTACGGACGATCCTGTCCGCCTACAAGGAACGCGGCCGGACGGCTCTGGCCGTCCCGCTGGGCGAGGCCCTGGCAACGGCCGTCCAGGCCACCCTGACGGGGCCGGATCCGCCGCGAACAGTGGTGTGGGTGCCCTCCAGGCGCGGGTCGGTCAAGCGCCGGGGACACGACCCTCTGCGCGGAACAGTCGCCGTCGCCCTGCACCGCTTGCGCGTCAACGGCCTACCGGTAACCGGCCTGGACGCCCTCAGACAGCGAAGACGGGTGGGTGACCAGGCAGGTCTGACGGCCGCGCAACGCCTCACCAACCTCGACGGTGCCCTCGAAGCGGCACGATCCGACCTGGCCGGTCGCCAGGTGATCCTGGTGGACGACGTCGTCACCACCGGAGCCTCCTTGGCCGAGGCGGCCCGCGCCCTACGCGCCGCGGGCGCCGACCCCGCGGCCACCGCCACCATCGCCGCAACCCCCCGCCGCCGCTAACGCATAGGGGTTGGGAACTTTCTTCGGCTCCAGCGGGGTGGTAGATCGTCACCATATGTAGTCGAGCTGTGTAGTGAGGGTGGGAGGTGATTCAGGTCGCTTCCTGAGATGTGGGGGTAGAGATTTCCAAAACTCACCGGCAGGCCAGTCTCGGCTGACCTGCGTGAGCACGAGGAGCGCAACCGGCGTGCGCGCCGGGGCTCGGGGCATGTGCTGGGGCGTTCCTGAGG
>NZ_SMJX01000633.1 GCF_004348535.1 Actinomadura sp. KC216
TTCTGCGCCCCCGCCATCCGCCGCACCCGCCCCGTCGTCACCAGCCGCTGGACGCGCCTTTTCCTCGTCTTCGCCATCGGCCTGACAGCCTCCTACGCAGGCCTCCTCCTCGGCGGACGCTACGTCACCCCGGTCGGCCCCGCCGACGTGGAACTGTCCCTCCACCCGTCCCTCCACGGCGGGACGACCCTGGAACTGCCCCCGCTCGGCTCCCTCCAGCTCGACACGCACTGGGGCCCGGTAGCCCTTGAGGCGAGCCTCACCGACGTCCGTCCCGAACAGGCGCAGCGCCTGATCCAGAACGACGCCGAGATCGAGCGGCTCACCGACCAGATCACCGACCAGATCGCCGGCGGCGTGAAACAGCTCCTCATCCGCGCCGCCGTCCTCGCCCTCCTCGCCGGCTTCGCCGCGGGCCTCGTCCTGTTCCGCTCCCTGCGCCGCGCCCTCCTCGGCCTCGCGTCCGCCGCCGTCGGCCTCGTCGCCATCACCCTCCTCACCTGGGCGACGTTCAACCCGCACTCGATCGCAGAGCCCCGCTACACCGGCCTCCTCGCCAACGCGCCCCAGATCGTCGGCGACACCCGCAGCCTCGTCGAACGCTTCTCCGCCTACCGCGCCCAGCTCGCCCGCCTCGTCGGCAACGTCTCCGAGCTGTACGCGACCACCTCCACCCTCCCGACCTACGAGCCGGACCCGTCCACGATCCGCGTCCTGCACGTCTCTGACATCCACCTCAACCCCGCTGCGTGGAACGTTGTAAAGTCCGTCACCACCCAGTTCAAGGTCGACCTCATCGTCGACAGCGGCGACCTCATGGACCACGGCAGCAAGGCAGAGAACAAGTTCGCCGACGAGATATCCGACCTGAAGGTCCCGTACGTCTACGTCCGCGGAAACCACGACTCCATGGACACCCAGCGGGCCGTCGCCCGCGAGAAGAACGCCATCGTCCTGGACGACGCCACCCACGAGGTCAAGGGCCTGCGCATCTACGGTGTCGGCGACCCCCGCTTCACCCCCGACAAGAGCACCCGCGACGACTTCGTCGGCGCCGACCAGATGCGCGCCGAGGGCGCCCTCCTCGCAGAGAAACTCCGCGCCTCGGGCACCACACCGGACCTCGCCGTCGTCCACGACCCGAACGAAGGCGAAGCCTTCTCCGGCCTGACCCCCCTCATCCTCTCCGGCCACGCCCACGCCCGCTCCACCAAGCTCCTCCCCACCGGCACCCGCCTCTTCGTCCAGGGCTCCACCGGCGGCGCCGGCCTCCGCGGCCTGGAACACGAGAAGCCCACCCCCATCGAACTCTCCGTCCTCT
>NZ_SMJX01000634.1 GCF_004348535.1 Actinomadura sp. KC216
GCGTTGATGCCTCTATGTCAAGCGGTTGTGGCGGTGCCCGGCGGAGGGTTGGACGAGGCCGGAGGTGACAGGGCGAGTGTGATGTCGCGATAGACCTCTCGTGCGATGTAGCGCTGGAGGCGTCGGAGGATGTCTTTGCGGTCCTTGCCCTCGGTGGTGCGTTTGGCACCATATTGCTGGGTGCGGGGGTCGTGGACCAGTCGGACGTGCGCGATTATCCAGAGCGCCGAGTTGGCAACGCGGTCGCCTCCGAGGTTGAGGCGTCGGCGTTCGGTGCGGCCGCTGGAGTGCTCGATGGGGCTGACGCCGCAGAGTGCGGCAAAGCTCGCTTCGGTGCGTAGCCGGTCGGGATTGTCGCCGGCGGTTACCAGGAGTTGGGCCGCGGTGATGGGCCCGATTCCGGGTCGGGCTAGCAGGTTGGGAACGGTCTCCCGGACGAGCGTGACGATGCTCTGTTCCAGTTCTTGGATTTCTTCGTGAAGCATTAGCCATCGTCGGCCGAGGACGCCGAGCGCTTTGAGCGTGCCGGTGTCGGGGCTCAGTGCGGCGCAGGCTCGGGCGCGATGGGCAGGCCGCCGCTGGTCCAGGCGCTCGCGCAGTTCATCGTGGAGGTCGTGGACCAGTGCTCGCAGCTGGTTGTTGGCTTGGGTGCGTGCTTTGATCGCGCTGCGGCGTGCCAGCAGCAGCGACCGGAGTTCGCCGACCGGTCCGCTGCGGTCCTTGGGCACTGCTGACGCCTCGCCGGCCAGGACGGCGCGGGCGGCTGCCTCGGCGTCGACGGAGTCGCTCTTGCCCTTGCGGCGGCGTCGCGAACGGTCGGGCCGGTTGACCTCGATGACCTCGATGCCCTGGTCCATCAGACGGCGGGAGAGCCGGTGACCATAGCTGCCGGTGCCTTCAACCCCGGCGCAGACCACCTCGCCGTATTGCTGCGCCCATTCCACCAGCTCGGCGTTGCCGCGATCGGTGGTGGCAAAGGCTGCGGTCGCGACTTTCCGGCCGAGTGCGTCCAGGAGCACGGCGACGTTCACGTCCTTGTGGGTGTCAACGCCGAGGGCGAGTTGAGACTCAGGGAGCATTGGGGACCTGTCCAGGGAGTGACGATGTCTGGTCGGTGAACGGGCCGCCCAGCGGACAGGACACTCAACGTGCACGTCAACGCCTCTATCGGGTCACACCGGTCGGGCCGCTCCACACAACGGACGTCGTTCCGGGGCCGACAGATCAACGCAGAGACACTCCGAGGGAGGATCAGTCATAGCACGGGTCAGGCCACCGGAACGACGCCCACAGTTATGATCATGGACTGAGTGTCGTAG
>NZ_SMJX01000635.1 GCF_004348535.1 Actinomadura sp. KC216
TCCGACGCCTCCAGCGCTACATCGCACGAGAGGTCTATCGCGACATCACACTCGCCCTGTCACCTCCGGCCTCGTCCAACCCTCCGCCGGGCACCGCCACAACCGCTTGACATAGAGGCATCAACGCCGTCATCGAGTCATTCTGGGGTCGGATGCAGACCGAGCTGCTCAACCGGCAACGTTGGCGCACCGTCGAAGGCATGAACGGCTACGCCAAAGGCCGACGCCCACGAAGGCATCGAACACGGCGGCAACCGCCGCATTCTTGGCATCGCCGCCCAAACCCTCCTGCTGGCCTTTCAGCTGGCCCACGTCAACGAGCGCAAGATCAACGCCTGGCTCGCCACTCTTCCCAGGCCCGACGGCAGGCCCCACCGCCGTGCTCGACACAAGACACCCAAACCGCGTGGCACCTGGACACCTATCGGGCATACCACGCCGCCCGCAGCCTGAGCCAGCAGCGGCTACAACGTAGCCACACCACCGCAAACCAGACCCATGGGCCGAGTAACTCTCCTGCGCGCGCGTCCCTTGGGTCGCTGCAGTCACAGGTGACTGGCCTCCGTAACGACGAAGACCCCGGAGCTTGGTGCTCCAGGGTTTGTTTCGTCACTGCGGGGGCAACGACTCTCGTCGGTACCCCTTCGGTGGGCGAGGAGGGATTTGAACCCTCACATCCTTTCGGACACACGGACCTGAACCGTGCGCGTCTGCCGTTCCGCCACCCGCCCAAGGGTGTGGACCCGGTTTCCGGGTGCCTGAAAAGGCTAGCACGCGGCCGGCAGTGGTTAGGTATCCAGATACGGCAGGCGAACCTTCACACCGATACGATCGTCTACCAGTGGGGAAGGGAGGTGCCCGTGGGCGTCATTCAGCGCTTCGAGCGACGGCTCGAGGGCATGGTCGAAGGGGCCTTCGCCCGTGCCTTCAAGTCTGAGCTGCAGCCGGTCGAGGTGGCCAGTGCTGTGCAGCGCGAGATGGACGATCGGGCGGCGATCGTGGCGCAGGGCCGAACGCTCGTTCCGAACGACTTCGTCGTCGAGATTTCTCAGCAGGACGGGCAGCGGCTCCAGGTGTACGCCGACAGCCTGAGCCAGGAGCTGGCCAACCTCGCGCGCGAGTACGCGAAGGAGCAGGGGTACTCCTTCGTGGGGCCGGTGCGCGTGCGGTTCGAGAACACGGGGAATCTCGCCACGGGTATGTTCCGCATCCAGTCCGGGGTGATCCGAGGGTCGACGGTCGAGGGCGGTGAGATCCGCCAGCCGGTGAGCGACGTCCCGCAG
>NZ_SMJX01000636.1 GCF_004348535.1 Actinomadura sp. KC216
GTCGACCGAGGCGCCGGGGGCGAGGCGGGTGAACTCCCTGCCGATCTCCTCGCCGGCCTTGGTGACGTGGGTCTGCATCACCTTGAGGCCGATGTCGTTGAGCAGCCCGTCATGGATGACGAACGCGCGCTCGGGCCCGACCTCGCGCGTGTACGCGTACAGCTCGGGGATCTTCAGCCAGGGCGCGTTGCCGGGCAGGCACAGCGTCCGGACCGGCTCGGACGGCACGGTCAGCGCGTCGCCCGGGTGGAAGACCTCCCCGTCGACCAGGAACCCGGTGTTCGGGATCGGCGGGACGTCCGGGTGCAGGATCTCGTGGTCCTCGCCGTAGACGTGGACGTCGAAGCCCGCGACCGTGACGGCGTCCCCGTGCCCGACCTGGTGGACGCGCCCGCCCAGGTCGGCGAGGTTCCCGGCGACGGCGCGGGACGTCCAGACCTCCAGGCCCGGCCGCTCGGCCATCGCGGCGCGCAGCCCGTCGGCGTCGAAGTGGTCGAAGTGCTCGTGCGTGATGAGGACCGCGTCGGCGGCGGCGAGCGCGCCGGACGCGTCACTGAACGAGCCGGGATCGATGACGATCGTCCGGTCGTCCTTGGTGAGCTGGACGCAGGCATGGCCGAGTTTGGTGAGAAGCATCAGGCGATTTTTTCATCTGCGACACTGGCGGTCGTGACGACCCCGCCCTCACCCGAGCCTCCGGACGCGGAACGGCCGTCCCGGGAGGACCTGGACCGGCAGGTGCGCGAGCGCTACGCCACCTGGCGCGACCAGCCGCGCGGCCTGGGCTGCGCGGTCGTCGCCGCCTTCCTGGTCCTGACGACGGTGGCGTTCGTGCTCGCGGGCGTGGCGATCATCGCGGCCGCCCGCTGAGCCTGCGCGAAACGCGCTGGAGCCGGGGCGCCGATGGGTTCGGCGTCCCGGCTCCAGAAGCTCGTGGTCAGGTGGGGGTGCCCTCGGGCCCCTCCGCGATGGTGAACGCGACGTCGCCCTGCGGGTCGACCTGCGCGTCGAGTGTCTTGTCGTCCAGCATCTCGGCGACGCTGGGCTCCAGGTACACCTTGGCGCCCTCCTCCTCGACGACCTGGTCGCCGGCCTCCGGGGCGGGCGCGACCGAGAGCCGCAGGGCGTCCGAGCCGTCGAGCCCGGACTCGATGCGGATGCCGGTCTCCGGCGGAAGCTCCGGGTTCGCGGTCACGGTACGTATGACCTGGACGGCACCGCTGGTCAGCGTGAGCACGATCAGCTCCTCACGTCTCTTACTTGGATCGGATCTGCCCCACCC
>NZ_SMJX01000637.1 GCF_004348535.1 Actinomadura sp. KC216
CCGCCCACCCGCCGCTCTCGGACATGCCCATCGGGTTCTGGGTGTCCGCGGCCGTCCTCGACCTGATGCCAGGCGGGCGGCGCGCGTCGCAGACCCTCGTGGCCGCAGGGCTCGCGAGCGCCGTGCCGACCGTCCTCACCGGCATCGCCGACTGGTCCGCGCTGCATCGCGAGCAGCAGCGGGTCGGGCTCGTCCACGCGGCGGGCATGACGACGGCGAGCACGCTCTACTCCTTGTCCCTCGTGGCCCGCTACCAGGGACGGGACGCCGCCGGGCGCGCCTTCGGCTTCGCCGGCCTCACCGCCCTCTTCACGGGCGCCTACCTCGGAGGGCACCTCGCGTTCCGCCAGGCCGCGGGCGCCAGCCACGCCGACCAGGTCGGCCACCTCGTCCCGCTCGGCTGGCATGACCTCTGCGCCGCCGAGGAGCTCCCGGACGGCTGGCCCGTCCACCGGCGCCTCGGCTATATCAGCCTGTTCGTCCTGCGCACGGGCGACGACATCCACGTCCTCGCCGACCGCTGCAGCCACCTCGCCGGACCGCTCCACCAGGGCCGCATCGTCACTGACGACAACGCCGACACCTGCGTCATCTGCCCCTGGCACGGCAGCACGTTCCGCGTCCAGGACGGCTCGGTCGTGCACGGCCCCGCCACGGCCCGCCAGCCCGCCTTCGAGACCCGCGTGACGGACGAGGGCACCGTCCAGGTCCGCCCGTACTGACCCGGCCCCGGCCCCGGCCGGGCGGCGTCCCCGGATGCTGCTGGAACCGCGGGTGACCACGCCAGACGGTCGCATGGACGATCTCGGCCCGTTAGACGACCCATCCTCCCGACTCCAGAAAGCGGGCGCTCAGAAGGCCATGTGGCGGCGCGTCGCCAACGGATCGAACGGATGGCCGGTCGTCCCAAGCGAGAGCGAGGCGGGAACGGCCCCTATGCCGGGCCCGACTCAGGGCCAGAAGGTGGTTCGGCGAGTTGGGACATGTCTCGAAGTGGGCCTCAGCCCCACGTGCGCCTGGCCAGCTCGGTCCCGAGGCGGCGAGCGCTGTAGCGGGTCTGCGCGGGATTAGGGAGCGATGCAGCGGTCGCTCACGGCCCGGCTCGGGCGCGAGCCGGGCCCGGCCGTGAGCGCCGTGACGGGACGTTGGCCCGTCCTAGCTGAGCTGCCTGACCAGGCGTTTGTGGCGGACGCTCGTCAGGATCTCTCCGGCCCCTTCGGGCTGATCGCTGGAGCTGGGGCCGGCGTTGGGATTGGGG
>NZ_SMJX01000638.1 GCF_004348535.1 Actinomadura sp. KC216
GGGCTGGATCGGGCGGCGCAGGACGGTCGGCGACAGCGGGCGCGGCGCGGGCGGCGGGGCCACCGGTTCGCCGCCCGGCCCGTTCGCGGTGTAGCGGTCGCCGAGCGACTCGCCCGCGATCTTCTCCTGCAGCCGGACGATCCCGTGCAGCAGTGCCTCCGGACGGGGCGGGCAGCCGGGGACGTACACGTCCACCGGGATGATCTGGTCGACGCCCTTCGTCACGCAGTACGAGTCCCAGTACGGGCCGCCGCAGTTGGAGCAGGCACCGAAAGAGATGACGTACTTCGGCTCGGGCATCTGCTCGTACAGCCGCCGCACGGCGGGCGCCATCTTGTCGCTGACGGTGCCGGACACGACCATGAGGTCGGCCTGCCGGGGCCCGGGCGCGAACGGGATGACGCCGAGCCGGATGAAGTCGTGCCGGCTCATCGAGGTCGCGATGAACTCGATGGCGCAGCAGGCCAGGCCGAAGTTGAAGACCCACAGCGAGTAGCGGCGTCCCCAGTTGAGCACGAACTTGACCGGCTTCGGCGCCAGCCGCGACAGCGGCCCGACGCTCGGCGGAGGTAGATCGATGGTGCCCACGGGAGCATTGTTACAGCCCCTCGCCGTCTGGCCAGAGGCCCAAGCGGATCAATCCCGACCGAAACGATCCGGACCGCTCCGGACCGGTGTCAGACCCAGGACAGCACGCCCTTCTTGCCCGCGTAGCCCAGCCCGGCGGCGAGAAACGCGAGGAAGACGAACATCTCGCCGAGCGTCGTCGCCCCGTAGCCTGGCGCGGAGAAGACCGTCGCCCAGGGGAAGAGGAACACGGCGTCCACCGCGAACACGACGTACAGGTAGGCGAACACGTAATACCGGACGTAGGAGTGCGCCCACCCCTCCCCGACGGGGTCGACACCGCACTCGTAAGTGGTCAGCTTCTCGACGGTGGGACGGTGCGGACGCAGCATCCGGTTCGCGGCCAGACCGCCGACGACGATCCCGGCACCGACGACGAGCAGTACGACTACGACGACATATGTGTCGAAATAGTTATGCACCAGACCCTCCTCGCCTGCGTCGTAGCAAGTATCCCCCGGAACGGGGTCCGGGGGAATGTGACCGAGCACCTCCACATCGGAGGCGCGCGATGTCACAGTTTTACTGCACACTAGGTTTTGCATTGGGGTCAGTTGACCTGGAAGGACGTGACCAGATGAGCAACCCTCCGCCGCCCCCGGGGTGGGAGTCCCCCGG
>NZ_SMJX01000065.1 GCF_004348535.1 Actinomadura sp. KC216
ATCAGCGACAGCGTGACCGGCGCGAGGATCGCGGCCCCGAGCCCCTGCACCCCCCGCGCACCGATGATCATGCTCGGGTCCTGCGCGAACCCGCCCGCCAGGCTGGCCACGGTGAACAGCCCGAGCCCCGCGACGAAGACGCGCTTGCGCCCGAAGAGATCGGCGGCGCGCCCGCCGAGCAGCAGGAACCCGGCGAACGTCAGCGAGTAGGCGTTGACGACCCATTGCAGCCCGGTCGCGCCGAGCCCGAGCCCGGCGCGCATGTCCGGCAGCGCGACGTTGACGACGGAGACGTCCAGGACGACGAGGAACTGCCCGATGGACGCGGCGAGCAGAGCCGCCCACCCGGGTGTCGAGAAACGTGGCGCGGCTTTGCCGGCGACTGCGGGCTCATAGGTCGTGGTCATGCTCCCAAGAGTGCCTTCGTAGGCCCGTCCCCCGCGTCGGCCACCGGACCCAACCCACAAGGTCCCATAGACCTAGGACCTTCCACAGGAGGCCGAGGTTAGGTTCGGTAGGGCTTGGCGGCCGGTCTGCCTATGAGTACGCAGTCTTCGAGGAGGGTGGCGCCGCCCGGGTCGCCGATGATCTGGAGCTTTCCGCTGGAGCCGGGGCTGAGCAGGGCGCAGAGACCTGCAGCCGTAGTCCGTGATCCACCAGAGTTCTCTACTCCGCTCCGATCCGGCCGGGACGGGCGCCGCCGGGACCGCGGTGATGGCCTATCGCGGCAACGCCCAACCGTGTATTGGATACGCGACGGTCAGGGGACGACGTTGATGGTGAGGGCGTCGACCGTGTAGGTGCCGGGGGCGGGGCGGACGGCTTCGGCGATGGCGCGGGTGACGGTGTCCGGGAGGACGATCTCCAGGGCCTCGTCGGTCTCGGTGTGGGCGAAGGCCGGGCCCGGGAGCAGGACGACGGGCGTGCCCGGGCCGCGGAGGATCAGCGGGTTCCCGTGCGGGACGCGCGCCGGCAGGACGCGGGCGAGCTGCGGGATGTGCTGCGCGCCGATCTCCAGGGTGACGCCGTCGGAGGTGTCGGCGTCCAGCTGGTGGAAGAAGAGGAAGCCGGTGCCGGAGCCGTCCCGCCGCGAGCCCTCGCGGACCGCCGCCGCGACGCCCGGGACGCCGGCCAGGCAGGAACGATCCAGGTCGGTGAGCAGGACGGGCAGGTGCGGCGCGAGGGCGTCGATGAGGCCCTCGACGTTCCAGGACTGGGCCGCGTGGAGCTCGCCGGTGGTGATGCCGGCGAACTGGAGGAACGCGACCTCGCCGAGCGCCGTGTCCGCGCGGCCGAGCTCCGGGTCCAGGACGAGGGCGCCCGCGCGGATCTCCGAATCGGGACGGGCGGGATCGATGGGGTTCGGGAACTCGATGTAGTGGCCCGGCTTGAAGTCGTTGCCGCTCCGGGACACGTACGACGCGAGGTTCTCCAGGTGGGCCATCGCCCAGTTCGGCGGGTTCGGCTCGTCCGGGACGCGGGGCACGCGGAGCGTGAACTCGTAGCCGCGCTCCTCGTACGGGGCGGTCAGCGCGTAGCCGATGAGATGCCAGTGCGGGACGGGCTCGTCGCGGGGATAGATCGCGATGGTGTTGGTGACGAACTGGCCCATCGGGATGGGGCTGCCCATCGGACGGTAGGGCATCGGCGCGTTCCATTCGAGCCGCTCGGCGTCCCCGTAGCGCGCCTTCAGCACCCCGTCGATCGCGTCCCACCCGTGCACGTTCAGCATCGGCGTCCCCTGGTCGATGAACCTTGCCCCTTACCGACGCACCGAACACGATCAAGGTTCGCTCCAAATCCGCGCGGCGGGACCGGGCCGGTGCGGACGGCGCCGCGATGGTGCGGGCGGCGCTGGCATGAAGAGCGTCCCTCAGATGTCGCGCAGGATGCGGGTCAGGACCTCCGCGGTGTCGTCGGGCTGCGACGCGGCGGCTCCGACGTTGTCCATCGCGCACTTGTATAGCTCGACGTCGGTCGGCCGGTCCAGGAACGTCGCGCCCGCCAGCTGCTCCAGGTAGACCACGTCCGACAGGCTCTGGTCGGCGAACCGCAGGATCGTGAACGAACCGCCCGTCGGGTACAGGCCCGCGTCGCGCGGCAGGACCTGCACGCTGAACCCGGGCTGCCCGGTCACCTCGATCAGGTGCTCGATCTGGCCTCGCATCACCGACCGGTCACCGATCGGCCGGTAGAAGACGGCCTCGTCGAGGACGGCCCACACCCTCGGCGATTCCGCTCCGCCCAGACGCCCCCCCGACGCGACCCGCCGCTGCCGGATCGCGCGGACCTGAAGGCGCTGCTCGACCTCCTCCTCGGAGGCAGGCGGGTACCCGCGTCGGGCCACCGCACGCGCGTAGTCCTCGGTCTGCAACAGCCCAGGGACGAGCTGCACCTCATAGGTGCGCACCAGAGACGCCGCCTCCTCCATGCCGAGGTACACCTCGAACCAGCTCGGCAGGACGTCGCCGAATCGCTGCCACCAGTTGGGGATCTTGGCCCGCCTGGCCAGTTCCAGAAGCGACGCCCGTTCGGCGGGGTCGCTGATCCCGTACAGGGTGAGCAGGTCGGCGACGTCGCGTTCCTTGAAGCCGACCCGGCCGAGTTCCATCCGGCTGATCTTCGAGTGCGACGCGCGGATCTCGTGCCCCGCCTTCTCGGTGGAGATCCCCCGGGCCTCCCGCAGCGAACGCAGCCGTGTGCCGAGCATCAGGCGCAGCTCCCTCGGCCCGCCAGGCGGATCCGGGTCGGCCGGACGACCGGAGCCGGGCACCGCCTCGCGGTCATCGGATGCCGGGAGGAGCCGGTCGCAGGCGGTGGCCCATCGCCGGAGATCGGCCGCGGTGCCGCCGCACAGCTCCACGATCCGCAGGACGTCCTCCGCGCGGGGTGACCGCCTCCCCTGCAGGTATTCGGAGCCGAGGAAGTTCGGCAGGACCGTCCCGGCTCCCCGGTCCGCTTCGTCCCACGAACGCTCGACGAGCTGGCGCAGGCTCAGCCCCGCCTGGCCGCGCAGATCGTCGAGCATGCTCATCAGCTCGGGCAGCGTCCCAGCCCGCCCTGGATCCACCGGGACGGGACCGGCGCCTGAGATGCGCGTGGAACCGCGGGACGGTGACCGCCCGCCGTCCTCGTCACCGTCCCCGACCTGGTCCGCCGTCTCGCACCATCGCCTTCTCCACTCGTCCAGGTCGCCGTCGCAGGCGATGACATACGCGCGCGTGACCTCCCAGCTCGGAAACCGGCGCCCCGCGGCGGCCTCGGACAGCGTGGTGTGCCCGTAATGGCAGCGCTTCGCCATTGCCCGGTAGGTCGGCCTGCCGGCGTCGGCGCGGAGCCGGCGCAGCTCCACCGCGAACGCCGGAACGGGACCATCGTCCGGGCTCAGCGCATTCTCTGGTCTCGGCATTACCGGAACCCCGCGTCAGAACGGCTCCGGGGCCGAGCCCGGCGCTTCACTGCCCCGCCGGAGGCGTGGCGGACGGGCGGCGGACGCGTCCCCGCAGGACCGCCAGGTCAACGGCTACCGATGCGCAATAGACGGCCACGAAGACCCTGTAGGGATCGAACACTCGCAGCACGAAAAGGACGGTCACGAGGAGGAGCAAGACCGCGATCACTGACCGGCAGATGCCGCACCAGGGGACGCGAAGGGAAACTGGGCGCATCGTTGCGCTGCCTTTCAGGCTCTCGTCGTTGGCTCGGGCGGTGATGACGAGCACAGGGCCGAGGGTCCGCCTCTCGCGGTTGCCGCCGCGAAAGGCCCGGCCCGGTACTCGTCCGGCTCATCGTGGCGCACCACGCCCGGCGGCTGAAGCCTTTTCTCCCAAATACGTTGTTCGGGATGCTCGTGCAGCCGCACGAACAGAACGGAAGTCGGAACAACGACGGTGCCCGGACGGTCCCGTAATCGCCCAGGTCAGCGAGCCTTCTTGCGATAACTTGCCGGAGGACGAACAAGCCTCCCGCCCTCCGAGGGCTTGCCGGACGGCGTCTCCGTAGAATTGCCTTCAAGGTTCGCTTCGGCACATCGACGGCCAACGTCTGTGCCGCATGACCCAATCGATGCGTCCGTCTGATGGCTCGGGCGGGACCGATTGGCGAGGGGTCTCCCGTTGCCGCGGGAGACCCCTCATCCTTGAGCAGGACGCCGACACCTCATCACATGCAACGGCCTCGGCGGCTGCAGGCCCCGAGCGAGATGGCGCTCAGATGTCCAGGGCGCCGCAGGGGTGGCCGTGCTCCCGGCCGCAGGCGGTGAGGGCGAGGACGCCGTGTCCCCGGACACGCGTCCGGGGGCCGAGCGCGGACGGGTCGACCGAGGCACGGGCCGCGAAGGAGGTCGAGTGGCACTCGTCGGGGATGCCGAGCTCCTCCTTGACCTGCATGTATCGGGCCTGGAACGCCTCGCTGTCGCTGATCTTGACACCGTCGAAGGCGTCGTCGGGGAAGCCGTCGATGTGCGGGAGCAGGTAGCCGTCCTCGGCGGGGTGGCCGGTGCCGACCTGGTCGTCCGGCTCGAAGACGTCGTAGTAGCGGACGATCTCGCCCTTCTCGGCGACGCACCAGGCCGTCCAGTCGTCGCCGCAGCTGGCGCCGTACCAGTGCGCGGTGCCGAAGCGGAGGCTCAGCTCGCGGAGGCGCGCGAAGAGCCTGTCGGTGTCGAGGTCCTCATCGCCGTCGAAGGGCTGGCCGAACACGAGCGTCCAGCCGTCCAGTTCCGGGGTGACGTAGACGCGGGAGCATTCGCCGTGCTCGCCGCCCCCGACATGGTGGTCGTGGTTCCAGGCGGACCCGCCCAACCGCATCGTGACCGGCTCGGGGTCGGACAGGTCGAACGCGTCGAGGACGGCCGCCTGGTCGCCGGTCGGGACGGCGTGCCACATCCCGCACAGGTGCATCGGCTCGGGCGTCTCGGTCGCGAGCTTGGCGCGGATGAGGCGCCGGAGGATCAGCTGGTCGCGGGCGTCCAGCTCCGCCGGCCCGGCGATGTCGGCGAGCGCCACCAGGGCCTGCCGCCGCGCACGGCCGTTGCCGCGGGAGCGGCGGACCTCGTGCAGGAGCGGCACCACCAGGTCGGAGTCGAGCCGGTCGAGCGCCCAGATCGCCCGCTGCCGGACGCCCGCGTCCGGGTCGTCCAGCAGCGCGACCAGGTCGGCGGCGTACGGGGTCGCGGCCTCCGCGTTGAGCTGCAGGTAGTAAGCGGTGCTGCTGCGCACCTCGGGGCTGGAATGCCGCAGGTAGGGCACGAACACCGACACGTCGTCGACCTCAAGGCCGCAGTGGGCCCAGCGAGCGCGCCGCGCCACCTCCGAGGAGGACGCCGACACCATGGCCTCGACCAGCGGTTCCAGTGCCGGCAGGCCGATACGGCGCAGGACCACGGCGCTGGTCCCCCAGTCGACCGGCGAGTCCTCGTCGCAGAGAACGTCCAGAACGGGCCCCACGGCGGGAGCCCCAATACCGACCAAAGCGTCACTCGCGGCCTTGTGGTCGGACCCGGCCAACTGTTCGATAAGAGTCTGAATCTCCACACGCTGGATAATGCCACTGCCCCCGCCACCCGGCGCGCTCGCGAACGCCCGACTCCCCAGCCCGCAGTCCGGGCGGCCAGCGACCCGACCACCCAGACGGAGGTCTAACGTGCCGTTGGGTCAGGTGATGAGCTTCTCAGCATCATCGATGAAGACGGCACGGCGCAGCCAGCGCTCGAACTGGGCCTGGTCCCTGCAGCCGTTGATCTGGCGACGGACGTCATTCGGGACTTCGAGGCCACGAGCGCCAAGAAGGGCGAAAAGCACGTCCTGGAGACCCTCTATTTCGCCAGACCAAAGCCCCTGCGACAGACCGATCCACACACCTTCACAAAAATGCTCTCTGGCAAACCTTTCTTGAAAGGTGAACTTGTACTGCGTTTCGCGCATCGTGGGTTACCACCGTCACGTGGGGAGCGTCAGTCGAAGAGCTCTTCGGCAGTGCCGATGGCGCCGACGCGCTTGGCGCAGCGCCCGAGCAGCTCGACATCAGTGCAGCTCAGGACCTGTTCGCGAAGCTGAAACGAGACCTCTAGACCGCGGGCCTCCAAGACCATGAGCAGGCCCTTCGCCATACCTCTCGCCTTGCCCCTCTCGAACCCTTTACTCAGGCCGACGCCCACACCTCTGGACACATGTCCTTTGGCAAAGTCCGATTGCCAGCGATACTTGAACTTTCCGGTGCTGCGTTCCCTGCTGTACATCGACTCCGACATCTGGATGGCGTCAGTCGAAGAGGTCTCGGGCATCCTCGATGACGGCCGCCCGCTTGGCCCAGCGCTCGAGCTGGGCGGTATCGGTGCAGTCCGTCACGCGCTTGCGGACGTCGTCCGGGATGGCGACGCCGCGGGCCTCCAGCATCAGAAGGAGCATCTTCGCCTCGCCCTCGGCGCGGCCTCTGGCGATGTGGGACTTGGCGAAGTCGGACTGCCACTCGTAGCCGGCGGTCTTCACGATCTCCTCCAGGATCTCGCGGGCGGCTTCGGAAAGCCGCCCCTTCAAGTAGTCATCGTACAACTCACCGCTGTCTCTGCTGAGGGCATCGATTGCGGCGGCGACGCTGGTCAGGACGGATTTGGCGTGCGGGCCCTCGGAGTGGACGGGGGTGCTGAGGACCGAGAGTTCGGGGAGTCGGCGGGCCTCTTCGACGTCGGTGACCGGGGGCAGCATGCCCGGGTGGAAGGTCAGGGGCTTGAGCACCCATTCGGGGTGGCCCATGTCGATCGGCTTGGCGCAGGCCTGGGCGGTGGCGCTGTTGGGGCAGAAGACCAGCAGGATCACCGGGCACTTGTGCCGCCCCCGCAGCAGGGCCAGGTACCCGGGCCAGCTGAAGGACTTCTCCTTGTCGTAGCGCAGCTGCGATTCGACGATGATTCCCCAGGTCGGGTCCTCGGGGCCGTCCAGGAGGATGGTGGCGTCGCAGCGCAGCTCGGCCGGGTTCAGGCCCGGGGTGCTCTCCGATGCCACCGAGGCGGGCGCCTCCTCGGGCAGGTCTATGCCGAACACCGTCCGGAGGATCGTGGGGGCGAGCTGCGGCTGGTTCCGGACCATCTCCAGCGGCACCTCATGCTCTTTCGTGGGCATGACCGAAGACTATCCGTGACCGGTTCATTACGAGGCGTTTTATCGAACTTGATGAAAGGAAACTCGAACAACGACCTATTAATATGGGGTTTATTTAGGGACATGTCAGGATGGGCTCTGGTGAGGTCGCGGACGGATGCAGCTGCGGCTCGTCCCGCATGCTCCGTTGCGGTGCCGGGGCCGCCCTCGCAAGATGAGTTCATGGAGGGTTTCGCCGCGATCAGCGGCACCGTCGCGTGGAGGGGTCTCTCCGAACTGGGTACCGCCGAGTCCTACCGGCCCGGTGAGGTCCTGCTGCACCAGGGGGAGCCCGGCGATCGCGTTCTTCTGCTGCTGGCCGGGCGCGTGAAGGTATCGCTGGTGGACAAGGCCGGCAACGGGATCCTGCTGGCCATTCGCGGCCCGGGCGAGGTGCTGGGCGAGATCGCGATGATCGACGGGCAGAACCGATCCGCGACCGTGTCGGCCATGGACGTCTGCGACGTGCGCGCCTTGCCTGCCGAGCGATTCGTGACGCGGCTGGACGAGCTGGGACTGCGGGACGAGCTGGTGAAGTTCACCCTCGGCCGGCTGCGCGAGAGCGAGGCGCTGTGCCTGGAGCTGGCGACACTCCCGGCGGGCCCTCGTATCGTCCGAGGGCTGGTGCGGCTGGCCGTGCCGACCGTCAAGGGCGCCCGGACGGTGGACATCGGGCTGAACCAGACCGAGTTCGGCGAGGCCATCGGGCTCTCCCGAGCCTCGGTGGCGGGCAAGCTCGCCGAACTGCGCGACGCCGGGCTGGTGACCACCCGGCGCGGCCGCATCATCATCACGGACCTCCCCCGACTGCAAGGTCTCACCGGCGAGTAACGATTTAGTCACTCGGCGGCATATGCATATTTTTGCACACAAGGCCGCGCTCCTCGCCTTGATACTCGTCGCGGAGCACTTCTGAGGGGCCGCGTCACAGAAAGCCGTTCGGCCGAGACCCCGCCCCGGAAAAGACCCGTGCCAGTCAAGAACTGCACGGGTGTCCGTTTTTCACGGTTCCGTTTGACTTATCGCCGGAGGCGTCAATGCAGCCATTCCCGTCACTGACCGACCGGTTCACCATCGGGGTGGACGTCAAGAGCTTCAGCAGCCGGCACGTCCGCCACCGGCTCGTCATCCAGGAGGCCGTGGACGAGATGCTGAGCTCGGCCGCCGAGGCCGCCGGGCTGGACAGGGACCTGTGGGAACGGCAACCCGGCGGAGACGGTGAGGTGGCGGTCCTCCCCGTCGGCATCGACCTGCTCGCGGTCGTCCTGACCTTCGTCCGTACGCTCGACCAGCTGCTGACCGACCACAACGGAGATCACTCGGAGGAGCTCCAGGTACGGCTGCGCGTCGCCATGCACATCGGCACCATCACGGCGGGCGCGCTCGGCAGCGGCGGGGACGCGCTCGTCGACCTCAGCCGTCTGCTGGACTCCGAACCGGTGCGCGCGGCACTGGTCGCTCATCGGGAGGCGAACCTGGCGCTGATCGTCTCGGACGAGGTCTACCGGAAGGTCGTCGTGACCGAGCTCGGTGGGCTGCGGCCACGGCAGTTCACCGAGGTCCGGGTCGACATCCCGGCCAAGGGATTCAGCAGGACCGCGTACGTCCACGTCCCGGGCGTGGAAACGATCAAGGAGGTGCCGGAGCCGGGGGCGAGCGGCCCGCCGCCGGAACCGGCAGGAGGAGGCGCGCAGAAAGCGGTCTACAACATCTTCAGCGAACCGCTGAACATGAACAATCCCGTGTTCGGCTTCAACGAGAACGACTGACGGCGATGGACACGGAGGACGGGGAGAAATCTCCGACGGCGGACACGGCCGGTACGGAGGCGGCCGCGGCGGATCCCCCGCCGGAGGGCGGACCGCGTTCCCGAGCGGACGACCACGCCGAAGGATCTGGACGTCCCGGCGATGACGTGGCCGTGGACGACGCGTCCCGCGAAAGGCACGAGCACGAGAGGGAAGGGGAGGCGTTCCGGTCGGAGGCGCGGCCAGGCCGGCGCGAGGGCGGGAAGGCCGTCTACAACGTCTTCCTCGGCCAGGTGCACCAGCTGGGAAGCACGCTCGGCTTCGCGGAGGCCATGTCGGGCAGGCAGGGCAGTGCGGTCACCGGAAGGATCGCCCCCGCGGTGATCCGGGACGCGTCCGACGGGTACGTGGTGCCCGGCGACTGCTATGACGAGGCGTACGGAGGGCTGGAACGCGACCACGTGGCCGTGGTCACCGGCCCGCAAGGCAGCGGCAAGCGCACCGGCGCCCTCGTGATGCTGGACGGCGTCCTGGACGCCGGCCGCCCTGTCTACGCGCTGCCGCCGTCGATCTCCCTGAAGGAACTGGCAGGCGCCGACTACATGCGGGGGCACGGCTATGTGGTGCTCGACCACATCGGGCAGGATCGCGTTCGCCCGGGCCTCGGCGCGGCGACGCCAGAACCCGGTGATCAGGGCCCGACCGACGTCGACCACGCCTGGCTGTCGATAGTCCAGAAGGTGGCGGACGCCGGCGCGTACCTGGTGGTGACCACGGTGGACGCGCCGCCGCGCGGCCCCGAGTCCGTCCGGTACGTGGCGTGGGCGCGGCCCGCGATCAGGTCCGTGCTGGCGGTCAGGCTCGGCGAGGGCCGCACCGCCGCGGACGCCGCCGACGCCGTGGCGGAACGCGTCCCCGCGGACCTGCCGATGGCCGACCTCGTCCGGATCGCCGAGCACATCGGCGGCGGCAGGACGCCGGAGGAGGCCGTCGCCGACGTGCTCGACGAGGCGGGCAGGCGCGAGGTGCGCCAGTGGTTCGCCGACGGTCCCGCCCGGATCCGGGTTCTGGAGGTGACCGTTCTGGCGTTCCTGACCGGGGTCGTCGAGCGGGACTTCGAGACGTGCCTGCGCATGCTGGAGGACACGCTGGAGCGATCCTGGCCCGCGCCGAAGGAGGACGGGCCGCCTCCCGTCTTCGCGAAGCTGTCGCCACCGGTCACCTCGCAGACGGGCGTGGTGATCGGCCCGACCGTCCTCCCCCGGACGAAGGCCCGCGGCGGCGATAGCGAACCCATGTCCCAGGACCGGCGCAGGCGCGTCCAGCAGGACGGGCTGATCCGCGTCGTCCGGGTCCGTGACGGAGGCAGCGCCCGGCGCGTACCGGCGTTCCGCAAGGACGAGTACCGCGCCTACGTCCTGGAAGAGCTGGCGGACCACTATCCCAACGAGTTCTGGGACGCGGTGCGCGACTGGCTCAACCGGCTCATCGTCGTGGAGCAGCTCCAGATCAGTATCAGCGCCGCGCTGGCCCTGCTCTCCTACAGCAACTACGAAGAGATCGAGTACTCATACCTCGACCCATGGTCGAAGGGTGACCGCGGCTCGATGGGACTGGCCGCGGCGGTCTACGTCCTGTGGTTCATGTGCCTGGACGAAGACCTGGTGCCGGTGGCGCTGCGCACGGCGGAGCATTGGGCGGGCCAGGGCACCGCGTCCCAGCGGCTCGCGGCGATCCATGCGTTCGCCGGCGAGCTCGGCGTCCGCACCCCGTTCCTCGGCGCTCGCCGGCTGTGGCAGCTCGTCCGCCAGTGCAACGCGCTCAGCGAGCCGGCCGCCCTGGCGTTCGGCGAGCTGTTCGCCACATTGATCGCGCGGGACGGGGACGCCCGGCATGTGGTCGCGCACCTGCACGTCCAGCTGCGCGACCTCAGGTCCATCGGGCGCACGCGGGAGAAGTACAGGCTGACGCTCCTCGCGGTGCTCGCCGTCCTTGGCACCCGCAACGCCCGCACCGGCAACCCGGCGATCGTGGAGTACCTCCACGATCACCCTGAACGCCTCGCCGAGGTCACCGATCTGTGGGCAACGGCCTTCCGGCACCGCCCCACCCGGCGTGCCGCACTCGAGGCCCTGCTCAAGGGCCTCGACGCGATCGGCCGCCTGAGCGGGCCGGACGCCGAGCGGGAGGCCCGTGCGCTCGGCGACGCGCTCGGCGACGCGCTGCCCGCCGGAGAGCATGACCTGCTGAAAACCGACTTCATCGCGATGGCGGAGCACCGCCGGTCTCGCCCGGCGCGCTCCGTGAAACTCACCAAGATCCTGCTGGACGCGCTGGACCGCGCGATCCGCGCGCTGTGACGGAGGCCCCCATGTCATCTTCGTACCCGATCATCACCGAGAAGGTGCTCGGCCCGGCCAAGCGCGGCGGACCGCGAGGCTGGGGCCGGCACCGCCGCGCCGGCGACGAGATTCCGCAGATCAAGGGCGAGCAGGTGCGGGTCTTCCTGGTCGACGGCAAGCCCTTGGTCGACCACGGCAGGCGCACCGACGACGACCCGCAGGTCGTACGCGCCGCGCACGTCGCCGTCGTGGACATGTCCCGCAACGTCGAGGTCAGTGTCGAGCTGTCCGTCCCGTCCGAGGACGCCAAGGAGTTCACGGTGAGGACGACGTTCCTGTGCTCGGTCACGGACCCGGCCACGGTCGTCCGCGACGGCCAGGGCGACGCGGCCCGCGCCCTCCGCGGGTATGTGCGCAGTCATCAGCGGCTCTTCCAGCTCGGCCTCGACCACCCGGTTTCGGCGATCAACCACGTGCGGCTCCTCGTCCAGACCCAGATCGAGGCATACGTCCAGCTCAAGCCGCCCGTCCTGCCCGGCATCGCGGCCGAGCTCGCCAGCGTCGAGGTGCTGACCCCGGACGAGGTGCGCACCCTGCACGGCGAGCTGAGCAAGCAGGCCGCCCTGCACACCATCGAGTCCGACCGGGTGAACCTGGAGCACGAGCTGGCGCAGCTCAAGGCGGAGCACGCCAAGCAAGCCGAGGAGAACGACCGGCGGCTGGAGATCGAGCGGAGGAAGCACGAAACGCAGATGCAGGAAATGCGCCTGGTCATGAAGGAGCAGGAGGAGCACCTCAAGCGTCAGATGGCCGCCGCGGCCAACACGTTCGCCGCCGAGCAGATGGACCGGATGCACGACGCCATCGAGTCGGACCCGGAACGGGCCGCCCTCCTCGCACAGCAGTCGGGCGAGCTGAGCATGGGGGAGGTCGCGAGCAGGCTCGACCGGGTGGCGGAGCAGAAAGCCGAGGAGCGGCGCGACGAACGAGACCGCGCCCGGCGGCTGGAAGACGAGGATCGCGCCTGGATGCGCAAGCGGGCCGACCAGGAGTACGAGGTCCACATGAAGGCCGAGCAGGACGAGCGGACCCGCCGCTACGCGCTGGAAGACGCGCGGCAGGCTCTCGAACTGAAGAAGCTGGAGCGCATCTACGCGATCGAGGACGGCGACCGCGCTCTCAAGCGAGAACTCCTCGAACGCAAGTACCAGTCCGAAGAGCGCGAGCTGGAGCGGCTGAACGCGCTGAAGGACAAGCAACTGGAGATGGAGCGGGAACGGCTGCAGCGCGAGTACCAGGCCGCCCAGGACGAACTGCGGCACCAATACGAGGTCCAGGCGGCCGAGCGGGACCGCGAACACGCCATCGAGGACCGCGACCACCAATTGGAGGTCGACAGGCGGATCCGGGACCGGAAGGACCGGATCGAGCTTCTCCGGGTGCGCCTGGACATGCTGAAGGAGCTCGCCAGGCACGGTCACATGGACCAGGTCACGCTCGACCCGCACGAGCTCATCGAGGGCATCGCCGTGGACACCGGCGCGGGCGCGTCGGTGACGGCCACCGTCGGGGAGCCGGAGGCGGCGCTGCCCGAGCAGGCCGGTGATGAGGACGAAGGACTCGTGGACGACGAGTCGGCTCTTAGGGAGGAGGGCCTGCATGACCACTGAGGCGGCCGGTCATCCAGAGAAAACCGGCGCACGGTTCAAGGTGGCGATCCCGAGGCCCTCCGGCCCGTGGCTGCGCGGGCTGATCGGCGTGTCCGAGGACATCCTGGACAAGACGCCGACCTTACGTCCCACCTACACGATGTTGGCTCTGATCGTCGTCAACGCCGGGCTGCTCGCCGCGGTGTCCATGCTGGCGCTGCTGGCCAAGTTCCTGTCCGCGCCCTGGCCCTTGCTCATCCCGGCGGCGCTGGTGTGGGGCTGGCTGATCTTCTCGATCGACCGGTGGTTGATCGCGAGCATGCAGGGCTCCCGCGGTGTCTCCGGGGGCGCCTTCTTCATCCGGCTGCTTCTGGCGCTGTTCATCGGTGCCGTCGTCGCCGAGCCGCTGCTGCTGAAGATCTTCGAGTCGGCGATCCACCAGGAGGTGGAGAAGGGCCGTATCGAAGACCGGCTCCACATGGAGACCGCGCTCAAGGCATGCAACCCGGTGCCCTACGTGGAGCTGGACCGCGCGAGGCATGACCGGTGCAAGGCCGACGACAAGCTGCTGTCCGTGAGCGAAACGCCCGCCGCGGCCGGCGCCGCGCTGGAGCGGACACGCGACCGGCAGTCCGAACTGAAATCGCAGCTGGCCGCGGCCAGCGAGCGGATCGACGCCGCGGAGGAGACGGTCCGGCGCGAATGCGTCGGGGAGAGCGGACCGGGTCTCACCGGGCAGGCGGGCGACGGCCCGTACTGCGCTCGTGCACGGGAGGTCGCCGAGAAGGCCCGCCGGGAGAGCGGCCTGTCGGCGCTGCAGGCCGAGGCGACCATGCTCGCGGGGAGAATGCCCGCCCTCGTCAGTGCCAAGCGCTCCGCCGACGAGACCTACGAACGGCAGGTCGACCAGGCCATCAAGGACAAGCTGCCGCCCGTGTCCGGCGATATCGGCGTCCTGGAGGAGGGCATGGCGCTGGAGCGCCTGTCATGGCAGAACGGATTCGCCTTCGTCGCGCATTGGTTCATCCGCATCCTGCTGATCCTGCTGGACTGCCTGCCCATCCTCGCCAAGAAACTCCAGGGGACCACGTCCTACGACGAGATGCTCACCGCCCGCCGGATGAAGGACGAGGCCAAGCACGCCTCCGACGAGGAGCTCGACCAGCAGGTGCACCTCGCCGAGAACCGGATCGCGATGCGGCGGTCGGTGATGGACGAGCGACACCGCCTCGACCTGCTGGAACAGGAGGACCACTCCGCCCGGCGGCAGCGCGACGCCGATCTGGACGCCCGGATCGACGCGCTCGCCGAGAAACTCCGCCGCCGTCCCCGGCCGACGTCCTGAACGGCTAGCTGGGGTCGTAGGCGAGGTTGGGGGCCAGCCAGCGTTCGACTTCGGGGATCGGGAGGCCGCAGCGGGACGCGTAGTCTTCGATCTGGTCCTTGCCTACGCGGCCGACCGTGAAGTAGCGGGACGACGGGTGCGCGAAGATCAGGCCGCTGACGCTGGCGGCGGGGGCCATCGCGAAGGACTCGGTGAGCTTCATGCCGAGGCGGCCCGCGTCCAGCAGGTCGAAGAGGGTCTGCTTCAGGCTGTGGTCGGGGCTCGCCGGGTAGCCGAGGGCCGGGCGGATGCCGCGGAAGCGTTCGGCGTGCAGGTCTTCGAGGGCCGGGTCGGCGCCGGGCTCGAACCAGGCGCGGCGGGCCTCCAGGTGGATGTACTCGGCGAACGCCTCGGCCATCCGGTCGGCGAGGGCCTTGACCATGATGGCCTTGTAGTCGTCGTTCTCTTCCTCGTACTTGGCGGCGAGGTCTTCGGCGCCGAGGATCGTCACGGCGAAGCCGCCGAGGTGGTCGCCGGACGGGGCGATGTAGTCGGCGAGGCAGCGGTTCGGGCGGCCGGCGGGCTTGGCGGTCTGCTGGCGGAGCATCGGGAAGCGGGCCTGCGGCAGGATGATGTCGTCGCCGTCGGAGTGCGCGGGCCAGAAGCCGTAGGCGCCGTGGGCCTCGAACGCGTTGGTGGCGACGATGTGGTCGAGGAGCTCGTTGCCGTCGTCGAACAGCTCGCGGGCGACGGGCTCGTCGAGGATCGCCGGGTACTTGCCCTTCAGCTCCCACGCGAGGAAGAAGAACTGCCAGTCGATCATCTCGCGGACCGTCGCCAGGTCGGGCCGGACGACGCGGACGCCGGTGAAGTCGGGCGTCGGCAGGTCGGAGAAGTCGACCTTCTCGGGGTTCGCGCGCGCCTTCTCGATGGTGAGGAGCGGGCTGCGCTGCTTGTTCTCGTGCTGCTCGCGGAGCTTGGCCTGCTCGGCGCGGTTGGCGGCGGCGAGTGTCTCGGCGCGGCCCTCGTCGAGGAGGTCGGAGACGACGCCGACGACGCGGGACGCGTCCAGGACGTGGACGGTCGTCGCGTCATAGGCGGGTGCGATCTTCACGGCGGTGTGCTGCCGGGACGTCGTCGCGCCGCCGATCAGGAGTGGCAGGCGCAGGCCGCGGCGTTCCATCTCGGCGGCGACGGAGACCATCTCGTCCAGGGACGGGGTGATCAGGCCGGACAGGCCGACGGCGTCGGCGTTCTCGGCGACGGCCGTGTCGAGGATCTTCGCGGCGGGGACCATGACGCCGAGGTCGACCACCTCGTAGTTGTTGCAGCCGAGGACGACGCCGACGATGTTCTTGCCGATGTCGTGCACGTCGCCCTTGACCGTCGCGAGGACGATCTTGCCCTGGCCGCGCTCGGACGCGATCCGCCCGGCGCGCAGCGCCTCCTGCTTCTCCTTCTCCATGAAGGGCTCCAGGTAGGCGACGGAGCGCTTCATCACGCGGGCGCTCTTGACCACCTGGGGCAGGAACATCTTGCCGGAGCCGAACAGGTCGCCGACGATCTTCATGCCGTCCATCAGCGGGCCCTCGATGACGTCGAGGGGACGGGCGGCCTGCGCGCGGGCCTCCTCGGTGTCCTCCTCGATGAAGTCGATGATGCCGTGGACGAGGGCGTGCGAGAGGCGCTCGGCGACGGGTGCCTCCCGCCAGGACAGGTCGACCTCGCGCTTGGTGCCCTTGCCCTTGACGTTCTCGGCGAACGACACGAGCCGGTCGGTCGCGTCGGGACGGCGGTCGAACAGCACGTCCTCGACGAGTTCGAGCAGGTCGGCCGGGATGTCCTCGTAGACGGCGAGCTGCCCTGCGTTGACGATGCCCATGTCGAGCCCGGCGCGGACGGCGTGGAGCAGGAACGCCGAGTGCATCGCCTCGCGGACGACCTCGTTGCCGCGGAAGGAGAAGGACAGGTTGGAGATGCCGCCGCTGGTGCGGGCGCCGGGGCAGCGCTCCTTGATGAGCGGCAGCGCGTCGATGAACGCCTTGGCGTAGCCGTTGTGCTCGGAGATGCCGGTCGCGACGGCGAGGACGTTCGGGTCGAAGATGATGTCCTCGGCGGGGAAACCGGCCTGCTGGGTGAGGAGGTCGTAGGCGCGGCCGCATATCTCGACCTTGCGCTCGGTCGTGTCGGCCTGGCCCCGCTCGTCGAACGCCATGACGACGACGCCGGCGCCGAAGTCGCGGATGCGGCGGGCCTGCTCCAGGAACGGGCCCTCGCCCTCCTTCAGGCTGATCGAGTTGACGACGCCCTTGCCCTGGACGGTCTTCATCCCCGCCTCCAGCACGCTCCACCGCGAGCTGTCCACCATGATCGGGATGCGGGCCACCTCGGGCTCGGTCGCGATCAGGTTCAGGAACGTCGTCATCTCCCGCTCGCTGTCGAGCAGGTCGGCGTCCATGTTGACGTCGAGGAGGTTCGCGCCGCCGCGGACCTGTTCGAGCGCCACGTCCACCGCGCCCTGGTGGTCGCCCGCCTCGATGAGCTTGCGGAACCGCTTGGAGCCGGTGACGTTGGTGCGCTCGCCGATCATGACGAAGCCGGTGTCGGGGCCGATCTCGAACGGCTCCAGGCCGCTGAAGCGGGGCGCGCGGCCGGGCCGCGCCGGCTCGCGGGGCGCCTTGTCGCGGACGGCCTCGGCGACGCGGGCGATGTGGTCCGGGGTCGTCCCGCAGCAGCCGCCGACCGCGTTGACCAGGCCGGACGCGGCGAACTCGCCGAGCTTCTCCCCGGTCTCGTCGGGCGTCTGGTCGTAGCCGCCGAACGCGTTCGGCAGGCCCGCGTTCGGATAGCTCGCCGTGTAGGTGCCGGCGAGGCGGGCCAGCTCCTCGACGTGGGGACGCATCTCGTCGGCGCCGAGCGAGCAGTTCAGGCCGATGACGAGCGGCTCGGCGTGCTCGACCGAACGCCAGAACGCCTCGACGGTCTGGCCGGAGAGCGTCCGCCTGGACACGTCGACGAACAGCGAGATCCACAGCCGCAGGTGCGGGGCGACCTCGCGGGCGGCGGCGATCGCGGCCTTCGCGTTCAGCGTGTCGAAGATCGTCTCGATGAGGAGCAGGTCGACGCCGCCCTCGGCGAGCCCGCCGATCTGCTGGGCGTAGGCGTCCTTGACCCGGTCGAACGTGACGGCCCGGAAGGCCGGGTCGTCGACGTCGGGCGAGATGGAGAGGGTGACGTTAAGCGGGCCGATGGAACCCGCGACGAAGCGTCCGCCCGCCTCGTCGGCGGCCTGGCGGGCCAGCCGGGCGCCCTGGACGTTCATGTCGTGGACGAGGCTCTCCAGCCCGTAGTCGGCCTGGCCGATGCTCGTTGCCGTGAACGTGTTGGTGGTGACGATGTCGGCACCGGCGCCGAGGTACTGCCGGTGGATGTCCAGGATCACGTCGGGGCGGGTCAGGTTCAGCAGGTCGGGGTCACCGGTGACGTCCTTCGGATGGTCGCCGCCGATGAGGTCGCCGCGGTAGTCGTCCGGCCCAAGGCCCACGCCCTGGAGCATCGTGCCGAGCGCGCCGTCGATGACGGCGATCCGCTGGTCCAGAAGCTCGCGCAGTGTGTTCTCGGTCATTTCCAAGCACCTCCCAGTACAGATGGGAGGCGCCCTTGTTGATCCGGTGGTCCGGGGCCGAGCGTGGCGGGCCTTCGCCCGTTGCAGCGCCTCTCGGCTCCCCCATCGAGGTTACAGGCCATCGGTCCGATGTGTCAGGCGCGTCCCTCATCGATCGCGGGTTCGGCGGCGGGACGCCGCGTCACGGACGCCATTCCTCCTGGTACGCGGGATGGGCCGCGTACGGGAGGGCGAGCAGCCGCAGCACGGATTCGCGGGCGGCATGGGCGGCCCCGACCTCGGGGGCCCGGCCGCCCTGGGCGAGGATCCAGGTCTCCTTCTCGTAGTCGTCGATGATCTGGCGCGCGGCGGCGACCTCGCGCAGCGTCCGGGACGGGTCGTGCCGGGCGATGTGCTCGGCGTACGCCCCGTTCTCGGCCGTCGCCACGAACGCGGGCTCGGCTTCGTCCTCGCCTCCGGAGGGATCGGTGTTGACCGTTCCAGACGGTGCGGCCTTCCAGGGGGCGCCCGCGCACGCCTGGGCGATCTGCTCGTCCCTGGCCAGGCGGTCGCGGAGGAACTCCACCAAGTCCATGGGGCCATCCTGCCCGCTGCGGAGGGCGGGCGTCAGCGGGGCGTCGCGACCGAGCCGAGCCAGAGCAGGTCGCGGGCCCGGGTCATCGCGACGAACAGCTGCCGCCGCGCCAGCTCCGAACGCTCCCGGCCGGCGGGATCGTCCGGGTCGCTCGGGGTCGCGGCGGCGACGTCGGCGTCGTGGTGCGGCAGGAACACCTGCTTGAACTCAAGACCTTTGGCGCGGCGGTAGGTGCCGAGCTTGACGGCCTCGACGGGACGCCCGTCGTAGCGCTCCAGCCGCAGGACGGGGATCCCGGCGCGGCTCAGGCAGCGGTGGTAGTGGTCGATGTCGCGGCGCGACCGGCACAGGACCGCGGCACCGGCCAGCGAGGACGTGCCGTCCGGGGCGGTCAGGTCGTTGATCGCGGCGAGGAGGCGGCGGTCGTGGTCGGCGGCGTCGGCTGCGTCCACGCGCAGGACCCGGCCGTCGCGGTAGGTCGCGTCCACCGCGCGGCGGCCGTTCGGGCTCGGCCCCTCCAGGTCGTCGAACGGGTCGGCGGAGACCAGTTCCAGCGCGGTCTCCAGGATCGCGGCGCCGTTGCGGTAGTTGGTCCGCAGCACCGCCCCGCGGCCCTTGATCCGGATACCGGCGTCGGCGAGCCTGAACCCGCCCGGGTACACCGCCTGCTGGCCGTCGCCGATGAGCAGCAGCCCGTTGGGGCCGTCCCCGACGAGGGCGTGCAGCAGCCGGACGCCGGTGAGCGTGAGGTCCTGGACCTCGTCCACGATCACCGCCGCGTAAGGAGGGTCGGCGGGGCGTTCGGTCAGTTCGGCGAGGGCCGCCAGCAGGACGTCGTTGAAGTCGCAGACGCCGCGTTCGGCGAGCAGCAGCTCGTATTCCTCGTACAGCAGCCACACGGCCTCGCGGTGCGCGGTCCGCAGTGCGGTGCGGCGGCCGGGCCGCGCGACCGTGCGGTACTCCTCCAGGGACGTCAGGCCGCGCCCCTTGATCACGTAGTCGATCTCCTCGCGCCAGTAGCCGGGCGTGGCGTCGATCTCCGGGAGGACGCTGTCGCGGCCCGCGCTCATCCAGGCGCGGGAGAAGGCGTCGTCCGCGCGGCTCCCGTCGAGGTTGAGGCGGACGCCGCGGGCGTCCAGGAAGTTCCGGGCCCAGGTGTGCAGGCTGGTGAAGTCGACGCGTCCGGCGAACGCCGCCGTCATCGTCGCGAACAGGCGGCACTGGACGCGCGGCAGGTTGTTGGCGAAGGTGACGTACAGGATGCGGCCGGTCGTGCGCCCGGCCAGGTGGGCGGCCCGGTGCAGGCCCACGACGGTCTTGCCGGTCCCGGCGGGGCCGCTGATGCGGGCCGGTCCGCTCCAGTCGCGCCGGACGATCGACACCTGCTCCGGGTGCAGGAACGTCATCCACCGCTCGATGGGCGCCTGGAGGACCGCTTCCGTCGCGGCGCGCTCCACGTCCTCGACGTCGAACAGCGCGTCGTCCGACGGGGAGGCGGCGGGCACGGCGGGCGCGACCGGCGCGGCGGGCTGGTCGAGGGACGTCAGGGCGTGCTCGCGGAAGTGCTCCGCCAGGTGCCGGGACATCGCGCGGATCATCGCCGGCTGGAGCTGGACCGGCTCCCCGAGCAGCGCCGGGATGGCGTCCTTCTGGCCCAGGAGGCGGACGCCGCCCGCCCGCGCGTCGAGCCGGTGCCCGGCGAAGATCATCAGGGGCTTCAGCGCGACCGGCGACAGGCCGAGGTCGGCCGCGCGGTCCTCGACCGCCCGGGTCAGGTTCAGGAGCTTGCGGGCCTCGCCGTCGCAGGGCTCCGCGCCGCGGTGGAGGCGTCCGCCGATGACGGCGGGCGGGTCGCGCCACCGCTTGACGTCGATGACGAACACGCCGGGCGGCCCGATCAGGATCATGTCGACGTTCGCGGCGGACGTCCCGGGCCACTCCCGGTCGACGAGCAGGTGCCAGCCGGTGGCGGTGAGGGACATCAGCGTGGCGGCGACCTGCTGCTCGGCCTCACTCGCGGCCTCCCAGCGGGCGGCCTGCCGGTGCGCCTCCCGGGCCAGGCGCTGGAGCCGCATCGCCTCCTCGCGGATGCGGCGCCCGCGTTCTCCCGCCGATCCGCCGGCCGCCATCGCCCACCCCTGTCAAAAAGGTACGGAGTACTACACATAGCAACAATGATTGCCACGCGACAGCCCCTTTACGGGGCCGTGCGGCCCTTCCAGGCGCCGCCCTTGCCTGCGCGGTGCCTGCGGGCCGAGTCGACGGTCATGGCCGCGTACATCAGGGCCACGAGGGGCAGGGCCGGGGCGCGCAGGGGTGAGAGGCCGTAGAAGCGGAGCATGGGGATGTAGGTGGCGGTCATGATCGTCCAGGCGAGCGCGCCTGCCGTGGCGGCCAGCGCGGCCTTGCCCGCACCGAGGGCCAGCCCGGTGAGGCCCGCCAGGGTCGCGGCGGGCGGGACCGCGTACATCAGGAGCAGGGTCAGGACGGTGCCCGCCAGCAGGGCCGGTGAGTAGCGGAGCTGGTGGTAGGCGCTGCGGGCGACCATCGTCCACAGGCCGGACAGGTGCGGGTAGGGGCGGCGGCTGACGACGTCGCGGCTCAGGTCGAGGCGGCACCGTCCGCCGTGGCGCTTGATGAGGCGGCCGAGCGCGACGTCGTCGATCAGCGCGCCCTTGATCGCGGTGAGCCCGCCCGCGCGCGCGAGGGCGGCGCGGCGGACGAGCATGCAGCCGCCCGCCGCGGCGGCGGTGCGCGTCCCGTCGCGGGTGACCCGGCGGAACGGGTAGAGCTGCGCGAAGAAGTACACGAAGGCGGGGACGAGCAGGCGCTCCCAGCCGGTGCGGGTGCTCAGCGTCGCCATCTGCGACACGAGAGTGCGGTCTCCGGACGTGGCGGCGCGGACGAGTCTCGTCACCGTTCCGGGCGCGTAGGCGATGTCGGCGTCGGTGAAGAGGAGGAATTCCGGTTCGCCCGCGGCCCGGACGCCCTCCGACATCGCCCACACCTTGCCCGCCCAGCCTTCGGGACGGTCCTTCGCGCGCACGACGCGGAAACTCGTCCGGTCGCCCGCGAGGCGTTCCGCCGTGTCGGCGGTGCCGTCGCCGCTGCCATCGTCGACCAGGATCACGCGGAAATCGCCCGGATAGCGCTGTTCCAGCAGGGTCGGCAGCGTTTCCGGGAGCACGGCCGCCTCGTCGCGGGCCGGGACGACGGCCACGACGTCCGGCCATCGGGGCGGGTGGTGCCCGCCGGGAGCGGCGGGCCGGTCTTCCAGAATCCGCCGTGGCCGAGGGCCAGGTACAGCCAGCCCGCCAGCGCGGCCAGTGCCAGAACGCCGAGGACCACCACGCGGGCAGCCTCGCACCGGATCGTGGCGCCCGTCCAATAGGCGCGGCATGGCGTGGCGGGCGCGTCCGGCACGGGAGAATCGGCCCATGAGCACCGACCCGGACCTCAAGGAGGTTCTCTGGAAGGCCGCCGACAAGCTGCGGGGATCCGTTGACGCGGCGCATTACCGGGATTTCGTGCTGGGGCTCGTGTTCCTCAAATACGTGTCCGACTCGTCAGGCGAGGGCGGCTTCCGGGTCCCGCCCGGGGCGCGGTGGGCGGACCTCGCCGCGCAGGCCCGTTCCGGGACGGTCGGCACCGCGATCGACGCGGCCATGGACGCGGTCATGCGCGCCGATCCCATGCTCGCGGGCGTCCTTCCGAAGCATTTCGGGCGGGACGGAGTCGACCAGCGGCGCCTCGGCGAGCTGGTCGATCTGATCGGCGACGTGCGGTTCAGCGGGCACGGCGGGAAGTCCGCGCGCGATGTGCTCGGCGAGGTCTACGAGTACTTCCTTGAGAAGTTCGCGCGGGCGGAGGGGAAGCGCGGCGGGGAGTTCTACACGCCGTCCAGTGTGGTGAAGGTCCTGGTCGAGATCCTGGAGCCGTACAAAGGGCGCGTGTACGACCCGTGCTGCGGTTCGGGCGGAATGTTCGTGCAGGCGGAGAAATTCGTCCTGAGCCATCGGGGACGGCTCGGCGACATCGCCGTCCACGGGCAGGAGGCGAACGAGCGGACGTGGCGGCTGGCGAAGATGAACCTGGCCGTCCACGGAATCCGCGGCGACCTTTCCACACGGTGGGCCGACACCTTTTACGAGGACGCGCATCCGCAACTCCAGGCCGACTACGTGCTCGCCAACCCGCCGTTCAACATGTCGGACTGGTACCGGGACACCGGCGACCCGCGCTGGCGTTTCGGCGTCCCGCCCGCGGCGAACGCCAATTTCGCCTGGATACAGCACATCGTCGCCAAGCTGGGACCCGGGGGCGCCGCGGGCGTGGTGATGGCGAACGGGTCGATGTCGTCCACGCAGTCGGCCGAACTCGGCATTCGCGCCGCGATGGTGGAGGCGGGCCTGGTGTCGTGCATCGTCGCGCTGCCGGGACGGCTTTTCCGTAGCACGCCCATTCCGGCGTGCCTCTGGTTCCTCCACAAAGGCACGGACACCCGGAACCAGGTGCTGTTCATCGACGCGCGCTCCATGGGCACGATGATCGACCGCACCGAACGCGTCTTCACCGACGCCGACATCGCCGAGATCGCGGGCACGTACCGTTCCTGGCGGGACGGCGCCCATTCCGACGTACCGGGTTTCTGCTACGCGGCCGGGCTGGACGAGGTCCGCTCCCATGGCCACGTCCTCACCCCGGGACGCTATGTCGGGACGGCAAAGGCCACTACGGACGACGAGCCCATCACCGACAGGGTCGAACACCTCACCAAGGAACTGTTCGCGCAGTTCGAGGAGTCGGCGCGGCTCGACCAGGTCGTCCGCACCGAACTGGGGCGGCTGGATGGGTGAGGCGCAGGTGCGGCTGGGCGATATCGTCGCCTTCACGAACGGAAAGGCCCACCCGTCCGGCCAGGGAACGGGAACGGCGACGGGAACGGGAACGGGCTACCGGACCTACGGCGCCAACGGTGTCATCGGCGCGTCCGGCCATTTCAACGCCGAGGCCCACGCCAGCATCGTCGGGCGCGTCGGGTCGTACTGCGGCGCCGTCCATTACAGCCGGGAGCGCTGCTGGGTCACCGACAACGCCATCATCGCCACGGCGAAGGACGGCGTGAACCCGCGCTACGTCTACTACCTGCTGAAAAGGCTCGACCTGAACCGGTACCGGATCGGCTCGGGCCAGCCGCTGCTCACGCAGGGCATTCTCCGGCGGCTCGCCGTCGCCCGGATGACCCGCGCGGAACAGGACGCGGCGGCGGCCGTCCTCACCGCCCTCGACGACAAGATCGCCGTGAACGGCCGCATCGCGGCATTGGCCGACGACCTCGTCCGCGCCCGCTACGCGGAACTCGCCGCCGCGGCCACGGCGACGATCCGGATAGAGCGGCTGGGGTCGCTGGTGCGGTCGAACATCCCGCCCGGGCGGATCCCCGGCGACGAGAACTACATCGCCCTCGAACACATGCCGAAACGGCACATGTGGCTCACGTCGTGGACGGATTCGTCCAATGTGATCAGCGCGAAGCGACGATTCGCGCCCGGCGACGTGCTCTTCGGAAAGCTTCGCCCCTATTTCCACAAGGTCGGCCTGGCGTTCGTCGACGGCATCGCCTCGACCGATATTCTCGTCGTCCGCCCGAAACAGGACGCCTACCGGGGCTGGCTCCTCGCGGCGCTGTCGAGCGACGAGGTCGTGGCGCACGCGTCCGCCGTCGGAGAGGGCACGAGAATGCCGCGCGCGAAATGGCCGGACCTCGCCGCCCACGAGATCCCCTGGCCGGACGCCCACGCCCGCGGATTCGACGCGTTCGTGAAACCCCTGGCCAGGCGAGTCGAGGCCGCGGCGGCCGAGAACCGGACCCTGGTACGCCTCCGCGACACCCTTCTCCCCCGGCTCATTCCTTGACCGAATCGTGATCATCAAGGGGCGGTCGCGCGGCCGCTGGCGGCCGTCCTTCGGTGAGTGGCGGATCAGGGACGGAAAGTGACCGTCCGCAGCGTGCGGCAAGTGCCTTGCATGCGCGCAAGAGTCGGTGACTGTTCGGCACGCCGTGCGTCAGAGTGTGTGTTGTTTCACTCCCACGTCCACTGAACGCTTTTCATCCTGGGGCAGGCCGCACCGGCCACGGCTTCCGCGGACGCACCGGATGAGAAAAGTTCACTTCCTCCAGGCCGAAGAACACATGTTCGCATACAGCCCGACACGGAGACGTGAAGCCAACGCCGCCATGAACGCATCTGACGCGTGGACAGGGACGCCGGTGCTGGTCCCGGCGCCCGCACCTTCGCTGGAGCTCGGAATCCCGTCCGCCTGGAACAACGGCAAATCCTGCGGGCGGCTGATCGGCGAGATCGATCTCGCCGCGACCCCGGCCGCCGTGCGGCTCGCGAGATCCTACGTGCGGGAACTCGTCGGGCAGCACTTCGGCGCCGACCGGACCGAGCTCGGCGACCTGGAACTTCTCACCAGCGAGGCCATGACCAATTCGGTGCTGCACGCGAGGCCGCGCCCGGACGGGACGATCACGCTGTCCGTCATGCATCTCGACCGGTACGTCCGCGTCGAGGTGACCGACGGCGGCGCCGCGCCCGGCCAGCCGCGTGCACCCAAGGAACCCCTGCCGGTGCACGGGCGGGGGCTCCTCCTCATGAAGGCACTCGCCACCGATTTCGGCACCCACCGGAGCAAGAACGGGGCGACGTTCTGGTTCGGGGTGGGCGTCCGCGAAGGGTGGCGACTGCCGTGACGCTGGGGCCGACGCCGAGCCTGACCGGACGGTCAGTGCCCGGTCCGCGGGAGGACGAGGCGGACGCCCGCGGGCCGCTGCTCAACGCGTCGGCCCCCGGCGTCGCCCGCCGCTGCACGACCCGTCCGCACAACACATTCTCCGGCGGCGAGGGCACCTACGCCGCCGGCCGGGAACCCGCCGAAAGGGCGCTGCGCAGGTGCGCCAGCGCGGGCCGGCTCGTCCAGGCGTACAGGGGCATCCTGGACATCGCCGCCGCGTCGCACGCCCAGCACACCGGGCTGCGGCGGTTCCCGGACCATGGTTGCGGGCTCCCCGCGCCCGCATACCACGGCCACCCCGCCATCCACGACCACCCCGCCATCCACGGCCATTCTGCGAACCACGGGAACCTCGCGGACCATGACCACCTCACTGACCTCGGCGGCGACGCCGCGCGGGCGGAGTGACCGCCCGCCATGCTCGCCGTCCTCGATGACAGAACGAACACAACCGCGATCACCTCGCCCGCTATGCCCGGCACTTCGGTACGATCAATGTGCCAACAAGTGTCACATCTAGGGCGAGCGATGACCGCCGACGGCGAGCCGAAGTCACTCTCCGAGATCACCAAGGACATGGGCCTCAACATGTCCGACGTCGCGGCCTTCTCCGGGCTCGACGAGAGCACCGTTTTCCGGCTGTGGGACAACGTCGATTGGCTCGACCGGGTGAGCGGGCGCTCCCTCCAGAGCCTCATGTCCTCCATCCCGGGAATCGCCGAGTACTCGATGTCGCACGCCGTCCATAAAAGGCGCGACATCCTCATCGGCGACCTGGACGACGTCGGGCTCTCCGTCGACCTGTCCGCCCTGGAGAACGCGCCCGTCCCGCAGCAGCATCTGCTGAACGCGCTCGAGGCGGCGCTGTGCATCGTCCGCGGGGAGCCGACGCAGAAGACGTCGTCCTTCATCGCCCGCTTCTGGGGAAGCGAGCCGGACCGCGCCCTCGAACTCGTCTTCTCCGACGAGCCGGGCCGGGGCATCCTGGAGGACCCGAAGATCCTCCGCGACTCCTCGGTCGACCTCGCCCCCCGGCTGAACCGCAAGACCTACTCGTTCCACTCGATCCTGGCGGTCAACGTCATCGCACACCAGGTCAGCAAGGTGACCGACACGATCGAGGCCGATCTCGGCTTCGACGTCCCCGCCCGGCAGACGGCGTTCACGACGCGCGGCGTCATCATGGGCTCCCTGATCAACTCCGACGACGTCGAGCTCGCGGAGCGGTACCGCAGGGAGCTGGAGACGACGCCCGTGTACGCGGCGCTGGAGGAATGGGCGTTCCCGACCTACGCCCGGGACAGCCGGCTGAGCAGCGACTTCACCCTGCCGAGCTCCCTGTCGCTGCGCAATACGGCCACCGAGGTGTTACGCGAGATCGCCGTGTACAACGACGCCTATTTCTACTACCTGGTGTCGACGTACATACCGCTCGCGCTGAAACGCGACCCCGCGTTCGGGGGGAAGATCGTCGAACTGATCCAGGCATTGGAACTGCGCGGAGTCGATTGCCGGGACCGAAGGATCAGACAGACGTGCAACGCGCTGGTTCGGAAGCTCAAGGGCACCGTCTGAACCAGCTTCTGGAGAATGGGGAGCCGGTGGAGGACACGGCGCAGGCCATCGCGAATCTGACGCAGGAACGATGGGAGGCCAACGCGGAGTACTGGGTCAAGGTCATCAGGGAGCGCCGTGACCGGTACCGGACGGAGCTGACCGACGCCGCCGTCCTCGACGCCATCGGGCCCGCCGGGGGCCTGCGCGTCCTGGACGCGGGCTGCGGCGAGGGCTACCTCTCCCGCACGCTGGCCGCCGCCGGCGCGGACGTCGACGGCATCGACGCCTGCCAGAGCCTCGTGGACGCGGCGGCCTCGTACCCGTCGCCGGAGGGCACGGCCAGGTTCACCTACGCCAGCGTCGACGACCTGCCCTTCGAGGACGACACGTTCGACCTGGTCGTCTGCAACCACCTGTTCAGCCACCTGCCGGACCCGACCGACGCGCTCCGCGAGATCGCCCGGGTCCTGAAGAGCGGCGGGCGGCTGATCCTGCTGACCCTGCACCCCTGCTTCTACGTGGAGCACGCCGAGCGCGGCGCGTCGGCCAGCATCCCGGCGTCGCAGTACTTCACGTCCCGGGGCATCGAGCAGCGGTTCCTGGTGGACGGGCTCGAATCCCCCTCGATGGTGACATCGTGGCTCCGGCCGCTGGAGTTCTATGCTGGAACGCTCCGAGACTCCGGATTCGTCATCGCCGACCTGCGCGAACCGCACCCGTCGGAAGAGCAGATGCGCGACGACCCGTGGTGGCGCCGGGGCTTCCCGACGGCGATCTTCATCCTCCTCATCGCGGAGCTCCGCTAGCCGCCACCGGCTCCGCCGGGCCGTGCCGCCGGGCGTAGAGTCGGCCGCATGGACGATGTGCCACCGGACCTGGCCGGGCATCCGGACAGGCTCCGGTGGAACGCCAGATACGGGGACGCTCCTGCACTGACGGCCGTCCACCCGCTGGCGGAGCGGGCGCTGGCGCTCGACCTTCCGGACGGCGGCGTGCTCGATCTGGCGTCCGGGCCGTCCGGCAGCGCCCTGCACGCCGCCGGATCCGGGCGGGCCGTCACCGCCGTCGACGTCTCCGAGATCGCCCTGGACCGGCTCGGCGCCGAGGCGTCGCGCCGCGGGCTCGGCTCGCTGATCACGCTCGTCCAGGCGGACCTGGGCGCCTGGCGGCCCGATCCGTCCGGGTATGCGCTGGTGCTGTGCACGGGTTTCTGGGACCGTGCCGTGTTCGGCCGCGCGGCCCCGGCCGTCCTGGACGGCGGCGCGCTCGCCTGGGAGGCGTTCACCGAGGACGCGCGGCGCGCCCGGCCCGGCCTGCCCGCCGAATGGTGCCTGGCCGCCGGAGAGCCCGCCTCGCTCCTCCCCCGCGGCTTCACCGTCCTGCAGCAGGCCGACGACGCGAACACCGGCAAGCGCCGCCTCCTCGCCCGCAAAGCCCGCTAACGGGCCGGCGGACTGGCGGGCCGGCGGGCTAATCGAGGTCCACGACCACGGGAGCGTGGTCGGACGGCCCCTTCCCCTTCCGCGCCTCCCGGTCGACGTAGGCGGACCGGACACGCCCGGCGACGTCCTCGCTCGCATAGAACAGGTCGATCCGCATCCCCATGTTCTTGTGGAACATCCCGGCCCGGTAATCCCAGTAGGTATAAGGGTGAGGGCCCTTCATGGGGGTCGGGACCACGTCGCGGAGGCCCAGGGCCTGGAGGTCGGCGAGCGCCTGGCGTTCGGGCGGGGTGACATGCGTGGAGCCGATGAACACCGACGGGTCCCAGACGTCCTCGTCCGTGGGGGCGACGTTGTAGTCGCCGCACGCGACCAGGGGCGTCCCGGCGGCCAGTTCGGTGGCGAGCGCCTCGCGGAGCGCCGCGAACCATTCGAGCTTGTAGGCGTAGTGCGCCGACTCGGGAGTGCGGCCGTTCGGCGCGTACAGCGACCAGACCCGGACGCCGCCGCACGTGGCGCCGACCGCGCGGGCCTCCGGCGCCAGCAGGACGGGCTCGGTCAGCTTCGTCTGCGGGTCCGTGGCCTCGCCCTCGTACGCCGGCGCGCCCGGGAAGCCGTTGGAGACGTCCTCGATCCCGACCCTGGACAGGATCGCCACGCCGTTCCAGCGGCCGTCGCCGTGCGCGGCGGTGGCGTAGCCGAGCTCCTCGACCTCGGCGGCCGGGAACTGGTCCGCGCGGCACTTGGTCTCCTGGAGGCAGACCACGTCCGGCGCGGTCTCGTCCAGCCAGGCGAGGAGGCGGGGCAGGCGGGCCTTGACGGAGTTGACGTTCCACGTCGCGAGGCGCATCTCCCCAGCCTGCCATCCCGGCCCGCCGTCCCGCGCCGGCGCGCGGGCCTGGGCGCCGCGGCGCGCGGGCTTGAGAGTTGCGGGCGGAGGAGTATCCTGGCGGTCCCCCCTGCCCTAGGCGCACGGCCCTACGGGGGCCGGGTGACCGGAAGATTGCGAGTCGGCCCCGTCCCTGTCACGCGGCGCCCATCCACGCCGCATGACCGGTACATTGCGGGTCGGCCCGTTGCGGTCGCTCGGCGCCCTGACAGGCCGCGTGACCGATAGGTTGCGGGTTGGCCCGTCCCGGTCTCCGGGGGCCGCGCAGCGGCCCGTGTGACCGGTAGATTGCGGGTCGGCCTTCTTTGCGCGGTTTTCACGCTGTGCTTAGACCGACCCTGGAAGGGTGGTCTTTCCGTGATGTCGTCGAACCCGGAGCGAGTGAGGAATCATGTCCGAGGATGACAAGCCCGGGGGCAAGCCGGCGATCAAGGCGAAGGCGAAGATCCCGAACGCCAAGAACATCCGCAGCGCGGAGTTCACCCCGCACGGCATCAGCGCCGGGCGCGGCAGCGGGCTCGGCCGGCCCTCCGCGCCGTCCGCGCTGACCGCCAAGCAGGCGCGCAAGCGGCGGATCATGATGATCGCGGGGATGGTGGTGGTCGCGATGGCGATCACCGGCGGCGTCGTGTGGTGGGTGAACCGCCCCGGGCCCGAGATCGAGGTGACCGGGAAGTTCGCGTCCGAACCGAAGGTCGACATCCCCACCGATCTCGCGCCGGAGGGCACGCGCACGACGACGACCGTCCCGATCCGGGGCACCGGTCCCAAGATCGCCGACGGTGACACGCTGTACGTCCAGTACGCCTTCTACCAGTGGTCCAAGGACAAGGACGAAGAGGACAGCTCCAAGAAGAGCACGAGCAAGCAGCTCGGGTCGTCCTACAAGCAGGAGGCGCAGGGCCAGCAGACGCGGCCGCTCGTCGTCGGCAAGAGCGGCATCAAGGGCTTCGACAAGGGCATGATCGGCCAGACGGCCGGCAGCCGGGTCGTCATGCAGATCCCGCCGAAGGACGGCTTCGGCAAGGACGGCGAGCAGCTCGGGCTCAGCGGCACCGACTGGGTCGTCTTCGTCGTGGACGTGCAGGCCGTCGTCCCGAAGAACGCCGCCCCGCAGGGGACGAAGAAGGAGCTCGACGACAAGAAGCTCCCGAAGGTCGAGGACCAGGGGGCCGGCAAGGCTCCCAAGGTCACGATCCCCAAGGGCGAGGACGCGCCTGAGAAGCTCCAGATCAAGACGCTCGTCGAGGGCACCGGCCCGGCGCTCGCGAAGGGCGACGAGGCGGTCGTCAACTACCAGGGCAAGATCTGGGACACGGGCAAGGAGTTCGACTCCACCTGGGGCCAGGGCGGCGCGCCCGCCAAGTTCCCGATCGGCACCGGCGGCACCGTCCCGGGCTTCGACAAGGGCCTGACCGGCGCGAAGATCGGCAGCCGGGTGCTGCTGGTCCTGCCGCCGGCGGAGGGCTACGGCAAGAAGGGCAGCCCGCCGAACATCAAGGGCGACGACACCCTGGTGTTCGTGGTGGACATCATCGCCAAGATCCAGAAGTGACATGGCGCGGCCCGGCCGCGCTGTGAGAGGGGCGGGGACCCGGCCGGGTCCCCGCCCTTCGGCGTTTCCGGGGAAAGTTCATGATGCGACATGCGCCACGACAACCGGGACGGCGCATTACCCGTCCTCCTAATGGGAACACGGGACTGTGCATTGGGCGGCCCATCCCATCGATCCCCTCAGGTATCGTCGGTAACGCATTATTCACGGGGGGCTTGTGAGCAACGGCAGAAAGGGCCCGGAGGGCGAGGAGCGCACCGGGCCGGGCGAGGCGGGCCGGGCCGGCGCCGAGCACGTCAGGCAACGGGTCGCGCCACCGGCCGGCGGGGACGGTCCCTCGACCGCCACGCCGGCCGAGCACACCGGAGAAACCGCCCAAGACTCCGAATTCGCCCGCAGGGACGACATATCTCAGAACGGCGACAAGAGCGACGGCGACGCCGTCCCGGCGACGGACGGGGCGGAATCCCCGCACGCCGATAACACCGACGACACCGGTAAGACGGTGACCGGCACGGATACCTCGGCGAGGGCGGAGGGTGTCGGAGAGTCCGGGAACGGTGATACCAAGACCATGCCCGCCGCCGCCTCGTCCAAGCAGGGAGGACCGCCCGAGCGCGTGCCGGGCCGGGGAGCCGGCGGCGACGGCAGAGGCGGCAGGGGCGGCAAGGGGCCGCGCGAGCCGCGGAGCCGGCGCTCGCGCTACCTGCGGCGGGCCCTGTTCGTCCTGCTCGGGTTCATCGGGTTCTTCATCGCCGCGTTCGGCATCGCCTACATGTTCACGCCGGTGCCGTCTCCGCAGGAGGAGGCGATCGCGCAGGGCCCGACGTTCTACTACTCCGACGGCGAGACGCAGATCGCGAAGACCGGCGTCAACCGCGACGCGGTCAAGCTCGACCGGATCCCGAAGAGCACCCGCGACGCGGTGATCGCCGCGGAGAACCGCAGCTTCTACGACGACCCCGGCGTCTCGGTGTCGGGCACGACCCGGGCGCTGTGGTCCACGGTGAGCGGGCGGCAGCTCCAGGGCGGGTCGACGATCACGCAGCAGATGGTCCGGAACTACTACGGCGGCATCGGCAAGGAGGTCTCCGTCACCCGCAAGCTCAAGGAGGTGATGGTGTCGCTGAAGGTCGGCCGGGAGAAGTCCAAGGACTGGATCCTGGAGCAGTACCTCAACACCATCTACTTCGGGCGCGACGCGTACGGGGTGCAGGCCGCCGCCAAGGCCTACTACGGCAAGGACGTCTCGGAGCTGACCCCCGCCGAGGGCGCCTACCTCGCCGCCGCGATCCAGCAGCCCAGCAACTTCGCCGACCCGACCGGGGCGCAGCGCGCCACCGCCGAGCAGCGCTGGCGTTCCGTCCTCGACAACATGGTGCGGGACGGGGTCGTGAGCCCCGCCGAGGCCGCGTCGATGAAGTTCCCGGTGCCGCGGAAGGCGCACATCACCGACGTCCTCAAGGGCCAGCGAGGCTACATGGTCAACGTGGCCAAGAAGGAGCTCATCGAGCGCCGCGGCTACAGCGAGGACGAGATCAACCGCAGCGGGCTGAAGATCACCACCACGTTCGACAAGCGGCTGATGGACGCGATGCGCCGGTCGGTGAACCAGAACGTCCCCGAGGGGATGAACGAGAAGATCCGGACGGGCGCCGTGTCGGTCGACCCGCGCACCGGGCAGGTCCTCGCGTTCTACGGCGGCCGCGGCTACCTGGAGGAGGCGCTGAGCAGCTCCTTCGGCGACTGGGCGCAGGCCGGGTCCGGGTTCAAGCCGATCGCGCTCGCCGCCGCGCTGGAGGACGGCAAGTCCCTCAGCACCACCTACGACGGGAGCTCCCCGCAGTACTTCGGCGGCCACGCCATCGAGAACAACGAGAACGAGAGCTTCGGGTCGGTGAACCTCGTCACCGCCACGCAGCGCTCCGTCAACACCGCGTACGTGAACCTCGCCAAGGACATCGGCAACAAGAAGATCGTCGAGATGGCCGAGAAGATGGGCATCCCCGAGGAGCAGATGAAGCCCGAGCAGCGCGCCGCGGCGACCCTGCCGCTCGGGATCGTGTCGCTGCATCCCGTCCAGCAGGCGGGCGTGTACGCGACGTTCGCGTCCGAGGGCGTGCACCGGACGCCGTTCGTGGTGAAGTCCGTCACCGACAACGCCGACCACAAGCGCACGTTCAGCGAGAAGGGCGAGCGGGCGCTCAGCCAGCAGAACGCGCGGGACGCCACGTACGCGATGCAGCAGGTCGTCCGCGGCGGCACCGGGACGGCCGCGCAGCTGCCCGACGGCCGCGACGTCGCCGGCAAGACCGGCACCACCGACGAGGGCCGCGCGATCTGGTTCAACGGCTTCATCCCGCAGATGGCGACGTCCGTGGCGATGTTCCGCAGCGACGGCAAACCGCTGAACATCCCCGGGTACGGCGCGTTCGGCGGGCAGCTGCCCGCGCAGATGTGGCGGACGTACATGAGCGACGCCGTGAACATCAAGGGCTACGAGCCGGAGTCGTTCGGGGAGCCGTCGAGCCGCCCCGGCGGCGGCTGGACCGGGCCGCCGGACGGCATCGGCCCCGGCCGGACGCAGGAGCCGGACACCGGCGAGCCGTCCGAGCCGCCGCCCACGGACCTGCCGAGCATCCCGGCACCGCCCACCGAC
>NZ_SMJX01000639.1 GCF_004348535.1 Actinomadura sp. KC216
CCCGAACCCCAGATCAGACCGGCACGGCACCCCCGCGTGATCGTCCTCGATTCCTCCGTACCCGATCGCACCCCCACATCCGCCTGCGATCTCGGTGAGGAACGGCCACCAGCGGCCCGAGGCGGCCGGTGCCCGCGGCACCAGTCGGAAGGGAGGTCATACCACCGGCGAGCAGCCCGCTCGCCGAAAATGTCCCACTATGCACCATTGCGTGAGGTGAACAACCATGAAGCATCGCGGCACCCTGGGCGGCCTGATAACCGCCGCACTGGCGCTGGGCGTGATGACGCCCGCGCCGGTCCACGCCGACGAAAAAGGCAAAACCGGACCGAACAACGCCATCACCGATGTCCCCGGCGTGACGGTCGGCCACTACACCGACACCAAGAACGTGACCGGCACCACCGCGCTCATCCTGCCCGACGGGGCGCTGGCCGGTGCCGACGTCCGCGGCGGAGCGCCCGGAACCGTCAACACCGACGCCTTCCAACCCGTGGCCCTGCAACCCGACGTCCATGGCCTCTTCCTGTCCGGGGGAAGCTGGATGGGCCTTTCCCCCTACGCCGGAGTCGTCCAATACCTGCGAGAGCGCGGCCTAGGGTCGCAGTTCGGCGGGCAAGCGGTGCCCGCGGTGGGCGGCGCGATCGTCTTCGACCTCGGCCAAGGAGCCGACACGAAAAAGAAGTTGGAGAAGACCCCGGACTTCGAATTCGGTTACCGCGCCGCCAAAGCCGCCAAGTCGGGCCCGGTCGCCCAGGGATCCGTCGGCGCCGGCACCGGCACCGGCACCCCCGGGCCGGCAGCGCGCATGAAAGGCGGTGTGGGAACCGCCAGCGTCGACCTCGGCAACGGCCTCTACGTCGGCGCGCTGGTCGTGCTGAACTCCGGCGGCCGGGTGTGGAGCGAGTCCCAGGGCTGCGAGCTCTACGCGTTGTACATGGAACTGCAGAACGAGTTCGGCGACACCAAACGCCCCACCAAGTGCACGACCGCCGCCCCCGCCCGAGACGAGGACGACGGCAAGCTCGACAAGAACACCACGATCGGCGTCGTGGCCACCAACGCCAAGCTCACCTCACCCCAACTGCAGAAGATGGCGCAGGTCGCACACGACGGCCTCGCCCGGGCGATCCGCCCCGCGCACACCATGGGCGACGGGGACGCCATCTTCTCCCTCAGCAC
>NZ_SMJX01000640.1 GCF_004348535.1 Actinomadura sp. KC216
CTAACCAGGATTAATTGGTGTTGGCGGGTGTGGTGGTGAGGGTGAGGCCTGTGGTGGTCAGGCAGCCATCGATCACGTCGGGGTGGTGCTGGACCACTTTGAGGCGGTGCTTGATCATGCGGGTGAGGTGGTCCAGGTCGGTGGCCAGAAAGTTGGCCATGGAGCGCTTGAGTAGTGACCACACGCTCTCGGCGGGGTTGAGGTCGGGGGCGTAGGCGGGCAGGTAGAACACCGTGAGCCAGTCGGCGTGGGCGTCGATGAACGCGCGCATCGCGGCCGAGTGGTGGATGTTCAGGTTGTCCCAGACCAGCACGATCTTCCCGCCGGGTAACTGCTGGTGAGCGGCTTGCAGCATGCTTTTGTACTCGTTCAGGGTGAAGGCGGCGCGTTCGCCTGTGCGGCGGCGGTAGTGGTGCAGCCGGTAGATCAGCCGGGGCCGGCGCCCGGGCCGGTAGCAGACCATCCCGGCGACCGAGACCCGCCCGCCGTGGTCGCCGCCGTGCACCCTCACCTGCGGCCGGTGCCCCCGCCGGGACCAGGAGCGTCCGCGGGGCGGCCTGAGCCCTTGACCTGTCTCGTCGTGGAAGCAGATCCAGGCGCCCAGGTCGCCCGCGGTGGTTCCACCTGCGGCCACACCTGCGTCTTCCACACCTCGATGGCCTGGTCGTCGCGTTCGATCGCGCGGCGCCCGGGAACCTGCACCGACCAGCCGTTGCGGCGCAGCAGCAGCGACACCCCCGGCAGGGTGTACTCGATCCCGAACAGGCTGGTGATCAGTTGCGCGATCCGGCCCAGCGTCCAGCGCTGGTCATCGGCATACCCGTGCGCGGCCGGCCCGCGGTTCAGCTCGGCCTCCAACCGTGCGAACGCCGCCTGGTCCAGCCGCGCCCGCCGATGCGGACCCTTGGACCGCAACGCCTCCGGCCCGCCCTGGCGCCAGGCCTGCCGCCACTTCTCCACCTGCCGCAGCCCCACCCGCAGCTGCGCGGCGATCCACGCGTTGGGCCGGCCCTCGCCGAACCACTGCGTGGCCTGCATCCGAACCTGTTCTCGCCGTTCACGGCCCGCGTCGGTCATCCCGCCGCCCTGGGGGTATCTGGCCATGCCACCGGCATACGCCCACACCACCGGCCCGTCCACTCACCAAACCGCCATGACCCATTAACCCTGGTTAGC
>NZ_SMJX01000641.1 GCF_004348535.1 Actinomadura sp. KC216
TCCCTGCTCCCTGTGGGGGGCCGACCCCCCACACCCCCCGGTTCGCTTCGCTCATCCCCTCGCCGCCCTCGTCGTGGAACACGTCGGAGAGCGCCGCGTAGAGGTCGCCGTGCGCGGCGGCGTCGGTGAACGCGCGGTCGCCCGCCAGGGCGGCGAGCACGCGCGGTTCGAGCTGCGCGGCGTCGGCGACGACCAGCGACCAGCCGGGGTCGGCGACGACGGCCTTGCGCAGGACGCGCGGGATCTGCAGCGCGCCGCCGCCGCTCGTCGCCCACCGCCCGGACACCACACCGCCGGCCACGTACTCGGGACGGAACCGCCCGCCGCTCACCCACGTGTCGAGCCACGCCCAGCCGTGCGCCGTGTGGAGCCGCGAGAGCTCCTTGTACTCCAGCAGCAGCGGCACGGCCGGATGGTCGAGCCGCTTGAGGACGTGCGCCCGCGTGGACGCCACCGGCAACCCCGCCGACGCGAACGCCTTGAGGATCTGCGCGGGCGAATCCGGATTGACGTGCACGCGCGGGCCGAACGCCGCGCTGATCTGATCGGCGAGCTCCTGGAGCCTGCGGGGCCGCAGCCCACCGGACGGACGCGGCCCGAGCAGTTCGGTGAGCAGCGCGTCGTGCTCGGCCGCCGACCAGGGCAGCCCGTCGTGCCCCATCTCGGCCGCCACGAGCGCGCCCGCCGACTCGGCCGCCGCGAGCAGCGCGAACCCGTCCAGCCCGCCGATGACCCGCTGCTGCTCCCCATGCACGGCCACGACCTGCTCGATGTCGTCGGCGGCCTCTTCCCGATCATCGTCGAACAGCGAAGGCTGCGGCGACTCTTCCTGTGGCGTCCGATCAGGAGGCACCGGCTCCCCACGCAACCGGGCCCACGCCGCCCGGACGGACCGCGGCTCCCCGTACCTGCCCGCATAACCGAGCAGAAGACTCTCGACCAGCTCCAGATCATGGCAGCGCCCCACCCGCACGCCCGCCTCGATCAGCCGCGGATAGAACCGCGCCGTAGACGCCCACACCCACCGAGGCGCGTCGGCCTTCTCCCGCTCAGCAACGGCCGCCACCAGATCCGGCACACGCTCGACGGGCCCCGCAGGCGAGCCGTCCTCCCCAAGAACGCGTAGGTCTCCCCCACCCCGCGTCCCAACCGCCACCG
>NZ_SMJX01000642.1 GCF_004348535.1 Actinomadura sp. KC216
GCGTCACACCGCGGAACCGCGTCCGCATCGGGATGGAGTACACCCGCACCCGCCGAACCCCCTGACTGCCCGCCCAATCACCGTATTCCTGACCACACCGTGCGCGTTCGACCATTAGTAGTACCACGGGAAACGCGACCAATCGGGGTCGCGCTTCTCCAGGAAGGAGTCCCGCCCCTCGGCGGCCTCGTCGGTCCCGTACGCCAGCCGCGTCGCCTCGCCCGCGAACACCTGCTGCCCGACGAGCCCGTCGTCTACCAGGTTGAACGCGTACTTCAGCATCCGCTGCGCCGTCGGGCTCTTCCCGTTGACCTTCCGCGCCCACTCAAGCGCCGTCGCCTCCAGCTCCGCGTGCGGGACGACCGCGTTCACCATCCCCATCCGGTGCGCCGCCTCCGCGTCGTAGGTGTCGCCCAGGAAGAAGATCTCCCGGGCGAACTTCTGCCCGACCTGCCGCGCCAGGTACGCCGACCCGAACCCGCCGTCGAAGCTCGCCACGTCCGCGTCGGTCTGCTTGAACCGCGCGTGCTCCCGGCTCGCGAGCGTGAGGTCAGACACCACGTGCAGGCTGTGCCCGCCGCCCGCCGCCCAGCCCGGCACCACGCAGATCACGACCTTGCCCATGAACCGGATCAGCCGCTGCACCTCCAGGATGTGCAGCCGCCCCGCCCGCGCCGGGTCGATCGTGTCGGAGGTCTCCCCCTCGGCGTACTTGTAGCCGTCCCTGCCCCGGATCCGCTGGTCGCCGCCGGAGCAGAACGCCCACCCGCCGTCGCGCGGGGACGGGCCGTTGCCCGTCAGCAGCACGCATCCGATGTCGCTGGACATCCGCGCGTGGTCCAGCGCCCGGTACAGCTCGTCCACCGTGTGCGGGCGGAACGCGTTGCGCACCTCGGGCCGGTCGAACGCCACCCGGACCGTCCCGTGGTCCACCGCACGGTGGTAGGTGATGTCGGTGAAGCCGAACCCCTCGACCTCTTTCCACGCGTCCGCGTCGAACAGCTCCGAGACCATGTCTTCCTCTCCGTCGGGGGACCCGCGCCGGGGGGCGCGGCGCTTCGGGTCCCATTCAACAGCCCCCGGGTTTGAACGCGTTCAGCGGGGTCGTCTACCCTGATCAGATCATGGATCGCCCGCTGCACGCCGCCGTCCTCC
>NZ_SMJX01000643.1 GCF_004348535.1 Actinomadura sp. KC216
CCCTCCTTCCCCCGCCGACCAAGGCCAAGCTTCCCCCGAGCGGCGTCCAAGACCGCGACACCGCTCTCGAAAGCGAGCTTCAGCCGTTCCTCGGAACGTTCTTCCAGGAGTACGCCACCGGCAACCAGGCGGCCCTGTCCCGCTTCTCCTCCACCGGGACGGCCATCGCGGGCCTCGCCAACACCGTCCGGTTCATGCAGGTCAAGGAGGTCGTGGCGCCCAAGGGGTCCGCGGGCGAGCGCACCGTCACCGCGACGGTCGTGTGGCAGCTCGCGCAGGGCGGTGGCGGCGAGCTCGACCAGACCTACCGGCTCGCCATGGTCAAGAGGGGCACGACCTGGCTCGTGCGCGACATTCGCGGCACCACCGAACCGAGCGCATCATGAGAGGCCGCGATTTGAGGAAACCACCCCCCAGCCGATCCGCCGACCAAGGAAGGTAGCAGTCGATGCTGCACCACATCATGGCGTCGATTCCCCACGAAATCCTGGCGGCGCCCGACGACGAACTCCAGACCGACCAGCTCGCCGATTGGCTCCGCCAGATATTCGGCCCGCTCTTCCTGGTGATCGTCTCCATTGTCGCGATCTTCTTCCTGTTCACCCGCGAGATCACGCGTTTCGTCCAATTCATCGTGCTGGCGATCGGAATCGGGGTGGTCTTCTACGTGCCCAACATCATCGAGACCACGGCCAAGGCGATAGCCAAGGCCCTCGGCGTGGACGTCTCCTGACCCCCCGGACGGAGGATCGGCAGGCGGACCCGTGCTCGGGCAGTTAGGGGAGTAGGGGCGTGGATCTACCCACGTACACGAACATCTGGCGCATCGAGAAACGGCTGTACAAGCTGTACGACCTGCGGCTGCCCATGCCGCTGCCGCTCGTCCAGATCGGCGTGTTCCTCGGCGTGTTCGTGCCGTGGATCCTCATGCTCAGGTTCGCGGGCATCCCGTTCGAGTCGCCCTGGCACGTGCTGTACATCGTCCCGCCGGGCGTCCTGACCTGGCTGGCCACCCGTCCCGTCATCGAGGGCAAGCGCCTCACCGAGCTGCTGATCTCCCAGACCCGCTACCTCGCCGAGCCGCGCACCTGGTGCCGCCTCACCCCGATCCGCGAGCCGCGCGAGGTCGTCATCGTGGCGCGCGTCTGGCGC
>NZ_SMJX01000644.1 GCF_004348535.1 Actinomadura sp. KC216
GCCACGACCGCTCCGCCCCGGCCCGCCCGCGCGGCCACGAGAACCCCGATCGGGATGTGACACATGAAGGACACCATCGTGCCGGGCCTGAGCATCGAGACCCGGCGAGGGTTCATCGTGCTGAGCCTGCCCGCGCAGATCAGCTGGCAGAACTACGCGGGGATCAGGGAAGGGGTGAGCAAGGCGCTGTCCCTCGCCGCCGGCGCGGCCCCGCCGCGGGGACGGCGGCGCGGCGGCCCCCGCGGCGGGGTCGTCGTCGACTTCGGTGACGCGGTGCTGCTGGACGCGGCCGGGCTCGTCCTGCTGGCCCGCGCCGAGACGCGGGCGCAACTGCTCGGCTGCGTGCTGCGGGCCGTCGTGCCCGAACCGTCCGTCCACGTGCGGCGGGCCCTGCGGCTCACCGGCCTGGCGCGGCTCGTCCCGATGTTCCCGGACGTCGCGTCGGCCACGGCCGCGCCCGTCCCGGACGGCGATGGGACGGACGTCGACACCACCCACGTGCTGGACGCCATCCGGGCCCTGCACCCGGGTGACGCCGGGCTCGCGCCGAACCCGCCCGCCCCGTCCGAACTCATGATCACCACGACGGCGGCCGGGGACGGCGACCACACCGTCGTCCACCTGTCCGGGGTGCTGGACGAGGTCACGGTGCCGCGGCTCGGGGAGACGCTCACCAAGCTCGTGGAGGGGAACCTGCGCCACCTCATGGTGCGGATGCACGACCGGCTCGGCGTCCGCTGCGACCCGCTGCCGATCCTGCTCGGCATCCGCTGGCGCGTCGCCGCCGACGGCGGCTGCCTCGCGCTCCCGGCGCTGCCCGCCAGGCTCCGCGAGATCATCGACCGCGAGGGTCTCGGCTCGGTCTTCACCGGATGCCGCTCCATCGAGGACCGCCTGCTGGCCGCCGAGCCCGTCTGACTCAGCTGCCGCCGCTCGTCCTCTTCGTGGTCCTGCGCTTCCTGGGAGGGTTCTCGGCCCGCACACGTCCGGCGTCCGGCTTCTCGAACGTGAGGATGTGTGCGGGTTGGGTGTGGGGGTCCAGGCGGATGTAGTTGGAGCGGGTCCAGGTGTAGGTGGCGCCGTCGAGGTGGTCGGTGACGGTGAAGGTGCGGGCGGGGTCGTCGGGCAG
>NZ_SMJX01000066.1 GCF_004348535.1 Actinomadura sp. KC216
GCCGGCGGGGGACCCGGGCACCCCCAGCCCGAGCCCCACGTCCAACCCGGCCCCGACCCCGGACACCGGCCAGGGCTGACGCGCCTCCCCGCCGGAGCGGTTCGTCGCGCGGCCCCGGTCCGTCACACCGCGGCGGCGCCGTCGACCGGGGTGTTGCCGCGCCGGACGAGCAGCGCCGCGAGCACGGCGGCGACCGCGACCGCGCCGGCGACGGTCAGCGCGTTCTGGAAGCCGTCCATGAACGCGAGGTGGCTGCCCGTGGTGATGGCCTCGGCGGCCGGTCCCGACGTTCCGGGCGGGACGGGCGCGACGCCCTGCGAGACGATCCCGCCCTGGCCCGCGAGCTGCTCCGCCGCCGGGGCCGGGACGCCCGCGCCGGTCAGGCGCCCGAACAGCACGTCGCCCACCTTGGTGGACAGCAGCACGCCCAGTACGGAGGTCCCGAGCACGCCGCCGAGCTGCGCGGCCGTCTGCTGGAGCCCGCCCGCGACGCCGGCGAGGTGCGCGGGCGCGTTGCCGACGATGGCCTCCGTCCCGGCGACGATGACCATCCCGAACGCGAGCCCGACCAGCACGAACCAGGGCCACAGCTCGACGTAGGGGGCGTTCACCCCGATGCGCGCCAGCCCGAACATCGCGGCCGCGGTGAACGCCATGCCGAGCACGAGCGGCAGCCGCGGACCGAACCGGCTGGTCAGCGCGCCCGCCAGCGGGGACGCGACGATGAACACGGCGGTCATCGGCAGCATCCGGACGCCCGCGTCCACCGGGCTCATGCCGTGCACCTGCTGCAGGTAGAGGGTGATGAAGAAGACCGTCCCGAACATCCCGAAGAAGCCGAGGATGATCAGCCCGGTCGCCGCCGACAGCGACACCGAGCGGAACAGCCCGAGCGGCAGCAGCGGGCGCTCGACCCGCAGCTCGTTCCAGACGAACGCGGCGAACAGCACGGCCGACACGGCGAACGACACCAGCGGGACCGCGTCCCCGAAGCCGTCCTCACCGGCCTTGATCAGGCCCCAGACCAGCCCGAACAGCGCGCCGGTGAGCAGTGCGACGCCGGGCAGGTCGAACGAGCCGACGGCCTCCTCGTCGCGCGACTCGCGGATCACCCACAGGCCGACGAGGAGCGCGACAATGCCGAGCGGGGCGTTCAGGAAGAACACCGACTCCCAGCTGACGTTCTCGACCAGGACGCCGGCGACGATCGGGCCGCCCGCGATGGAGATGCCGACCGTGGAGCCCCAGACGCCGATGGCGGTGTTGAGCTTGTCGGCGGGGAACGTGTTGCGCAGGATCGCGAGGCTGGCCGGTTGCAGGAGCGCCCCCGCGAAGCCCTGCACCACGCGCCAGAAGATGACCATCCCGAGGCCGCCCGACAGGCCGATCAGCACCGAGGAGATCGCGAAGCCGATCACGCCCGCGAGGAACGTCCGCTTGCGCCCGAACCGGTCGGCGATCTTCCCTGCCGGGATCAGCGTGACGGCGAGCGCCAGCAGGTAGGCGTTGGTGACCCACTGCAGCCCGGACAGGCTCGCGCCGAGGTCCTTGGCGATGGCCGGGTTGGCGATGGACACGACGGTCGCGTCCAGGCCGACCATCATGACGCCGAGCGCGACGGCGACCAGCGTGAGCCAGGGATGGCCGTGGCCGGATCTCGCGGGGCGGCCGCGCGCCCTGTCGCGCGGCGGTGCGTGGACGGCGCCCGGCTCCAGCGTCTCGGCGCCCTTGGACTGACTCATCAGCGACCTTCCAGGTGGCGTGTAGGCGATCTTCGATCTCCGACGTGACGGGACTCAAACTGTCATGGGATGACACATGTCGTCAAATGCCGCTCGTCAGAGTGAGACATGATTCATCTCACGACAACATTCAGCCGGTGACGCTTGGCTCGGGATCACCGGCTGGCTACACTTCGCACATGACCGCGACCGCCCCCGAGACCGGTTCCACCGGTCCCGGATCCCAGCCCCCGGGCCGGCGCGAACGCAAGAAGCAGCGCACCCGCGACGCGCTCGTCGACGCCGCGTTCTCCCTCTTCGCCGAGAAGGGCTTCGACGCGACCACCGTCGAGGAGATCGCCGACGCCGTGGACGTCTCGTCCCGCACGTTCTTCCGCTACTTCGCCTCGAAAGAGGACGTCGCGCTCACCTTCCAGGAGGAGCAGCTCCGCGCCGTCCTGGCGGCGCTCGCCGCGCGCCCCGCCGACGAGCCGATCATGACGGCGCTGCGCCGCACCGTGGTGGAGATCGCCCGCGCCGGCGAGCGCGGCGAGCTCGGCTTCGACCCGGAGCGGTTCAACTGCATGTTCGAGATGGTGAGCCAGAGCCCGGCCCTCATGGCGGGCAGCCTGGAGCGCGCGCAGAAGAAGCAGGCGCTGCTGACCGAGGTCATCGCCGAGCGGCTCGGCCTCGACCCCGCCACCGACCTGCGCCCGCACGTCATCGCCGGCGTGGCGACCTGCGGCTTCCAGGCCGCCACCGACGCGCTGCGCCGCTACCCCGACGCGTTCGGCTCGATCTCCGAGACCGTCGACCGGGCCTTCGCCATCCTCGAGAACGGCTTCGAGGAACCGCCGCCGGACTGACGCCCGCGCGGTTCGAGACGGCGAAGACCGGCGGGGTCAGCGCGGGGCCCGGGGCAGGCCCAGGCCGATCATCGCGATCAGCTCGCGCTGGATCTCGTTGACGCCGCCGCCGAACGTCAGCACCAGCGCGCCCTTCGCGAGCCGGTCGGCCGCCTCGACGAACTCGGCGGTCTCCGGGTCGCCGGGGTCGCCGTGCCGGGCGAGGACGTCGCCGACGATCCGGCCGACCTCCTGCACCCGCTCCGAGGCGTAGATCTTGGTGGCGGACGCGTCCGGGGCGCCGAGCCAGCCGAGATCCTGGTTCGCGGCGACCTGCCAGTTCAGCAGCTCGTTCACGCGCAGGTAGGCGTGCACGCGCGCGACCGCGCGGCGGACCGCGGGCGTCTCGATCAGCGGCCGCCCGTCCGGCCCGGCGGTGCCGCGGGCCCAGCGCTCCAGCCGGACGTGCACGTGCCCGATGTTCCCGGCCGGGCCGAGCGTGACCCGCTCGTGGTTGAGCTGGCTGACGATGAGGTCCCAGCCCTTGTTCGGCTCGCCGATCAGCATGTCCGCCGGGACGCGGACGTCCTGGAAGTACGTCGAGTTGGTGTGGTGGCGGCCGTCCATGGTGATGATCGGCGTCCAGGAGAAGCCCCGGTCCTCGCAGTCGACGATGAGCATCGAGATGCCCTTGTGCTTCTTCGCGTCCGGGTCGGTGCGCGCGGCGAGCCACACGTAGTCGGCGGTGTGCGCGGCGGAGGTGAATATCTTCTGGCCGTTCACGACGTAGTGGTCGCCGTCCCGGACGGCGGTGGTGCGCAGCGCGGCGAGGTCGGTGCCCGCGCCCGGCTCGCTGTAGCCGACCGCGAAATGGCACTCCCCGGCGAGGATGCGCGGGATGAAGAACTCCTTCTGCGCGTCCGTCCCGTACTGCAGGATCGTCGGCGCGACGGAGTTGAGCGTGATGAGCGGGTAGGTGACCTCGGCACGGGCGATCTCGGTCGCGAAGATCGTCTGCTCGACCGGGCCGTAGCCGCGGCCGCCGTACTCCTTCGGCAGCGCGACGCCGAGCATCCCGTCGCGGCCGAGGCGGCGGCAGTGCTCCAGGTAGGCGGGGCCGAACGGGTCGTCCCGGACGGCGGCGCGCTGCTCCGCGTCCAGGCAGTTCTCGAAGTACTCGCGCAGCTCGGCGCGCAGCTTCTTCTGCTCGCCGGTCAGGTCGATGAACATCACGCCCTACCTTTCTGGGGGCGACCCCCAGACCCCCGAGGCTGCAGGAGAAGCTCGCCGAGTGCGTCGAGGGTGTCGTCGGCGCCGCCGAGGAGGTGCGCGCACTGCTTGCCCCAGGCGAAGTAGCGGTGCAGCGGATACGTGACGTCCAGGCCGATGCCGCCGTGCAGGTGCTGGCACGTGTAGAGCGCCTCCACGACGGGGCCGCAGGCGTTGAACGCGGCGACGGCGAGGACCTCGTCGGTGTCGGCGGCGCCCTCGGCGAGACGCCACACGCCCGCCCAGACGGCCACGTCCAGCGCGCGCTTGGCGATGTAGACGTCGCCGATCTGCATGGTGACCGCCTGGAACTGCGCGAGGACGCGGTCGAACTGCTCGCGCGTCTTGACGTACTCCTTCGTCAGTTCCAGCGCGCCTTCGATGACGCCGGACGCGAGCGACACCGCCCCGGCGACGGCGGTGCGGCGCAGCGTGTCCCAGGCTGCGCCGTCGGCGGTCCCGCCGAGCAGGGCGTCAGGCCCGACCCGGACGCCGCCGAGCGCGACGCGCGACAGCGGCTCGGTGGTCGCGGACGGCTGCCGCGTGATCGTCACGGCCGCGGGCTCCACGAGGAACACGCCGACTCCCTCGCCCTCGACGCGGGCGGGGATAAGGATGCGTGATGCCTCCCGCGCGTACGGCACGAACGTTTTCACACCGTCGAGGACGAAACCGCCGCCATCGCCGTCCGGCCGCGCCGTCGCCGCGATCCGCCCGGGAGGGCCGAGCTCGCGGTACGCGCCCGTCAGGACGGTCTCCCCTTCGATGAGCGGGCCGAGCAGTTCGCGCTGCGCGGGGGTGCCGTGCAGCCCGATCGGGACGGCCGCGAGCGCGAGCGACGCGTACACCGGGACGGGAGCGACCGCCGCGCCGGCCTCCCGCAGGAGGACGGCGAGCCCGACCGGCCCGAGTCCCGCGCCGCCGGCGTCCTCCGGCAGGACGGCGCCGAGCAGCCCGGCCCGGGCGAGGGCCGTCCAGGCCGCGGCGTCGTACGGCGCGCCGCCCCGCTCGAACGCCTCCAGCCGCTCCCGCGCCGCCTCGCGGGCGAGCAGGCCGGCCGCGAGCCCCTGGAGCTCCCGCCGGGGTTCGTCGAGGGTGAAGTCCACGCATCCGCTCCCTTCCGGACAACGCGAAAGTAGAACAGATTCTAGTCTGTGTCCAGAGGGCGGGCATGAGGCCATGCGGCCACGCCGGGCAGATTTGATAACAGGTTCTTGTGCGGGTTGTATCCTTGGGGGGAGGCGCCGGATCACCGACCGACCGCTGAGAAGGGAACGACCGTGACCGCAGAGCCGACAATGACCGGGGACGAGACCCGGGGGCAGGCGGCCGGCCCCGCGCGGCAGGCGGGCGTGCGCTCGCGCGGCCAGCACCAGCGGCGCAAGCGTATCGTCCAGGCCGCCGCGGCGCTCGCGTCGCGCGGCGGCATCGAGGCGATGCAGATGCGCACCGTGTCCGAGCGGGCCGGGGTCGCGCTCGGCACCCTCTACCGCTACTTCCCGTCCAAGATGGACCTGGTCGTCGCCGTCGTCGGCGAGGAGCTCGACCTCCTCGAAGGCAGCATCGAGCGCCGCCCGCCGCGCGCCGGGGACCCGCCGCAGCGCGCCGTCGAGGTGCTGATGCGCGCCACCCGCGGGCTGATGCGCGAGCCCGAGCTGGCGGAGGCGCTGATCCGCTCGCTGCTGCTGTCGGACGTCAAGACCGACTTCGGCGAGCGGATGACCGGCCTGCTGCTGCGCGCCGCCTCCGGCTCCCCGGACGGCGGCGCCGACATCCCGGCCGACGACCCGCGCCGGCTCGTCGCCCGCGCGCTCGCCGGCATCTGGACCATGGAGATGATCGAGATGCTGCGCGGCAACGCCACCGCCGAGGAGATCCAGGCCCGGCTGGAGATATCCGCCGCCCGCCTCCTCATCGACGCGTGAGCGTTCGAGCCGAATCGAATCAACATTGAAATACCACTTGTAAGCGATTTATTGCTGCGGTTTATACGCCGCTCTACAGTCCCGGCATTGGGCGCCCAAACCTCTCCCAACCCCCACCCCCAAACAGGAGAGCCACATGGCCCGCAAACACCTGCTGCTGGGCATCACGGTCGGGACCTGCCTGGCCGCGGCGCTGGCGACCCCAGCGCTCGCGGACACGGCGTCCCCGGCCGCCCGGCAGCAGACCGCGGCAACGACGCCGCGACCAGTCGGCCCGATCGGAAAGACCGCCGCCATTCAGAAGAACCTCCGGGTATCGCTCGGAGCCGAGTTCGGCGGCGCCTGGGTGAAGAACGGCTCCCAGGTCGTCGTCGCCACCACCGACGCCGCCGCCACCACCGAGATCAAGGCGGCCGGCGCGCAGCCGAAGGTGGTGAAGTACAGCGAACGGCAGCTCAGCGGCGAGCTGTCGAAGCTGAACAGGCACTCCCGCTCCGCCGCGAAGTCCGTGACCTCGTGGTACGTCGACGCCGAGAGCAACACCGTCGTCGTCAACACCTCCGACCGGGCCGCCGCGAAGCGGTTCCTGAAGGCCAGCGGCGTCAACGCGTCGGCGGTCCGGATCGTCCGGTCGGCGGAGAAGCCCCGCCTCGTCTACGACATCATCGGCGGCGAGCGGTACTGGACGACCCAGTACGGCTGCTCCGTCGCGTTCGCCGTCACCGGCGGGTTCATGACGGCCGGGCACTGCGGCGACACCGGCGAGACGACGCAGGGCGCGAACCGGGTCGCGCAGGGCACGTTCGGCGGCTCCTCGTTCCCCGGCAACGACTACGCGTGGGTCGACACCAACAGCCAGTGGACCCCCACCCCCAAGGTCAACAGGTACGACGGGACCTACGAGACGATCCTCGGCGCGACCGAGGCGCCCGTCGGCACGCAGGTGTGCCGGTCGGGCGGCACGACCAGCACGCGGATCTGGTGCGGCCCCATCCAGCAGCGGAACGCGACCGTCAACTACCCCGAGGGCACCGTCACCGGCCTGATCCGCGCCAACGTCTGCGCCGACCCCGGCGACTCCGGCGGCGCGCTGTTCACCCAGACGGGCGGGCAGGCGCAGGGCATCACGTCCGGCACGTCCGGCAGCTGCAACAACGGCCAGGACAGCAGCGACCAGACCTGGTTCAACCCCGTCGGCGAGGTCCTGCAGATCCTCGCGCAGGACGGCCGTGAGCTCATCACCGAGGACGGCGGCCCAGGCCCCGGCACCTGCGACGGCCACCAGACCCAGGTGACCGACTCGCTGACGTCGGGCGCCAGCGACTACCAGCCGTCCGGCAACTACACGACGACGGCGACCGGCGCGCACACCGCGTGCCTCGACGGCCCCGACGGCGTCGACTTCGACGTCTACCTGCAGAAGCTGAACGGGACCACCTGGCAGACCGTCGCCTTCTCGATCAGCCCGACCCCCGACGAGACCATCAACTACACCGGCACCGCCGGAACCTACCGGTACCGCGTGCACGCCTACAGCGGCAACGGTGACTACACCTTCGGATTCAGCAAGCCATAACACGCTGTCGCCAGTCTTCCCCGGCCGTCCCTCCCCAATCTGGACGGCCGGGGATGCCTTCGTTAGTACCCTGAGGCACGACAGCGCCAGGACGATCCCCGGCCGGTCCGGGTGCGAATCGGCCGGTTCCAGGATGAGAAGGTGTGCCAGTGACCGAGCAGGAACCGATCCTCAGCGACGGGGTCATCATCGAGTTCGTCGATGGCAAGGACGTCCCCGTCCAGCACAAGGACTTCGGTGAGCGGGCCGTCGTCATGCGTGACGCGAAGAACCCGGAGGGCCCGATCCTCTACTTCACCGAGGCCGAGTGGGACGCCTTCATCGCGGGCGTCAAGGACGGCGAGTTCGACGACCTCCTGGAAGACCCTACCGAGGCTTCCTGACCCAGGTTGTGCATGCCCCCGGCGCCTTTCTCGCCGGGGGCATGTTCATGCCCGGGGTGGCGGGGTGCGGGTGAGTGCGTCCCAGCGGGCGATGAGGTCGCGTTCGGCGTCCGGGGCGAGGTCGCCGAGGAGGCGGAGCCGGGCGATGCCGCCGTCCGGGTGGATGTCGAGCCGGACGCTGGTGACCTCGGGCGACGGCGATGGGAGCCGGAAGCGGTGCCGGGTGTCGGGCTGCAGCCGGGTGCGCGGGATGAGTGTCAGGGGCGGTGCGGAGGGGCGGCGGTCGTCGAAGCCGGACAGCGCGAACCCGGCGGGCGCGTTGAACTTGAGGTTCGTGGTGTCGATCTCGGCCAGCCTGATGACGCCCGGGGCGGCGAGGCGGATCAGGGCCCAGTCGTGGCCGCCGTCGCGCCGCCGGGCGGTCTCCCAGCCCTCGGCCTGGTTGCGGGCCGTTCCCGGGTGCAGCATGTTGTCCGGCGACGAGTAGAACATGTCGGAGCACTCGACGACGCGGGCGCCGTTCTCCAGGGCGGCGAGGTCGGCGGTCAGCCCGGTCAGGAACTCGGGGTTCGGGACGGCGTCGCCGTGGACGCGGAGCCGGGCGATGCCGCCGTCCGGGAACATCGAGAGCCGGACGTGGGTGAACACGCGGCCGGTCTCGGCGGCGGCGAACGCGTGGGCCGTGTCGCCCTCCAGAGGGCTCTTGGGGACGATCTCGACCCAGTCGGCGTCCAGCAGCTCGGCGGGCGTCGGGTGGCCGTCCGCGAAGCAGGCCTCGACGGAGGCGTGCGGCGGGAAGTTCCCCTTGAACCAGGCCGTGTCGATGACGACGCCGATGATCCTGCCCGGGAGGCCGAGGCGGATCAGCGCCCAGTCGTGACCGCCGCCGCGCCGCCGGGCGGTCTCCCAGCCGTCGTACTCCTGCCCCTTCGGCCCGAACGTCTCGGGCCTGAACGCGGGCGCCCACGGGTTGAGGAGGTTCTCCTTCGCCGCGAAGGACTCGTCGCTCGCGGCGGTCACCGAGCCGCCGAGGGTGCGGACGGCCAGGTCGGGCAGCGCGGTGAAGCCGGTCATGACGCGTCCGGGCGGCTGAGCAGGCGCCCGGCGGGCGCACCTGTGGCCAGCGCGCCGCGGAGCCAGGTGGCCTGGACGACCCCGGTCAGCGTCCGGCCCTCGTACGGGGTGACGGGATGGCGGTGGTGGAGGGCGGCGGGGTCGACGGTGAAGGTCGCGTCCGCGGCGAACGCGACGAGGTCGGCGTCGTTCCCCACGACGATCCCGCCCTTGCCGGGGACGCCCGCCAGCGCCGCCGGGCCTTCGGACATCCAGCGGACGACGTCGTGCAGGCTGTGGCCGCGTGCGCGCGCCGCCGTCCAGACGGCGGGCAGGCCGAGCTGGAGGGACGAGATCCCGCCCCACGCGGTGGCGAAGTCGCCGCGCTTCAGCTCGGGCGTGCAGGGCGAATGGTCGGTGACGACGCAGGAGATGACGCCCGAGGCCAACCCCTGCCAGAGCAGGTCGCGGTTGGCGGCGTCGCGGATGGGTGGGCAGCATTTGTGCGCCGGGCTGTGGGCGTCGTCGACGCAGAGCGTCAGGTAGTGCGGGCAGGTCTCGGCGGTGACGGGCAAGCCGTCCGCCTGGGCCTTCGCCAGGACGTCCAGGCAGTCGGCGGCGGACAGGTGCAGGATGTGGGCGCGCACGCCCGTCTCCTCCGCCAGCCGGACGACCTGCTCCACCGCGAGACGCTCGGCCGACGCCGGACGCGACGCCAGGAACTCCGCGTACCCGCCACCGGACGGCGCCGTCAGCGACGCCGGGTCTTCCGCGTGGACGATGACCAGCCCCCCGAACGAGGCGATCTCCCGGAACGCCGCCCGCATCTGCGCCTCCGTGAGCGGCGGGAACTCCGGGACGCCGGAATCGGACGTGAAGCACTTGAAACCGAACACGCCGAGGTCGTGCAAGGCGCGCAGCGAGGCGAGGTTGCCGGGGACGGCTCCGCCCCAGAATCCGACGTCCACCGCGCACGCGCCCTCCGCCGCCTCGCGCTTCGCCGCCAGCGCGGCCGGGTCGACGGTCGGCGGGAGCGCGTTGAGCGGCATGTCGACCAGCGCGGTGACGCCGCCCGCCGCCGCGGCGCGGGTCGCGGTGGCGAAGCCCTCCCATTCGGTGCGGCCCGGCTCGTTGACGTGCACGTGGGTGTCGACCAGGCCGGGCAGCAGCGCGACGTCCCCCAGATCGATCCCGGTGCCGGTGTAGGGGCCGATCGCGGAGACGCGGCCGTCGCGGACGGAGACGGTTGCGGGACGCTCGCCGTCCGGCAGGACCGCCCGGCGGGAGCCGATCACGAGGTCGTCCACGTCAGTCCCCCTGGACGATGTGCTCCGGCCGGACGGGCACGCGCGCCAGCGCCCGGCCTGTCGCGGCGCGGATCGCGGCGACGATCGCGGGCGTGGACGACAGCGTCGGCGGCTCGCCCGCCCCGCGCAGCCCGTACGGCGCCTCCGGGTCCGGGTTCTCCAGGATGTCGAGCTTCATCGGCGGCATGTCAAGGATGGTGGGGATCAGGTAGTCGGTGAAGGACGGGTTCCGGACGACGCCGTCCGACACGACGATCTCCTCCATCACCGCGAGCCCGAGGCCCTGCGCGGACCCGCCGTGGATCTGCCCCTCCACGCCCGTCCGGTTGATGATCTTCCCGACGTCCTGGACGGCGGCCAGCTCGACGACCTTGACGAGCCCGAGGTCGACGTCCACGTCCACGACGGCGCGGTGGACGCACAGGGCGAGCTGCGTGTGGCTGCGTCCCTGCCCGGTGACCGGGTCCATCGCGGTCGTGGGGCGGTGCCGGTACTCGCGGGTCTCCTCGATGGCGGTGTCGCCGAGGACGTCCTCGACCGTGCCGAGCACGCCGCCCGCCCGCGAGACGATCTTCCCTCCGGCGACGGCGAGGTCGGTGCGGCCGAAGCGCCGGGCCGCGAGGGCGAGGAGTTCCGCGCGGACCGCCTCGCAGGCCGCCTTGACCGCGCCGCCCGACATGTACGACTGGCGGGACGCGCTGGACGAGCCCGCGTCGCCCACCCGGTTGTCGGCGGGCGCGATCGTGACCTTCTGGACGCCCAGCTCCGTCCGCGCGACCTGCGCCTGGATCGTGACAAGCCCCTGCCCGACCTCCGCCGCCGCCGTGTGCACGAGCGCGGTCGCCTCGCCGCCGATCACCTCCAGCCGGACGCGGGCCGTGGAATAGTCGTCGAAGCCCTCCGAGAAGCAGATGTTCTTGATCCCGACGCCGTACCCGATGCCCCGCACGACGCCCTCCCCGTGCGTCGTCTGCGACACCCCGCCCGGCAGGTTCCGCAGGTCGGACGGGTCGAGCGCTGGCGGCGGCGGCATCGCCTCCAGCCGGGTCAGCATGTCCGCGAGCGGCGCCGGCGACTCGATGACCTGCCCGGTCGCGAGCTTGGAGCCCTGCGAGACGGCGTTGCGGCGGCGGATCTCCACCGGGCCGAGCCCGCAGGCCACGCCGAGCCGGTCCATCATCGACTCGTAGGCGAAGCACGCCTGGACGGCCCCGAACCCGCGCATCGCGCCGCACGGCGGGTTGTTCGTGTAGACGCCGTACGCGTCGATCCTGATGTTGGGGATCTCGTACGGGCCGACGCCGAGGGACGCCGCGTTCCCGACGACGTTCTTCGTGGACGAGGTGTACGCGCCGCCGTCCAGGACGATCTCGACGTCGGCGTAGAGCAGGCGGCCGTCCGCCGTGGCGCCGTACTCGTACCGCATCAGCGCGGGATGCCGGTGGACGTGCCCGAAGAACGACTCGTACCGGTTGTAGGACATCTTCACCGGCCTGCCGGTGTGCAGCGCCAGCATCGCCGCGTGGATCTGCATCGACAGGTCCTCGCGCCCGCCGAACGCGCCGCCCACGCCCGCGAGCGTCATGTGGACCCGCTCCTCGGGGAGGCCGAGGCACGGCGCGATCTGCTTGAGGTCGTTGTGGATCCACTGCGTGGACACGTACAGGTCGACGCCGCCGTCGTCGGACGGGATCGCCAGCCCGGACTCGGGCCCGAGGAACGCCTGGTCCTGGATGCCGACCTCGTACTCGCCCGTGACGACGACCTCGGCCTCGACCTTCGCCGCGTCGACGTCCCCGACGCGGACGGGCTGGTACCGGGTGATGCCGCCGAGATCCTGGACCTTCAGCCGCTCCGGGTCGGCGATCACGGCGCGCGGGTCGGTGATCGGCTCCAGAACCTCGTAGTCGACGCCGATCCTCGCCATGGCGCGGCGGGCCGTCTCGGGATGGTCGGCGGCGACCAGCGCGACCGGCTCGCCCTGGTGCCTGACCTGGTCGATCGCCAGGACGGGCTGGTCCTCGGCGTGGTCGATGCCGAACATCTTCCGGCCCGGGACGTCCTCGTGGGTCAGCACGGCGCGGACGCCGGGCAGCGCGAGCGCCGGGCCGATGTCGATCGAGCGGATCAGCGCGCGGGGATGCGGGCTGCGGAGCGTCGCGCCCCACAGCATCCCGTCCATCCACAGGTCGGACGCGTACGCGAACTCCCCGGCGACCTTGAGCGTCCCGTCCGGGCGGAGCGGGCTCTCGCCCACGCCTCCCAGCCCTGGGGCCGCCACGTGACCCGGGGTCTTCACCGGTGAGGCCATCAGAGCACCTCCTCCGCGAGCTTCATCAGGCGGCGATGGGCGTCGGCGCCGCGGCGTGCGACCTCGTCCTGCGGGACGGTGACGAGCGTGTCGCCGTCGACGACCGCCCGGCCGCCGACGAGGAGGCGCTCCAGCGGCGGCGTCGGCCCGAACGCGAACGCGACGACGGGGTCGTCGACGGCGGCGTGGAAGCCGTCCAGCCGCCACAGCGCGATGTCGGCGAGCTTGCCCGGTTCGAGGGAGCCGAGCTCGTCGTCACGCCCTAGGCAGCGGGCCCCGCCGAGCGTCGCCATCTCCAGCGCCTGCCGTGCGGTCAGCGCGGTCGGCCCGTACCGGGCGCGCTGCATGTAGATCGCCTGGCGCAGCTCCCCCGCCAGCGGGACGAGTTCCGCCGACGCCGGCCCGTCCACGCCGAGGCCGACCGCCGCGCCCTCGGCGAGGAGGTGCGAGACGCGGGCGATCCCGGCGCCGAGGCGGGCGTTGGAGCTGGGGCAGTGCGCCGTGCCGGTGCGGGTCTCGGCGAGCCGCTTGACGTCGGCGTCGTGCAGGTGGACGCAGTGCGCGAGCCACACGTCGGGGCCGAGCCAGCCGATCGACTCCATGTACTCGGCCGGGGTCATGCCGAACTGCTCCGCCGTGTGCTCCTCCTCGTCCAGCGTCTCCGCCAGGTGGGTGTGGAGCCTGACCCCCTTGCCGCGCGCCAGCTCCGCCGATTCCAGGAGCAGCTCCCTGGTCACGCTGAACGGCGAGCAGGGCGCGACGGCCACGCGCAGCATGGAGCCGGGCGACGGGTCGTGGTACCGGTCGATCGCGGCCTCGGTCTCGGTGAGGATGGTGTCGAGGTCCTCGACCACCTCGTCCGGCGGCAGGCCGCCCTGCGACTCGCCCCGGTCCATCGAGCCCCGGCACGGGTGGAACCGGACGCCGATCTCCCGCGCCGCCTCCACCTCGGCCGCGAACAGGTCGCCGCGCCCCTTCGGGAACAGGTAGTGATGGTCGGTGGACGTGGTGCAGCCCGACTTGGCGAGCCATCCGAGCCCCGCGCTCGCCGCACCGGCCACGACCTCGGCGTCCATCCTCGACCACGGCCTGTAGAGCGCCGTCAGCCACTCGAACAGCGTGCCGTCGACGGCGAGGCCCTGGCTCGCCCACTGGTAGAGGTGGTGGTGCGTGTTGATCAGGCCGGGGGTGGCGAGGCAGCCGGTCCCGTCGATGCGCTCGCCGTCGTGCGCGGCCGCGTGCGCGGGCGGTGCCGGTCCGGGGCCGACGGCCGTGACGCGGTCGCCGTCGATGACGATGTGGCCGTCCGGGTACTCGTCGCCGGAGACGGTGACGACGTGCGCCTTCTCGATGATCACGATGCGGCCGCCTTCCGCTCCGCCGCCAGGCGCACCGCGTCCAGGATCTTCTCGTAGCCGGTGCAGCGGCACAGGTTCCCCGCGAGGGCCTCGCGGATCTCGGCGTCGGTCGGCGCGGGGTTCCGCTCGATCAGGTCGTGCGTCTGGACGATCAGTCCCGGCGTGCAGAACCCGCACTGCACGGCCCCGGTCTCCAGGAACGCCTCCTGGACGGGGTCGAGCCGCTCGTCGCCCGGCGGGCCTTCGGCGAGACCCTCGACCGTGCGGACCTCCCGCCCCTCCGCCTGACCGGCCGCGACCAGGCACGCGCAGGCCGGAACACCGTCCAGGTAGACGGTGCAGGAGCCGCATTCGCCCTGCTCACAGGCGTTCTTGGAGCCCGGCAGGCCCATCCGCTCGCGCAGCATGTAGAGCAGGCTCTCGCCCTCCCACACGTCGTCCACGACCTCGTGCGAGCCGTTGACCGTGACGTTCACGCGCATCACGAAGCCTCCCTTCCGGTGGTCGCGGCTGTATGGTCGCGCCAGGCCCAGGCCAGGGTGCGGCGGGCCAGTACCGCCAGGGCGTGCCTGCGGTAGTCGCCCGTCCCCCGGACGTCGTCGATCGGCGACGCCGCTTCGGCGACCAGCTCTCCGAACCGCCGCGCCGCCGAGTCGCGGAGCGGGCCGCGCCCGTCCCAGTCCAGTTCCTGTGCGATGAACTCCTCGGCGCCGGGGGCGCGGCGCGGTGTCGGCGCGGCGGAGCCGAGGCCCGTGCCGACGCGGCGCTCGGCCGGATGCAGGGCGATCGCGAACGAGCACACGGCGATCACCATCGCGTTCCGGGTGCCGATCTTGGCGAAGTACTGCGGGCCGGACGCGGGCGCCGTCCAGAACGCGCGGATCAGCTCGTCCGGCGCGAGGGCGTTGCGCTTCACGCCGGTGAAGAACTCCGCGACCGGGATCATCCGGACGCCGCACGCCGCCGACTCCGCCTCGATCACCGCGCCGGCGGCCAGGAGCGGCGGATGGCCGTCCCCGGCGGGCGACGCCGCGCCGAGGTTGCCGCCCACCGTGCCGCGGTTGCGGATCTGCGGCGAGCCCACCGTCCGCGACGCCTGCGCCAGGCCGGGCAGGCTCGCGCCCAGTTCCGTGATCAGGCGGGTGTACGGGACGGCGGCGCCGACGCGGAGCCGTCCGTCCGCCGCGTCCCAGCCGGTGAGCTCGCGGATGCGCGTCAGGTCGAGCAGCGCCTCCGGCCGCCGCTGATCGAAGTTGATCTCGACCATGACGTCGGTGCCGCCCTGGAGCGGCAGCGCGCCCGGCAGCTCCGCCTTCGCGTCGAGCGCCTCGCGCCATGTCGCCGGTCGCAGGAATTCCATCGCTCCCCGATCCCCTATTCCCAGGCGGACGCCGCGCGCGGCGCGTCGTCGGTGAGGACGGTGCCCTCGATCAGCCCGTACGGGCGGTCCGCCGCGAAGTACACCTCGTTGTCGTTGTCCATTCCGAACGGCTCCAGATCGACGAGGAAATGGTGTTTGTTGGGCATCGACAGCCGTATCTCGCAAAGCTCGTCCCGTTCGTCCAGGACCCGGCGGCCCATCTGGAAGAGCGTCTGCTGGAGGGACAGGCTGTGCGTTTCGGCGAACGCGTGCAGCAGGTGATGGCGGGCCCCGCGATAGGAGTCGTCCCAGCCTCCGTATCCGGTGCTCCGGTGGCGCCATCGGGCGGTGACGGCCGTCGCGAGGACGCGGTCGTCGGTCGGTTCGAGCGTCGTGAACTCGTCCTGGACGAACCCGTGGAATTCGCTGCCCGTCGATTTCAGCACGACCAGGTCTTCCAGCCCGGAGACGACCGATTCGGCACCGCCGTCGCCGTCGCTGTGGATCAGCGCCGTCCGGACCTCGCCGCCGGTCCGGACGAACGAATGCCCGCCCGTGATGCGATCCCAGGAATACTCGCGGATCTCCACGCGGGCGTGGGTGATCGTCGGCTGCGAGTCCACGAAATGGCGGGCGAGCAGGAGACCGAAGTCCTCGATCGCCTCGATGCCGTGCTTCTTGGCGAACGCGAACACGGTGTTCTTCTGGCTGTCGGTCGGCAGGACGGCCGCGTTGTCGCCGGTCAGGTGCGCGTCCTCCATCGCGCCGGAGAGCGAGACGCTGACGTTCACGTCCTTGATCGCGTGCCGTGTACCGGAGCGCGTGACGCGGACGACGCGCGTCTCCGCCTTCCCGTAGCGGTTGCGGCCCAGCACGATGCCCATGGCGCTAGCTCCCTCGGTAGGTCGAGTAGGCGAACGGGCTGATCAGCAGCGGGACGTGCAGGTGCCGTCCGGGATCGGTGATCGTGAAGGCCACGGTGACCTCGGGATAGAAGTCCGACAGGCCGGAGGTGTCGAACACCAGCCGGTACGTCCCGGCGCCCGGCTCGGTGCCCCACTCCCTGATACGGCCGTCGCCGTCGGTGCGGGCGGTGGCGAGCGTCGTCCAGCCGGTGCCGTCGGCGTCGCGCCGTTCCAGCCGGACGGTCGTCCCCGCCGACGGCACCCCCTTCGCCGCGTCCAGCACGTGCGTCGAAAGACTCACGGTCTCCACTCCCCCGCCAGCTTGGCCAGACGAAGATCCACGATCTTCGCGAGCTCCCTCCGGACGACGGCCCGCTCGGCCTCGGCGTCGTTGCCCAGGCGCGCCCGGAGGTCGCCGAGCATGTCGGCGGCGGTGCGCCCGGTCGCGCAGATCAGGAACACGTGACCGAAACGGTCCTCATAGGCTCGGTTCCCCTCGATGAGGGCGGCACGCACGTCCGAGGCGGCGGCGTCCATGCCCGACTGCTCGGCCCGCGACCAGCCGCCCACGCGGTCCCCGATGCGGGGATGGGCGGCCAGGGCCTCCTCCACATCGGGCCAGGCGAGCTCGTCCAGCGCCCTGGCTCCGGCTTCGCGCAGCTCGTCCAGGTCGCGGTAGCGCCGTCCGGCGACCGCCGTCACCCAGCGGCGGGACGCGCAGCACGCGGACAGGTCCGCTTCCGTGAACAGCACCCGCTCCTCCTCGTTGCCTGCCAGTACACACAGCCGCCGGTGGGGTGGTCGAGGCACAGGACGTCCGAACTGTGCTGTCCATCGGCCGCAGGGGTTTGTAGCTTTCTCCATATGAAGCTGCGCGCCCTGCTCGCCATGCCGGAGCTGCGGCTTGAGGTCGTCGCCGGGGACGACGCCGAGCTGGACCGGCCGATCGGCTGGGTCGTCACCACCGACCTTCTCAGCCCCGGCCGCTACCTGCGCGGGCGGGAGCTCGTCCTCACCGGGCTCGTGTGGCGGTCGGGCCCGGCGGACTCGGAGACCTTCGTCCGCGCCCTCGTCGACGCGGGCGTGTCGGGCCTCGCGGCGGGGGAGTTCGCCCTCGGCGCCGTTCCGGACGATCTCGTCGCCGCCTGCCGCCGGCACCGGCTCCCGCTGTTCAAGGTCCCCGAGGACGTGGCGTTCGCGACGGTCACCGAGGAGGTCGTCCGGCATCTGTCCGGCGCCCGCGCCGCCGACCTGACCGCAGTCCTGGACCGGCACCGGCGGCTCGTGGAGGGCACCGGGCTCGGCGCCGTCCTCGACCTGGTCGGCCGTGACCTCGGCATGCGCTGCCACGTCCTCGCCGCCACCGGGCGGCTCGTCGCCGGTCCGCGGCTTCCCGGCGCCGACGCCGCCGCGCTGGCCGGGGCCTTCCTCCGCGCGCCGCGCCTGCCCACGTACGCGGCCGGTCTTGACGCGTCGGTCTTCCCTGTCGGCGAAGGCGCCCGGTGCCGGGCGGCCGGCTGGTTCATCGCGTGCGAGGGCGACTTCGCCGACTGGCCCGCCGAGCGCCGCGCCCTCACGGGCGAGCTGGCCGCCATCGTCGCGCTCGAACGGGCCCGGCTGGACGACCGGCTGGGCGCCGAGGGCCGCCGCGCCCAGGAGATCGTGACCGCCGCCGCGACCGGAGGCGGCGGGCTCGGACATGCCGGTGAGCTGGAGCGATCCGGGTTGGCCGCCGGTGTCCCGGTGGTCGCGGTCGCCGCCTCGGGACGGGGCGGGATGGGCGCGGGCGAGCTGCGCACCGTCCTCGCCGAGATCCTTCTGGAGGCGCGGCCGGTGGTCGGCCTGGTGGACGGCGAGGTCGTCGGCCTCGTCCCGTCCCCGCCCCGCCCCGACGTCGCCGGCACGGTCGAGGACGCGCTCAACGCGCTGGCTCCGGGCTTCGCGGGCGGCGGTGTCGCCGTCGGCGTCAGCGGCACGGCCGAGGCGCCTGATCTGCGCGGCATCGTCGAAGAGGCCCGCCAGGCGCGGCGGCTCGCGGCCACCCGTTCCTCTGCCGTGAGCGTCGTCCGGCACGACGAACTCGCCACCCATGTTCTGCTGCTGGCCGGCGTTCCCGATGACGTGCGGGAGATGTTCAGGGTGCGGCTCCTGGATCCGCTGAATGCCTATGACGAGGTCCATGGCGCCGACCTCGTCCGGACGCTGGAGACGTTCCTGCGGCATTCCGGCTCCTGGGCGCGCACCGCCGAGGAGCTGCATCTGCACGTCAATTCGGTGCGCTACCGCATCCAGCGCGTCCAGGACCTGACCGGCCGCGACCTGTCGCGCCTTGAGGACCAGGTCGACTTCTTCCTCGCCCTCCGGCTCGGATCGGAGCGGAGTTCATGAATCACGAGGACGGGCCCACGGGATTCAGGACGTGTGGCGGAGGAGGGACGGGACGACCGTGTCCCACGTCCGCCGGGGAAGCTCGTTGCCCATCCCCGGGACGGTCACCAGTTCGGCGCCCGGAATCTCGGCCGCGAGCGCCTCGCCGTTCCCGAGGGGGAAGAACGCGTCGTCCTCGCCGTGGATCACGAGGGTCGGCGCGGTGATGTCGCCGAGACGCTCCCGCCAGCGGGGCCCGCTGTCGAGGGCGGCGAAGGCGGTCGCCATCTGGTCGGCGCGGTGCGCCTTTCCGGGGTCGGGGGCGGCGGGCGTCCGGTCGTAGATCCGTTCGATGTGCTCGCGGGCTTCCGCCTCGTCGAAGGGCGGCCCGGACAGGTGCCGGGCGTTCTCGACCATGAAGCCGACCACGGAGGCGCGGTCCGCCCAGTCGACCTCCGGCGGGTTCATGAAGTGCGCCATCAGCTCGGGCGCGTGCTCGGGCAGGTCCGCGTCGTTCGGGCCGGGCGCGGTGGGCCTGGTGGCGATCAGCGTGAGCGTGGTGACGCGGGCGGGGTGGTCCAGGGCGAGGAGCTGCGCGATCCAGCCGCCGACGCCGAAGCCCACGACGTGCGCGGACGGCAGGTCGTGGGCGTCGAGGACACCGGCGGCGTCCGCCACCAGGTCGCGCAGCGTGTAGTCCGGGGCATCTGGGTCGGCGGGCGCGGACCGGGCCGTGCCGCGCAGGTCGTAGCGGACGGCGAACCTCCGCAGCGCGGCGACGCGTCCGCAGAAGTCGTCGGGCCAGGTGAGCATCGTGTTGCCGATCAGCAGGACGGGCGCGTCACCCGGCTCGCCGAACGTCTCGGCGCACAGTTCCACCCCGTTGGCCTTGATGAGTTTCTCCATGAAGGGGTGGACTGCCCCGGCGCCCGAAACTCATCCCTGCTCGGCGATCATGGCGTTCAGGGCCTCGGTGATGGTCGCTTCGGCGGCCGCCTTGTCGATGCCGAGGCCGGACAGGACGCCGTCGCCGTCCTCGAACTCCAGGAGGGCGAGGAGCATGTGCTCGGTGCCGACGTAGTTGTGGCCGAGGCGGAGGGCCTCGCGGAAGGTCAGCTCCATGGCCTTCTTGGCGTCCGCGTCGTACGGGATGAGGTCGGGGACGTCGTCCACCGCGGGCGGGAGCGCGGCGGTGGCGGCCTGCCGGACGTCGTCGAGCAGGACGCCCTGCGCGAGGATCGCCTTGGCGGCGAGCGCTTTCGGCTCGGACAGCAGGCCGAGCACGATGTGCACGGGCCGGATCCGGTCGTTGCCCGCCGCCTTGGCCTCGGTCATCGACGCCATGACGACGTCGCGGGCCCGCGCGGTGAACCGGGAGAAGCCCTGGGACGGGTCGAGGTCGGGGGCCTGCCCCTTCGGCACGAAGCGCTTCTGCGCCGCCTGCTTGCTGACGCCCATGCTCTTTCCGATGTCGGTCCAGGACGCGCCGGAGCGCCTGGCCTGGTCGACGAAGTGGCCGATGAGATGGTCGGCGACCTCGCCGAGGTGCTCGGCGGCGACGACGGCGCTGGAGAGCTGTTCGAGGGCGTCGGTGTGGACCTTCTTGATGGCGTTGATCAGGTCGTCGAGGCGGACCTGACCGGCCGGCTGCACGGGTTCGGTCATGCGTCAACCATAGGTTGACGCTCGCCGCCGCGTCAACCCGAGGTTGACGATTACCAGGAGGCGGCGCCGGCGAAGGCCGTCTCGTGCGGGTCGTAGCCGAGGACGGTGCGGGCGGCGGTGATGTCGAGGGTCCGCTCGACCGCCAGATGGCCGATCGCGTAGCGCGTGAGGCGTGGTGGCCGCGGGCTCCCGGCCAGCAGGAACGCGCCTTCGGCGACGGCGGCGAGCGGACGGGCGACGGCGGCGGGAACGTACACCGGCCTCGCCCGGACGCCCCGTTCCCGGAGGATCCCGCGCAGCGCCTCGTCGACCGTGACCGGGGCCGCGTCCGCGATGTTGAACACGCCAGAGGCGACCGGACCGGTCGCGGCCAGCACGCAGGCCCGGACGAGGTTGGCGATCGAGGTGAGGCTGACGCGCTGGCGTCCCGTCCCGGCGGCCGGGAGGATCGGGCCGCGCACGGCGGACAGCACGCGCGGCAGCAGCGTCGTGTCGCCGGGCCCGTAGACCGCGTGCGGACGCAGGATGATCGCGTCGCCGGGCGCGGCCCGCACGGCCCGTTCGGCGGCGGCCTTGGACGCGCCGTACGCGTTCAGGTAGCGGCGGACGGGCGCCGCGTCCTCGGTGACCATCGCGCTCGGCCGGAACGGGTCGTACACGCTCGCCGTGCTGACGTGCACGAACCTGGCGCCGGGAAAGGTCGCGAGGGCGTTGCGGGTTCCGGTGAGGTTGGCGGCGAACAGGCCGGCGGCCGGTCCCCAGTCGGTGGCGCTCCCGGCGCAGTGGACCACCGCGTCGACGCCGGGGGCGTCCGGGAGCGGGCCGCGGGCGAGGTCCCAGGATCGGTACGCCGCGCCGCCCAGGTCGCCGGGGTCGGGACGGCGGCCGTACGCGAACGTCGTGACGCCGTCCGCCGCGAGCGCCCGGCAGACCGCGCCGCCGACGAAGCCGGACGCGCCCGTCACCGCGATCCTCACGCCGGTCACCCGGCGGTCACCAGCTCGCGGAGCCGGTCGCGGTCGAGCTTGCGCGTCCGGCCGGAGCGCGGCAGTTCGTCCAGGACGACGATGCGGTCCGGGAGCGCGGCGTGGTCGATGACGTCGGGGAGGCTGCGCCGGAGCCGTCCCGGCAGATCGTCCGGGCCGACGACCGCCAGGACCACCTCCTCGTCCCCGGTGCCGGGGTCGGGCACGCCCACGATCGCGGCCTCCGCCACGCCGGGAAGCGCGGCGATCGACGGTTCGTACAGGCCCGGGTAGAGGTTGAAATCGCCCCGGATCAGCATGTCCTTCTTGCGCCCCATGAGGACGAGGCGGCCGCCGTCGAAGCGCGCGAGGTCGCCGGTCGGCAGCTCGCCGGCGGGGTCGTCGCCGAGGTACCCGCGGCACAGGTTCGGCCCGGACAGCACCAGCTCGCCGTCGTCGGCCAGCCGCGCGCCGACGCCGGGCAGCGGCGCTCCGAGGAGATCACCCGGCGCGGTGTGGGCGAGCTTCTCCTCCGCCGACGCGATCGCCACCGGCAGGATCTCCGTCATCGCGTACACGGACAGGACCTCGGCGGACGGCGCCGCGGCGACGGCCCGCCGGAGGATCGCGGCCGGAGCGGGCGCCGCGCCGAGCAGCACGTACCGCAGCGCCGGCGGCAGGTCCGGGGACGCGTCCAGGATCTCGGCGAGGTGGACGGGCACGCAGAACGTGTGCGTGGCGTCCCGCTCCCGCATCAGCCGGGCGGCCTCGGCCGGGGCGCAGGACAGCGGCGGCATCGACCAGCGCGCCCCGGCGACCAGCGCCGGGAGCCCGAGCATGAGCTGATCGGTGTGGACGACGTCGCCCGGCCCGAGCGGCATCCGCGTCCGGAACAGGTCGAGCGCCGCCGCCAGCGACACCTGGGTGTGGACGACCGCGCGCGGATGCGCCGTCGTCCCCGACGTGAAGATCACCGCGGCCGGTGCGTCCGGATCGGTGTCTGGGACGAGGTCGGGCGCGTCTCCGTCCGCGAGGCGCGCGAACGGCAGCGCACCGCGCGGCACGCCGGGCAGCCGGCGGCCGACATGGACGTGCCGCATCGGGCCCTCGCCCGGAACCTGGAGGTCCGCGAGGTTCGGCAGCAGCAGCCCGCGCCGCCGCGCGTACGCCCGGACGGGACCCAGCCGGCTCCCCGCGTACAGGATCGATTCCGCCGCCGACCAGCGCGGGCGCGCCAGCCGCAGCCGCGCCGTGAACATCTCGGGACCGGCTCCCGGGTCGGCGAACACCACCACTCCCCCGGCCGCGACGACGCCCAGCGCCAGCACCAGCGACTCGGGCGACGGCCGGACGGAGAACAGCACCCCGTCACCGGGCGCCAGCCCGGCGGCGTGCAGCCCGTGGCGGACGGCGAGCACCTGCCGCCGCAGCTCGCCGTAGGTGAGTTCCGCGCCGGACCCCGAGACGAGCGCGACGCCGCCGGGCGCCCGCGCCGCCTGCTCCAGCAGCCGCCGGACGAGCGTCACGCCGTCCCCCTTCCCGCGCGCACGAACAGGTGCCGGTACGTAGGGATCAGGACGCGCCGGGCGGCGGCGCGGCTCGTGATCGTGAGCGGCCCGGCGGCGAGGAGCGTCCGGGCGACCAGCCGGATCTGCGCCATGGCCAGCGGATACCCGAGGCAGAAATGCGGCCCCGCGCCGAACCACAGCCGCCGCAGCTCGGGCGGGTGCGGGCGGTCGAGGTCGAACGGCCCGAGAGCGCGGCAGCAGTTGTGCGTCGCGATCAGGACCCGCTCCCCCGGACGCACCGCGACACCGCCGACCACCACACGGCGGTGCACGCTGCGCAGCATCACCGGCGTCGGCGTCGTCACCCGCATGGCCTCGTCGATGGCCCGGTCGAGCAGTTCGGCGCCGCCGGAGGCGGCGACGCGGGGGAGCTGCCCGTGGTCGGCGAGGAGGGCGATCAGGCGGGGCAGGAGCGTGGCGACCGTCTCGGTGCCGGTCAGGAAGAAGGCCCCGGCGGCGCCCCGCGCCTCGTCCTCGGAGAGGCCGAGCGTCCGCATCCGTCCCATGACCGTGGACTCGTCCCCCGCCACGTACGCCTTCGCGGCGATGTCGCCGAGCGGGTCCAGCACGGCCCGGGCGCGCCGCACCTGCGACGGCGACAGCCGCCGCGTCCGCAGCGAGACCATCGAGACGATCCGCTCGCCCTGCTCGAACAGGTCGCGGTAGGCCGCCTCGGTCCTGGTGTCCAGGCCGATGACCTCGCCGATCACGGCCCCGGAGAGCACGCGGGCGGCGTCCACCAGGTCGACGTCCGCGCCGTCCCGGAGGCGGCCGGTGAGCCGGGCCAAGGACTCCTCCAGCACCCGCGCGCACAACGCCTCGGTATATGACGGCACGAACAGGTCGGCGAGCCGCCGCCGCAGCACCCGGTGCGCCTCGCCCTCCATGTTGAGCAGCACGGACGGCCCGAGGACCGGCGTCCACAGCTCGCCCGGGGAGCCGGGGCCGTCCTTGCGGAACGCCTCGCCGTCCATCAGGATCCCGCGCGCCAGCGACGCGTCGTTCACCACCACGCCCACGCCCGGCACGCGGACGATCGGGCCGCGCCGCGCCGCGGCCCGCAGCAGCGGATACGCGAACGGATGCGCGGTCGCGTAGAGGCGCCGTTCCCAGTCGCGGGCGGTCATCGGACGTCCACGACGGGCGGCCGGTAGCGGTGGTCGGCGTACCAGCCGAGCGTCCGGACCAGCCCGTAGGCCCGCAGGCGGCGCACCGACCCGTACACGACGACGTCCTCGCGCAGCCCGTAGGCGGCGGTGACGCGGCGGACGCGGTTGACGAGGGCGCGGTCCTCGTGGACGTCCTCGATGCGGGTGCGCGGGAACCCGCCCGCCCGCTCGTACAGGTCGGCGGTGATGGCGAGGTTGCAGCCCGGCATCATCACGTAGGGGCCGAGGTAGAGCGGGTGCTGGTTGCCGGGCCTGTAGCGTCCGAAGAGCGCGGCGAGGTCGATGACCGCGGGCAGCAGGCGGCGCTCCCAGAACTTCAGCGGGAACTCGTCGGTGCGCGGCAGCAGCGGCCCGGACACCATCTCCAGCCCGTCGCCGAACGCGCGCCTCACCGCCGCGACCCAGCCGCGGTGCGGGAGGCAGTCGGCGTCGGTGCGGGCGACGTGCGTGGCCCCGGCGGCGATGGCGTGCCTGACGCCGGTGTCGGCGGCGGCGCCCGTCCCCTTCTCCGGTTCGTGGACGATCCGGACGTCGAACGCGCCGTTCTCCGCCGCGAACTCCTTGACGACCTGCGCCGTCCCGTCCGTGCTGCCGTTGTCGACCACGGCGAGCGTGAACGCGGTGTCGGTCTGCTCGGCGAGGCGCCGCAGCGTCGCGCCGATGGAGCGCTCCTCGTCGTAGGCGGGGATGACGACCCAGAGCCTCATGGTCACAGCTCCGCGAACATGACGCCGAGGCTGATGCCGCCCGCCAGGCCGACGAGCGCGACCCGGTCGCCGGGCCCGCACCGCCCCTCGCCGATCGCGGTGGCGAGCTGCAGCGGCAGGCTCGCGGACGCGACGTTCCCGTGGTCGGGCAGCGTCACGACGAGGCGGTCGGCCGGAATGCCGAGGGTCGCGCGCAGCACCTCCAGATACGGGACGGTCACCTGGTGCACGGCGACGACCGCGAAGTCGTCCCACGTCAGGCCGGTCTTCTCCAGCGCGGTCGTGAACAGCTCCGCGCCGCCGCCGGCGAACGCGTCCTTGAGCCGCCGCCCGTCCCCGCTGAAGTAGGTGAAGTCGGGGTCGCGTGGATGCATCGAGCCGCCGGCCGGAAGCGTTCCGGCCCGCCAGGCGGTGGAGACGGCGGCGAAGTCGCGGTAGAAGATCCCGCCGTCGGGGGCCGCCTCGACGAGCATGGCGGCGCCGCCGTCGGACAGGGTGTAGCCGGCGAAGGCGTCCGCGAACTGGGCGCGGTCGCGCACCTTCCAGCGGATCGCGCGGGACGGGCTCTCGCCCGTGCAGACCAGCACCCGCTCGTGCTGGCCGGTGCGGATCAGCGCGTCCGCGATCTGGAGGCCGTTCAGGAAGCTGTTGCAGGCGTTCTTGACGTCGAAGACCGGGCAGGACGCGCCGAGCTTCGCCGCGACGATGTGCGCGGTGGCGGGCTCGATCAGGTCCTGCGACGCCGACCCGAAGATCAGCAGGTCGATCCCGGCGGGGTGCGTCGCGCGCTCGGCGAGGGCGCGGCGCGCGGCGGCGACGGCCAGGTCGGACGCCTGCTCGCCGTCGTCCATCACGTGCCGGGTCCGGATGCCGGTCAGCCGCCGGACGATCGTCGGATGCGGCCGGTACCCGCCGCTCTCGGCCGCGACGCGCGCCTCCACCTCGGCGCTGGTGACCGTCCGGCCGGGCAGGTGTGCCGCGACGGCGGTGATGCGGGCTCTCATGGCCTGGGGTCCCCCGGTTCCTCGTGTTGCGTGGAACCGCCAGCGTCGCCGGTCCCGGACGCTCCCGGACAGGGCGACCCTACGGAACCGGGGATGGGCGTTCCACCCCAGGTCAGGGTGAGTACTGCCACTCACTCCGGCTGAGCGGTACCGCCCGCCGCTAGACCTCGGGGATGCCGGTCGGGGCGGCGGTCGTCGGCGCGGGCTGCGGGGAGTTCGGCACGGTCGGGACGACCGGCCGCACCGGCTCCTCGGTGCTCCTGGACCCGGAGTTCCACCACCACAGCGCGAACGAGATCGCGAACAGCACGAGGAGGCCCGCGAGGACCTGGAACACCGCCATCCGGTGGCTCGGCTCGCGGCGCCCTCGCCGCCGCCGGAACCCGGCGACGCCGGAGCGGGCGGCGCGGCGCGCGTTCCGGCGATCGCGGCGGCGCTCGCGCCGGGACGGGGGGCGGGCCCGCTCGCTCGCGGACGGCTCGGTGAACGTTGCGCTCCGGACGAAATCGTCGTCGAACACGGGCTCGTCGAAGTCTGCGGCCATGAGGATCTCCGGCGCGGGGGCGGCGGTCGGCACCCAGGCTAGTCGACGCCCGCGGGGACCCGTCCCGTCCCCGGGGACCGTCCTGCTAACCGGGACCGGCCCGCCGAACGAAATCTAGAACCGGTTACAGTCATAGCTGAATCGCGTTCGATAAGGAGACCGCATGGGTACCCCGGTGATCGTCGAGGCGGTGCGCACGCCGCTCGGGAAGCGCAACGGACGGCTGGCGGGCCTCAAGCCGATGGCCGTCCTCGCGCACGCGCTGACCGCCGCGATCGGCCGCTCCGGCATCGACGCCGCCGAGGTGGAACAGGTCTTCGCGGGCTGCGTGACGCAGGCGGGCGAGCAGGGCGGGCACGTCGGCCGCTACTCCTGGCTGTACGCGGGCCTGCCCTGGCAGACCGGGGTCACGACGATCGACGCGCAGTGCGGGTCGGCGCAGCAGGCCGTCCACCTCGCCGCGTCGCAGATCGCCGCCGGGGTCGTGGACGTCGCGATGGGCTGCGGCGTCGAGGTGATGAGCCGCGCGCCGCTCGGCTCCAACGTGCTGCCGGCCGACCCGCGGCCGGACGACTGGTCGATCGACATGCCGAACCAGTTCGAGGCGGCCGAGCGGATCGCCGCCCGGCGCGGCATCACCCGCGCCGACCTGGACGCGTTCGGCGCCCGCTCGCAGCAGCTCGCCGCGAAGGCGTGGGCGGACGGCCGCTTCGACCGCGAGGTCGCGCCCATCACCGCGCCAGTCCTCGACGCCGACGGCAACCCCACCGGCGAGACCATCGACGTCACCCGCGACGAGGGCCTCCGCGAAACCACCGCCGACGTGCTGGCGAAGCTCAAGCCCGTCCTCGGCCCGGACGGGCTGCACACGGCGGGCACGTCGTCGCAGATATCCGACGGCGCCTCCGCCGTCCTGCTGATGTCGGAGGAGAAGGCGAGGGCGCTCGGCCTGCGCCCCCGCGCCCGGATCAGGACGCAGGCCCTCGTCGGCGCGGAGCCGTACTACCACCTGGACGGTCCCGTGCAGGCGACCGAGCGCGTCCTGCGGCGGTCCGGTATGGCGATGGGCGACATCGACATCACCGAGATCAACGAGGCGTTCGCGTCGATCGTGCTGTCGTGGGCGTCCGTCCACAAGCCGGACATGGACACGGTCAACGTCAACGGCGGCGCGATCGCGCTCGGCCATCCGGTCGGCGCGACCGGCTCCCGCCTGATCACCACGGCGCTGCACGAGCTGGAGCGCCGCGACGCCGGGACGGCGCTGATCACGATGTGCGCGGGCGGCGCGCTGTCGACCGCCACCATCCTCGAACGGATCTGAAGCGATCCCCCAGGCGCGAAAGGCGGTCTCCTTGCAGCCGGAACAGCCGGAACCCGAAGACCTCGGCGGCGGACTGTGGAGCGTCCCGGTCCCCATCCCGGACAACCCGCTCGCCTACACGCTCGTGTACGCGGTGGAGAGCCCCCGGGGCCCCGTCCTGATCGACGCCGGCTGGCAGCACGAGGACGCCTGGGCCGCCCTCCGCGACGGCCTCGGCACGTTCGGGATCGAGGTCGCCGACGTCCACGGCGTGGTCGTGACGCACTTCCATCCCGACCACTCCGGCCTCGCCGGACGCGTCCGCGACGAGTCGGGCGCGTGGATCGCCATGCACCACGCCGACGCCGAGATCGTCCAGCGGTTCCACGACGTCGGGCAGAGCGGCCGCCGCGCCTTCGAGCTGACCGCGCTGCGCCGCGCCGGGGCGGCCGAGTCGGACCTGACCGGGTCGAGCCGGCAGACCCCGGTCGCGCCGCCCGCGATCCCCGACCGCGAGCTGTCCGACGGCGACCTCGTCGACCTGCCGGGCCGCAGGCTCCGGGCCATCTGGACGCCGGGCCACTCCCCCGGCCACATCTGCCTGCACCTGGAGGACGGCGACCGCATCTTCACCGGCGACCACGTCCTGCCGCGCATCACCCCGCACATCGGCCTCTACCCGTACGACACCCCTGACGTGGACCCGCTGAGCGACTTCCTCGGCTCCCTCGACAAGGTGTCCGCCATGACGGTGGGCGAGGTCCTGCCCGCGCACCAGTTCCGCTTCAACGGGCTGTCGGGCCGCGCCCAGGAGATCATCCGCCATCACGAGGAGCGCCTCGGCGAGGTGACGGCGCTGCTGTCGTCCACCCCCATCACGCTGTGGGACCTCACGGCGGGCCTCACCTGGCGCCACCCGTGGGCGGAGATGCACCAGGGCGCGCGCCGCATGGCCGCCGCCGAGGCCGCCGCGCACATCCGCACGCTGGAGACCAGGGGCGTCGCCCGCCGCGACGGGACGGACGATCCCATCCGCTACGTGCTGCGCTGAGGCCGCTCCCGCCCCTGTGAGCGCCGGGTGCGGCGTGGGTCACTCACGCCGCGAGACCCTTGATGAGACTGGAGTCTCATGTTAGAACGTGTTCTAGGCCCATGGGACCAAGCAAGCGCTCAGTTCATGATCGGCGCACGCCCGTCCCCACCCCCGGCACGAAGGAGCCCCCATGGCACTCGCGACCTCGACCGCCTCCGCCGCGCGGACGTTCCGGGCTCCCGAAATCGACATCATCGACCCCGGCGTGTACGAGCGCGGAGGCATCCCGCACCGGCAGTTCGCGTGGCTGCGCGACAACGACCCCGTCCACTGGCACCAGGACCCGAACGAGGGGGTGCCGGGCTTCTGGGCCATCACCCGGCACGAGGACGTCGTGCAGGTGTCCCGGCGCGCCGACCCGTACTCCTCCCACGAGCGGACGGCGATGTTCGAGGAGTTCACCGACGAGGACATCGCCCTCTACGGGCAGATGATGCTGTTCCAGGACCCGCCGGACCACACCCGCCTGCGCGCCATGGTGAACAAGGGCTTCACCCCGCGCATGATCGGGAAGCTCCAGGACCACGTCCGCGACATCTGCCACCGGCTGATCGACGAGGCCGCGCCGCTCGGCGAGTGCGACTTCGTCGAGTACTTCGCCGCGCCCCTCCCCCTCTACACGATCTGCGAGCTGCTCGGCGCGCCGCTGGAGGACCGGCAGAAGATATTCCACTGGTCGAACAAGCTGGTCGCGTTCAACGACCCCGACTTCATCGGGGACCGGGAGGACTCGGCGCTGTGCGCCGCCGAGTTCGCGGGCTGGGGCGCGGAGCTGGCGCGCAGCCGCGCGTCGACGCCGCGCGACGACATCGTCACCAAGCTGCTCACGCCGGACGCGGACGGCAACCGCATCAGCGAGGAGGAGTTCTCGCTCTTCCTGATCATGCTGTCGATCGCCGGGAACGAGACGACGCGGACCGCGACGGCGGGCGGCATGCAGGCGTTCTTCGAGCGTCCCGACCAGTGGGAGCGCCTGAAGGCGGACCGGAGCCTGCTGCCGACGGCGGTCGAGGAGATCGTCCGCTGGGTGAGCCCGATCAACCAGTTCCGCCGGACGGCGCTCAGCGACGTCGAGCTGGGCGGCAAGGAGATCAAGGCGGGCGACAAGGTCGTGCTGTTCTACGGGTCCGCGAACCGGGACGAGCGGGTCTTCGACGACCCGTTCACCTTCGACGTGGGCCGCGACCCGAACCCGCACCTCGGCTTCGGCGGCGGCGGCCCGCACTTCTGCCTGGGCACCCACCTCGCCCGGATGAACCTCAGGATCATCTTCGAGACGATCCTGGACCGGACGCCCGACATCCGCCCGGCGGGCCCGGCGCGCCGCCTGCGGTCGAACTTCGTCAACGGGCTCAAGGAGCTCCCGGTGCGGTTCACCCCGTCCTGACCACATCTGGGCACGTAGGCGACTATCTTCCCTGACTAGGGGTCAGTGTGCTTTTCGAAACACTTTTGGACGCCATGCCCAATATTGAACTCGGCGGTAACGTACGGAAGCTAGGGTCTAGGTCATCAACGGCATCACAGGAACGGCCGGTGCGCGTGCGCCCGGCGTCCCTCGGCTGACGGGAGAGGTGCGTGGGCAGGTGCTGGCGTGGATGAGGCAGGCGAGTCGGGGGCACTGCGCATCGGGCTGCTCTCGTACCGGAGCAAGCCGCACTGCGGCGGTCAGGGCGTCTACCTCCGGCATCTGAGCCGGGAACTCGCCGACCTCGGGCACACGGTGGAGATCCTGTCCGGGCAGCCGTATCCGGAGCTGGACCGCGAGGAGATCGTCCTCACCAAGCTGCCGAGCCTCGATCTCTACAACGACGACGACCCGTTCCGCACCCCGGCGCTCCGCGAGTTCCGCGACTGGGTCGACGTCCTGGAGTTCGCGCACATGAAGACGGGCGGCTTCCCCGAGCCGCTGACGTTCAGCCTGCGGGTGCTGCGGCTGCTGAAGCGGCGGCGGCGCGACTTCGACGTCGTCCACGACAACCAGGTCCTCGGCCTCGGCAACCTCGGCATCGCCCGGCTCGGGCTGCCGCTGGTGACGAGCATCCACCATCCGATCAGCGTCGACCGCCGCATCGAGCTGGAGGCGGCGCGCGGGATCAAGCAGAAGCTCGGCAAGCGCCGCTGGTACGGGTTCGTCGCGATGCAGTCGCAGGTGTCGCGGCGGATCGGGCCGGTGCTGACGGTGTCGGAGTCCTCCAAGGTCGACATCGTCAAGGACTTCAAGGTCGACCCGCGCGACATCGAGATCCTGCCGCTCGGCGTCGACACCCGGATCTTCCACCCGCGCGGCGAGCGGGTGCCCGGCCGGATCGTCGCGATGGCCAGCGCGGACGCGCCGATCAAGGGCGTGGACGTGCTGCTGCGCGCGGTCGCCAAGCTCGCCACCGAGCGCGACGTGCACGTCATCGTCGTGAGCCGCCCGCAGAAGGACGGCCCGACCGAGAAGCTCGTCCGGGAGCTCGCGCTCGGCGAGCGGGTCCGGTTCGTGAGCGGCATCGGCGACGACGAGCTCGGCGAGCTGATGGCGTCGGCGGAGATCGCCGTCGTCCCGTCCCGGTACGAGGGGTTCTCGCTGCCGGCGGTGGAGCACATGGCGTCCGGGACGCCGCTCGTCGCGAGCCGCGCCGGGGCGCTGCCCGAGGTCGTCGGCGACGCGGCCGTGCTGGTCGCGCCCGGGGACGTCGAGGAGCTCGCCGCGACGCTGCGCCGCCTGCACGACTCCCCCGCCGAGCGCGAGCGCGTCGGCGCCGCCGGGTTCGGCCGCGTCCAGGAGCGCTTCGCCTGGCCCGCGGTCGCGAAGGCCACCGTCGAGCACTACCGGGCCGCCATCGCCCAGCAGCGCTACCGGCGGCTCGCGCGCAGCACCAGATGAGGCACGGGCAAGTGAGGCACGGGGCCATCTGAGGGAATGCTTTCCCGCGTCCCCCGCACGGAAGGAGCACGACCCTGCTGACCGTGGATTTCCACCGGTTCCGCGTCACCCCCGGAGACCGCGTCCTCGACATGGGATGCGGCGCCGGGCGGCACGCCTTCGAGCTGTACCGCAGGGGCGCGCACGTCGTGGCCTTCGACCAGGACGCCGGCGAGCTGGCCGGCGTCGAGAAGATGTTCGGGGCGATGCGCGTCGAGGGCGAGGTGCCCGAGGACGCGACCGCCGAGACCGTCCAGGGCGACGCGCTCGACCTGCCCTTCCCCGACGACCACTTCGACGCGATCGTCGCCTCGGAGGTGCTGGAGCACATCCCGGACGACATGCGCGCCATGCGCGAGCTGCTGCGCGTCCTCAAGCCGGGCGGGAGGCTCGCGGTGACGGTGCCGAGCTGGCTGCCGGAGCGGGTGTGCTGGGCGCTGTCGGAGGACTACCACACCGCGCCCGGCGGGCACGTGCGGATCTACACGCGCGCCGAGCTGGAGGCCAAGCTGAAGTCGATCGGGTTCAGGGTCGGCGGCCACCACCACGCGCACGGCCTGCACGCCCCGTACTGGTGGATCAAGTGCGCGGTCGGCGTGGACAACGACGGCCACCCGCTCGCGAAGGCCTACCACCAGGTCCTCGTCTGGGACATCATGAAGCGGCCGCTCGCCACCCGCCTCGCCGAGCGCGCGCTGAACCCGCTGATCGGCAAGAGCGTCGTCGTCTACTTCGCCAAGCCCGCGGTCCCGCGCAGGGCGGCCACCGTCGAGGAGACGGCGGATGCGGGCTGAGATCGTCCCGCCCGCGCTGCCGGGGGTCGTGTCGCCGGACGACATCGTCGCGACGGCGCGGAGCATCACGGCGCAGCAGGAGGCGTCCGGCGCGATCCCCTGGTTCGCCCCGACGGCGGGCGTCCCCGGGCACGTCGACGCCTGGAACCACGTCGAGGCGGCGATGGCGCTGACCGTCGCCGGGTTCACCGGCGAGGCCCGCCGCGCCTACGAGTGGCTGCGCGGCGTCCAGCGCCCGGACGGGTCGTGGCCCGCGAAGTGGGTGCTCGGCGAGGTCACCGAGCCGGGCGGCGAGTCCAACCACGCCGCCTACGTCGCGGTCGGCGTCTGGCACGAGCTGGCGATGACCGGCGACGAGGAGTTCGCGCTGCGGATGTGGCCAGCGGTGCGGCGCGCGATCGACTTCACGCTCGGGCTGCAGACCCGGCGCGGCGAGATCATCTGGATGCGGGACGAGCGCGGCCGCCCGTCCGACCACGCGCTGCTGACCGGCTGCTCGTCGATCTACCAGTCGCTGCGCTGCGCGGTCGCGCTCGCCGAGCATCTCGGCGAGCCGCAGCCGGAGTGGGAGCTGGCCGCCGACCAGCTCGGCCATGTGGTCGCGGCCCATCCGGAGGCGTTCGCCGACAAGAGCCGCTGGTCGATGGACTGGTACTACCCGGTGCTCGGCGGCCCGGTCCGCGGCGCGGCGGCGGCGCGGCGATTCGCCGGCCGCTGGGACGAGTTCGTGGTGCCGGGCCTCGGCTGCCGCTGCGTGTCCGACCAGCCGTGGGTGACGGCGGCGGAGAGCTGCGAGCTGGTGATGGCGCTGGACGCGTCCGGCGACCGCGACCGCGCGCTGGAGCTGTTCACGACCATCCAGCACCTCCGGCACGAGGACGGCTCGTACTGGACGGGCTGGCAGTTCGAGAACCGGCGGCACTTCCCCGGCGACCGCTCGACCTACACGGCCGCGGCGGTGATCCTCGCAGCGGACGCGCTCGCGGACTCCTCGCCCGGCGCCCGCCTCTTCAAGGAGATCGCGGGACGCCCGCTCGGGCCGTGCACGGCGTCCGACCCGATCGCGTGCGGCTGCGCGCTCGTCACGGTAGGACGGGCCTGATGGGCTCCGGCACGGGCGGGGCCGGTTTAGCC
>NZ_SMJX01000645.1 GCF_004348535.1 Actinomadura sp. KC216
GCCTTCTCGTAGTCGTTCATCCACCACTCGGCATCGGCGGTCATCACGCCGCCGGCCTTCTGCGCGAGCTTGTGCAGGTCGGTTCCGGGCGTGGTGTGCAGGGGCCAGTCGAGGACCTCGTACGCGAGCTTGCGGCCTTGGTCGGTGGCGCTGAGCCAGTAGAGGAGGAGTTGCGCGGCGGAGGGGGTCTTCGCGCCCTTGATGATCAGTCCGGAGCGCGGGACGACAGGCACCTTCACCGGCGCGTAGTCCACCGGCGCCTGGGACCGGCGCTGGCTCTCACCGATCCGGATGCCGTATCCGATGGGGAACTCGCCGCTGGCGACCTGGGTGCGGATCGCGGTGGGCACCGAGGCGAGCGAGACCCGCCCGCGCTCCAGCAGCTTGGTGACGAACGTCATCATCCCGTCGATGCCCAGCCCGGCGGCGAGCGGGCTGAACACGTCGGGCAGCCCGGCGGTGACGATCTTGCCCCGCCAGCGGTCGTCGAGCAGCTCGTCCAGCGTCCGGGGCGGGGCGTCGACCGCTCCGGTGTTGTAGAGGATCGTGCGGGCGATCTCCGCGATGGTGATGGCGTTGTAGGACGCCCACACGTTCTTCGCGTCCACCCCCTCCATGGACCCCCAGTCCACGGAGTGGACGAGCCCGGCGCCGCTGAGCTGCTTGACCACCAGCGGCGTCGTCACGAAGACGTCGATCGAAGGGGCGACCTGCGCCTTCGACTCCTGGACGAGCTTGTTCGCGAAAGCCGGGTCCGGTTCCCCGCTGACGAACTTGATGTCGATCTCCGCGCCGGTGTCGGCGCGCAGCGCGCGGGACAGCTTGCGGGCGTGCGCGGGCGTGCGGGCGTCCGTGCTGACGAACAGCCGCACGCTGCCCTCCTTGGCGGCCTTGTCGGCCAGCCCCTTGAGGGACGCGGGCAGGGCGCCGCCGCGGGCGCCGCCCGGGCCGTCGCCGCCGCCGCAGGCGGCGAGGAGGCCGCTCGCCCCGACGGCCGCCGCGCCGGACAGGAAGGTGCGGCGAGTGAGCGCTGAGGAGTGGAGGGTCATGTCGAGACCACCTTGCCGAGGAGTGCCCGGACGTTCCGGGGCCGTGGGGCGGGGAGGGTG
>NZ_SMJX01000646.1 GCF_004348535.1 Actinomadura sp. KC216
CGGTCGGGCTTGCCGGACGCGAGCAGCGGGATGGCGTCCACAAGCTCCAACTCGTGCGGTGCCGCGTAGGCGGGCATCGTCTCGCGGACGAAGGCGCGCAGCTCGGGCAGCCCGGGCGGCCCGCCGGACGGGCCGGGCACCACGACGGCGGTGACGCGCTCGCCCCATTCGGGGTCGGGGCGGCCGACCACGACGACGTCGCGGATCTTCGGGTGGCGGGCCAGCGCGGCGGCGACCTCGCCCGCGACGACCTTCTCCCCGCCGGTGTTGATCACGTCGTCGAGCCGGCCGCGGACGCGGAGCCGGCCGTGCTCCATGGCGCCGAGGTCCTGGGTGAGGAACCAGTCGCCGTCCCTGACCTCGGCGGTCTGCTCGGGCCGCAGCCGGTAGCCGGTGAACAGGGACGGCCCGGCGAGGCGGATCCGGCCGCCGTCGCCGAGCGCGACGCGCATGCCGGGCAGCGGCGTCCCGTCGTAGACGCAGCCGCCGGACGTCTCGCTCATGCCGTAGGTGGTGAACACGCGGGCGCCGCGCTCGCGGGCCTCGTCGAGCAGTCCGGCCGACGCGGGAGCGCCCCCGAGGACGATCGCGCCGAGCCGGGAGAGGTCGGTTCCGGCGTCCAGAAGGCGGCGCAGCTGCGTCGGCACGAGCGAGATGTGCGGACGCCCCGTGGCCGCGGCGGCGACGGCGGCGGCGTCGAACCGCGGGACGAAGATCGGGTCGGTCCCGGCGAGGAGGGCGCGGACGAGGACCTGGACACCGGCGATGTGGCTGGTGGGCAGGCAGCACAGCCACCGGTCGCCGGGCGCGGCGCCGATGCGGGCGAGGGTCCCGGCGGCGGAGTGGCGCAGCGCGGCGGCGGACAGCTCGACGACCTTGGGCGCCCCGGTGGAGCCGGACGTGGCGATCAGCACGGCGGTGCCCGCGTCGACGGGGGCGTGCCCGCCGCGGGCGCGGTGGGGGACGAGGCCGTCGGGTGTGCGGATCGCGTCCGGGGCCAGGGCGTCGAGGAGGTCGCGGAGCGCGGGCTCGGGCAGATCGGGGGAGAGGGGGCAGATC
>NZ_SMJX01000647.1 GCF_004348535.1 Actinomadura sp. KC216
CCCCCGGATCATCCCCGTTTCCTGTGGGGGGACGACTCCCCACACCCCCCGGAGCGCTGCGCTCATCCCTTCAGATCACCCGCCTCATCCGTCAAGTCGACGTCCCGGGCGCGGAAAAGTGCGGTGACCACGGCGAAGCCCATCGCCATCTCCAGCGCCATCACGGTGACGGCGAGCAGGACGAGCACCTGCCCGTCCGCCGACTCCGGCGACACCCGGTACCAGAACCCGGCCGCCGCGACGATCACCCCGTTGATCATCAGTTCGAGGCCCATCATCACCATCACGATCGACTGCTGGGTCAGCGCCCCGAACAGCCCGACGCAGAACAGCGCGGCGGCCAGCAGCAGGAACGCCTCAAGCGTCATGGCGGCCCCCGTCATAGCGGCCCCGATGCGTCGCCAGCACCACGGTGGCGATCATGGTCGCCAGGATGGCGATGCCGATCACCATCATGACCAGCATCTTCGGCCCCATGATCGACTCGCCGAGCGCGAACGTCGGGTCGCGCGGCGGGCGCCCCTTGCGCTCCGGCCAGGGCACCACGAGGATCCCCGCCGCCAGCGCCGCGAACGCGCCGCCCGCGATGACGGCCGCGCCCCGCGCGTTGTGCACCATCGTCATCGGCATCAGCCCGGCCGGGTTCATCATGTACATGACCATGAAGACGACCATGACCAGCATTTCCATGATCATCATCAGGATCACCAGCGCGCCGAGATAGCGCAGCTCGACCAGCAGCAGCTCGCCGCCGACGCAGAGGAAGGACGCGAGCAGCGCGAACGTCGCCCGCGCCATCGAGTCGACGACGAACACCGCCACGCCGAACCCGACCGCCGCCACGGCGAGCACCCAGAACCCGACGTCCTCCACCACCCGTCCCCCTCACACGACGACGATTCCGACGACGAGCATCTGCAACAGCGTGGCGGGGATCAGGACCGTCCAGGCCAGCGTCATGAAGCGGTCCATGCGCAGCACCGGCAGGCGCCGCCGCGTCCAGACCAGCAGGGCCAGGACGGCGCACGTCTTCACCCCCGACCACGCC
>NZ_SMJX01000648.1 GCF_004348535.1 Actinomadura sp. KC216
GGTGGGTGGGGTGTCGCAGACCCCGCAGGTGCATCTGGATCATCAGGTGTTCGAGATGGGCGGCGAGTTGTACGCCTCCTGGGACGCGGTCGAGGCGCTGTTCCCGGCGGGCATGCTCGACGAGGCCTTCACCACCTACCAGGAACTGGTCGAACGGCTCGCCGACGACCCCGAAGCATGGCAACGCCCGGGGCTCCTGGCCCAAGCCCGTCCCGTCGAGACCGGCGAGGTGGCTCCAGGCGAAGCGGTCCCCGAATGGGAACTGCTGCATGAGGGTGTGGAGCGCGCGGCGGCCCGGTGGCCGGAGCGTGCCGCGGTGGTGTGGTCGTCCGGTGAGTTGACTTACGGCGAGCTGGTGGCGCGGTCGCGGCGGATCGGCTGGCGACTGCGCGACCTGGACGTGCGGCCGGGTGAACTCGTCGCGGTCTGCATGGACAAGGGCTGGGAACAAGTCGCCGCAGTCGTCGGGGTACAGGCATCGGGCGCCGCCTATGTCCCGGTGGACCCGGGCCTGCCGACGGCACGGCGCGCACGCCTGCTGGAGCGCACCGGAGTCCGGGTCGTACTGACCCAGCAGGCCGTGGCCGACCGGCTGGAATGGCCCGACATCACGGTGCTGCCCGTCGACGACTGCGACCGGTGGCCGGAGGTGTCGGCCGAACCGCTGCCGGTGGTGCAGGAGCCAGGGGATCTGGCCTACGTGATCTTCACGTCCGGGTCGACGGGTGAGCCCAAGGGCGTGATGATCGACCATCGCGGTGCGGTCAACACCGTCACCGACGTCAACGAGCGATTCGGGCTGGGGCCGGGCGATCGGGTCTTGGCCGTGTCCTCGCTGAGCTTCGACCTGTCGGTGTGGGACGTGTTCGGCACCTTGGCGGCCGGGGCCGCGCTGGTCATGCCCGATCCCGGCACCGAGCGCGAGCCTGCGCATTGGGTGGAGCTGATCGACCGTCATGGCGTGACGGTGTGGAACTCGGTTCCGGCGCTGTTCGAGCTGGCGGTGGAGCAGGCCGCCCACGAGGGTGGCG
>NZ_SMJX01000067.1 GCF_004348535.1 Actinomadura sp. KC216
GTCCCGCGGTGCCGGGGCGGACGCCGCGGGACCGTCCAGCCCGCCGGTCCGAACCTCCTCCCGGCACTCCATCTCTTTCGCGGCCCTGCTCTTGGGGCGGCCTGTGCCTCCCGCCGATCGGCGCCGATGGCGACGCGATGCGCGGGTCCTGGTCATCACCGCCGATCATGGGGAAGATGATCGGTAGCGGGCGGAGTGACGGACGAGGCGGGAGGCGCTTGTCGAGCCGGTGCGGTCGGTCGGGACGGTGTTGTCCGCCGGGACGGTGTGGTCCGGCGAGATGGCGTGGTCGATCGGGTTCAGCCTGCTCGCCGCGTTCCTGTTCGCCGGGGCCGCCGCGCTGCAGTACCGCGCGGCCAGGCGCGCCGTGCGCGGCGGCTCGGACGCCACCGCCGCGCAGGGGCTGATCCGCCGGCTGATCCGCGACCCGGTGTGGCTGACCGGCTGGGGCGTGAACCTGGCCGGGTTCGCGGCGCAGGCCACCGCGCTGCACTTCGGCTCGACCGCGATCGTCCAGCCGCTGCTGGTCACCCAGCTCGTCTTCACCATCCTGCTCGGCACGGTCGGCACCGGACGCCGCCCCGCCCGGATGGACCTGCTCGGCGGCATCGCCGTGTCGGCGGGCCTCGCCGTCCTGTTCACCGTGCCGGGCGCGATCCCGCCCGAGGGCGAGCCGTCCCGGCCGCGGCTGTTCCTCGCCGGGCTGATCGCCGCCCCGCTGATCATCGTGCTGTCCCGGGCGGCGTGGCTGCGCAGGGGACCGGTGCGGGCCGCGCTGCTCGGCGTCTGCGCGGGCCTCTGCTTCGCCGCGACCGCCGTGCTGATCAAGCTCACCACCGCCGGCCTCGTCGACCGCGGCGTCGCCGCGACCGCCGTGGACTGGCCCGGCTACGCCCTCGCCGGCAGCACGCTGCTCGGGCTCGTCATCGAGCAGCGGGCGTTCGCCGCCGGGTCGCTGCCCGCGGCGATGACGGCGATGACGATGACCAACCCCATCGCGTCCTATCTGGTGGCCGTGCTCGCCTTCCACACCCTGCCGCCGCGGACGGTGTCGGCCTTCGTTGCCGTATCGTTCACTGCCATGCTCCTGACCGCGGGTGTCGCCCTGCTCTCCCGCTCCGCGGCCGCCGCCCGGAGAGAAGCGGCGTCGGCGTGAGGGAACCGCATTGATCACCAGACGGGCGCTGCTCGGCGGCGCCGGCGGGCTCGGGGCCGCCGCGGCGATCGGCGGTGCCGGGTACGCCCTCGTCCAGCACGAGGTCCTGCCCGGCAGGGTCCGCCTCGACCGCGCGCTCGGCCGGTGCGGGGTCGCGCCCGAGCCGCCGCCCCGGCCCGTCAGGATCGAGTTCGTGACCTGGCGGTCGGCGCGCCGCCGGACCGCCGTCACCGCCGCCATCATTCCGCCCGCCGACGGACGCTCCCTGCGCGGGCTCCCGGTCGCGGTCGCCCTCCACGGCACCGGCCACACGGCGACGTCCCTCGTGGCGAGCCTCAACCTGCACCACCACCTGCCGGACGCCGTCGCGAACGGCGGCGTCCCGCCGTTCGCGCTCGTCGCCGTCGACGGCGGCAAGGACTCCTACTGGCATCCCCGCGCGGACGGCGACGACCCCCTCGGGATGGTCATCGAGGAGCTGCTGCCCCGCCTGCGCGCCCGCGGCGCCCTGACCGGCCGGATCGGCGCCATCGGCTGGTCGATGGGCGGCTACGGCGCGCTCGGCCTCGCCCGCCGGCTCGGCGCCGCGCGGACGGCGGCGGTCGTCGCGTCGTCCCCGGCCCTGTTCTCCTCCTACGAGGACGCGCGCTCCGCCAACCGGCGCGCGTTCGACGGCCGCGCCGACTACGCCCGCAACGACGTCCTCGCCTCGCCGGAGGCGTTCAACGGCGTCCCGCTGCGGGTCGACTGCGGCACCAGCGACCCCTTCGCGAAGGCGGTGCGGCGGTTCCGCGACCGGGTCCGCCCGGAGGGCTCGATGAGCGGCGGATGCCACGACGTGGCCTACTGGCAGCGCCTCCTGCGCCCGCAACTCGCCTTCCTCGGGCACCATCTCGCGGCCCGCTGACGGCTAGGCGAGAACGCGCACGCTTTCGTTGCCCGGGTCCCGGCCCGGGTCCCGGCGCGGGATCTCGTCCGCGCGGGGACGGCGGCGCGCGGTCAGGCGCCGTCCGAGCCGCTGCGCCGGGATCTCGACATAGCGGTGCGCGACCGCAGCGGCGCCGAGGACGGCCACGACCAGCACCGCCCCCCAGATCAGCCGGATCTCGCCCGGCAGGTCGCCGGGGTCGCGTCCGGCGGCGTGCCAGATCGCCTGGATGACCAGCGGATGCAGCAGGTACAGCGAGTAGCTGACCAGCCCCGACCACACCAGCGCGCGGGGCATGGGACGGTTCCGCAGCGCGAGCCCGCCGAGGAACGTCAGCCACGCCGCCCCGACGGCGATGGTCCAGTCGGGCCCGAGCGGCTCCGGGTTGGCGTTCAGCGCGAGGGCGGTCGGGCTGCGCAGGCCCGCCACCAGCGTGAACGCGGGGACGACGGCGACCATCGCGACGGCGGGCCAGGTGCGCAGCCGCCCGTCCTGGATGCCACGGACGGCCGTCCCGGCGAACATCGTGGCGATGATGCAGAGGCTCTCGATGGCGCCGATGCGGCTGTCGAGGACGAGCAGCCCGAGCGCCAGCGCCGCCACGGCCGCGACGCCCGTCCGGCGCACCGCGCGGCGGCGGCTGACCATCGCCGCGAGCCCGGCGGCCAGCAGCAGCGCGGCGGCGAGGATCGTCCCGCCCGGCCACCGCGACGCCAGCAGGCCCGACGGCAGCGCGACGCCCAGGATCGCCGCGCCCACCCCGAACCCCAGCGCGACCCGCGCGCTGGAGCGGTGCACCCCGGCGACGAACATGGCCGTCACCAGCAGGTAGAAGACCATCTCGTAGGAGAGGGTCCAGTAGACGTTCACGGCGTTCGGCACGCCCAGGAGGTCCTGCAGCATCGTCATGTGCGCGAGCGCGGACGCCCACGGGCGCTCGCCGAGCGCGGCCGGCAGCCCGTAGGACATCCCGGCCGCGCCGAGCAGCAGCGCGAGTGCCAGCGACACGCACCAGGCCGGGTACAGCCGGAAGAACCGCCCCGCCCAGAAGTGCCGGACGCTCCCGCGCCGCTCCAGCGAGAACGGCACGACATACCCGCTGACCAGGAAGAACACGAACACCCCGTAGCGGCCGAAGTCGAACCACGGGCTCGCCGTCGCGCGGACCTCCGGCAGCAGCACGTCCAGGGAGTGCTCGAACACCACCACCAGCGCCGCGAGGCCGCGCAGGGCGTCCAGCCACTCCATCCGGCGGGCTCTGTCCGGGCGGGTGCCGAGCTGGGTTCGCGTCGGGGTGAGGGTGTTCGTCGGCATTCGGGCCACCATAGGGGCGGCGCGCACGCGTTCTCTAACCGGCGAATGACATTTTCCTTAACTCGGTGCTCCGGCGGCTGACTCAGGGTGATGGCCGCGGACGCCTGGGATCACTGGCGGGAGCGCGGGTCCGGCGATTCGCGGGCGGCGGGCCGCACCTGCCCCCGGTGTGACCAACTCCACAGCCCGGCCCGGGTCAGCGCAGCCCTACGGCCCCGTACATGATCGGTTCATGGCCGGGCCGGAACGTCCCGCCGAGCGGCCCGGCGGTCAGCGGGACGAGCCCGGGGGAGACCGGCCGGAACGGGCCGAGCAGCCGCGCCACCTCGACCGCGCCGCGCGGGAACAGCGGGATGTCGCTCGCCTCCAGGTAGAGCCGCGCGGCCTCGGTGATCGCGATCGGCGCGAAGTCGGCGGTGACGTGCGAGACGACCAGGGCGCTGCCGGGCGCGGCCGGGCCCGCCAAGGCGGCGAGGAGATCGGCCGCGCCGGGCAGGAAGTGCAGGACGGAGGAGAACACCAGCGCGACGGGCTCGGCCGGGTCGATGAGGCGGCGCACCTCCGGGCTGTCCAGGATCGCGCCGGGGTCGCGGATGTCGGCGCGCAGCGCCGCGATGTTGCCGCCGTCCAGCATCAGCGCGCGGGCGTGCGCGATGACCAGGGGGTCGTTGTCGACGTAGACGATGCGGGTGCCGGGGATGTGCCGGGCGGCCAGCTCGTGCAGGTTGCCGGCCGTGGGCAGCCCGCAGCCGAGGTCGAGGAACTGCCGGATGCCGCGTCCGGCGAGCAGCCGCACGGCGCGGGCGAGGAACTCGCGGGCCGCGCGGGCCGCGTCCGCCGCCTGCGGGAGGACCTCCAGCAGCCGCACCGCGAGCTCGCGGTCGGCGGCGTAGTTGTCCTTGCCGCCCAGGAGGTAGTCCTGGACGCGGGCGGGGCCGGGCCTGTGCAGGGCGAGCCGCGTCTCCGGCGCCCTGGTGCCGACCGTCGTCATTCGCTTCACCTGTCGCTTTCACGAAGAGGAGCGCGGGGGCGTGGCTCACCCTCGACGGTAGGCGCCGTAGGTCGCCGGAAGGTTGAGACGGCCGGCGGTCGGCCCGAAAGACGCCTCCCGCATGGCCGCATCGGGCCAGCCGCGTTTGGACGCGTCCGACGGCACGGGGCGCCGCCGGCGACGATGATCAGCTAAGCGGCGGGTCGGAGGGCTGCCGCCGAGTTCGCATCCGCCGCGCCACCGCCGCGCCCGATTGGCCGCTTCCGGCCATGACTGGCACTTAACCGCGACGCCGAATCCCTGTCGAGGCCGCTCAATCCGGGATCGCTCAGGCCGGGACCGCTCAGGAGCCGGGTGCGCGCCACATGAGCCAGATCGGCGGCGCGCCCTTGCCCGGCAGGGCCAGCTCCCGCGTCACCTTGAACCCGAACCGCTCGTAGTACGGCACGTTGCGCTCTTTCGAGCTCTCCAGGTAGGCGGGCACGCCGTCGGCGTCACAGCGTTCGAGCCGGGACCGCAGCAGCGCGCTCCCGAGGCCGTTGCCCTGCGCGGGCGGATCGGTGCCGAGCATCGCCAGGTACCAGTGCGGCTCCCGGGGATGGTCCTTCTCGATCGCGCCGAGCGTCCGCAGCGAGACGGGCGTCCGCCTGCCGAGGACGCGCCAGAGCGGCGGTACCTGGGTCGCCTGCACGCGGAAGGGGACGCGCCAGTGCCCGGGAGGGTCCCACAGCGCCGCCGCCTCCGTGCGCGCGCCCCGCCCGGTGAGCTCGGTGCCGCCGTGCGGAAGGTGCACCCGGCGCAGCGTGATCTCGAACAGCCCCGCCAGCCGGCGCGCCCGGGACGCCTCGTCCGGCACCAGCCACGACCAGACCGGGTCGTCGTAGAAGGCGCGCCCGAGCAGCGCCGCGATCTCCGCGACGTCGGGTGTCACGGCCTCGCGGACGGCGGGCGGCGACGGCGCTGACTGGTCGGTCATGCAGGGGCCTCCTGAGGGACGCGCTGAATCCTCACCGGGCGCGCCCGCTCACGTCAACCCGTCCGGCCGTGCGAACCGTTCAGGACGGTCGGCCGGTCAGCCGACCAGCCGGTCAGCCGCGCCCGCGCCGCCCGCGGCGTCCGCGGTCTCCGCGGCAGGCCCGGCTGAGCTCTTCCAGGACGAGACCGGAGCCGATGCCGAGGAGCCAGGTGTCCTTCGCCAGCGGTATGCCCTGCTCGGTGGGACGCAGCCCGCCGGGCTCCCGCATGCCGGGCAGCCGCAGGTACAGGCCGTTCAGCCCGCCCGCGAACGCGGTGAGCGCCGCGCCCGCCAGCAGCGACGGCACGAACGGCGCCATCAGCGCCGTGCCGAGCGCCACCTCGGCCGTGGCGAACGCGCGGGTGAACTCCCGCGGATCGCGCGATTCCAGGAACGGGTAGGCGGCCTTCGCCGTGCCGTGGATCTGCTCGGCCACCTCGTCCCCGCCCTTGAGCTTGGACAACCCCGAGTTCACGATGAACGCCCCCACGATCAGCCTGGCGGGCATCTGGTGGGCGCGAGCCAGAAGACGCATCGTTCCCCATTGATGTCGGGAGAGATCGGGCGCAGGCATCATTCCCGCCGTCCGCCCGCTACACCTGAAGCCGGGGTCAAGTCTCGGCATCGGGGTAGCGTGGGCGGGCGTGACCACCCGACCCGACGGATCGCCGCCGGCGCCCGGCTGGGCCGCCGAGCGCGAGGTCAGCGCGGACCTGGCCGCCGCGCTGATCGGGCGGAGGTTCCCCGAGCTGCGCGGCGCCCCAGTGGAGGGGCTCGCCACCGGCTGGGACAACACGGTCTTCCTCGTCGGCGAAGAGTGGGTCTTCCGGTTCCCGCGCCGCGAGATCGCGGTCCCGGGCTTCGAGCGGGAGATGGCGGCGCTGCCCGTCCTCGCGCCGCGGCTGCCGCTGCCGGTGCCCGTGCCGCGCTTCACCGCCGGGCCGTCGGACGACTTCCCGTGGCCGTTCTGGGGCGCGCGGCTGATCCCGGGCCGCGAGCTCGCCGACGTGCGCCCGCCGGAGGACCGGCGGGCCGCCCTCGCCGCCGAGACCGGCGCGTTCCTGCGGGCCCTGCACGACCCGGCGCTCGTCCGCGCGGCCGGGGACGGGCTCCCGCGCGACCCGATGGGACGGGCCGATCCGGCGCTCCGGGCGGCGCGGACGTCCGGCCGCCTGGACGCGCTCGCCGCGCTCGGCGTGTGGGAGCGCGACCCGGCCGTGGAGGCGTTCCTCGCCGAGGCCCGCGGGTGGAGCGTCCCGGACGGCGAACCGGTGGTCGTCCACGGGGACCTGCACGTCCGGCACCTGCTGCTCGCACCGGACGGCCGCGCCGCCGGGGTGATCGACTGGGGCGACGTGTGCCTGGCCGACCCGGCCGTCGACCTGTCCCTCGCCTACGCCGGGTTCGGCGGTGCCGCGCGCGCCGCTTTCCTGGAGGCGTACGGGCCCGTGCCGCCCGGCCGGGAGGCGGCGGCGCGGACGCTCGCGCTGAACCTGAGCGCGACGCTCGCCGAGTACGCCGCCTCGACGGGGCGCGAGGCGCTGCTCGCCGAGACGCTCGCCGGGATCACCCGCGCGATCGCCCCCTAGGCGGCGGGGGTCGGTTCCGCATGTAGATGCGGACCGTGGTGCCGTCCGGGCCGGTGTGCATCCGGACGAGGTCGGCGAGGTGGTTGACCATCAGGATGCCGCGGCCGCCGTCGGGGCTCATGTCGGCGGGCCGCCGCCCGGCCAGCGGGTCGGTGATCGTCCCGGCGTCCCGGATCTCGCAGACGACCTGGCCGTCCTCCGACCACAGCCGCGCCGTGCCCGCCCCGCCGCCGTGCAGGCAGGAGTTGGCGGCCAGCTCGTTGGCGGCGAGCTCCAGGTCGCCCACCGCCCGCGGCCCGAGGCCGAGCCGCGCCCCCCAGCGGGTGACGAACTCCCGGACCAGGGGCAGCGCGTCGAGGTCGAAGCTCATCGCGACCGCGCCGGACGGCTCCGGCAGCGGCCGGTTGTAGTCGCTGATGACGCGGTCGGGCGCGTAGTCGGCGCTCACGTGCTCGCCGTCCCGGTCGATCAGCACGGGATGGGTGGCGCGGGCGTCGGCGATGGCGACCTCGTCCAGGCCGTTGGTGTCGTAGGGACAAAGGATCGACACGCCGCGCCCCGCGAACGCCAGGTTGATCAGCGCCTCGTGCTGCGCGCAGGCCGGGTACTCGGTGGCGGACCGGCCCGGCCAGATCGGCTCGCCGATGATCCGCACCCGCCCGGCGGCGTGCCGGTCGGCGAAGTCGCGCAGGACGCCGGGGATGATGCGGCCCGGGTTGCGGCCCGCCTCGGACATGTCGAGCCAGGACACCTCGTCGGCCGTCCGGCCGAGGGCGTCGCGCAGCGTGCCCAGGCGCTCGCCCGGCACCGCGACGGCCACGGGTTCGCCCGCCTCGCGGCCGGCGCGGATGAACGGCACCGTGCCCGCGAGGTACTCCTCCTCGTCGCGGTAGAAGAGGGCAGGGTGGAAGAAGCCCGTGTGGACGAACGCGTCGCGCGGCGACGTGCCCGGCCCCCCGGGCCTGGGGCTCATCGCGCGGTCACTCCGTTCGGGGCGGGTGGGGCGGCTGGCAAATGCACGTGCATCGGGTCGAGACTACGCGGTCCGGAGCGGCTCGCGCGAGGCGGCCTGTGCGCCGCGTCCCCCGGGGCCGGGCGGCCGCCTCGGCCGAACCATGTCACCACGACGACTACCCGCTGTTGACCTCCGAAAAACGGGCTAAGTCCGTAAAGTCGCGTTTTCGATAGCCGAAAGCGCTTCCCCGTGCCGTCGAATCGCGCCCGGCGGGGCTCACCGCCCCTCACCGACCTCACCGGTCGCGCAGGATCGCGGCATCCACCACGTCGGTCAGCCGCCCGCGCCGCCGGTAGGCTCCGCGCTGCCGCTCCGCGCCCGTCCCGCCGGTGAGCAGCCGGTGGACACCGCGGGTGACGACCCCATGATCGCCCGCGTCGCGCAGCGCGGGCAGGACGTGCGCCAGCAGGTCGCCGGCCTGCTCACGGAACCCGGCGGGGCGGCCCGTGCGCACGTCCACGCCCTTCCCGGCGAGCCCGTCCCGCGCGGCGAGCCAGTACGCGGCGCGCAGCAGCTCCTGCGGCGGGTCGGGCGCCCGCTCGCCGGCGTCCACCGCGGCGGACGCCGCCTGCACCAGCGCCCGGATCAGCGCCGCGAACACGGTCGCCTCGGCGGCGGTCGGGGCGACGTCGCCGAGCCGGATCTCCAGGGTCGGCAGCCGCGCCGACAGGCGCACGTCCCAGAAGATCGTGCCGGTGTCCATCAGCGCGCCGCAGCCGAGCAGCGTCGCGACGACGTCCTCGTAGTGGGCGGACGACTCGAAGTACGGCGGCGGGCCCGCGACCGGCCACCGCGCCCACGTCATCACCCGCCAGCAGTCGTGGCCGGTGTCGCGCCCGGCCCAGTACGGCGAGTTCGCCGCCAGCGCCACCAGCGTCGGCAGCCACGGCCGCAGATGGTTGCTGATCTGGATCGCGCGCTCCCGGTCGGGCATCTCCACGTGGACATGGCAGGAGCAGATGCACTGCTCGTCGTCCAGGCCCCGGTAGGTGGCGCGGCTCTCGGCGTAGCGGGCGCCCGCGCTGATCGGCGCGGGGAACAGCTCGCCGAGCACCGGCGTCCCGGTCGCGGCGAGCCGGACGCCCTCGGCCGCCGCCGCGGCCGCCATCGCCGCCCGCATCGCGCGGATCTGCTCGCCGAGCTTGCCGAGGTCGTCGCACGGGGCGGTCTTGGCCTCGGCGAGGAAGTCGACCAGCTCCGTGGAGGCGCGCTCGCCGAGCGCCGCCGACGCCCGCCGCACGACGGCGGCGGCACGCGGCACGACCTCCCGGGACACGGGATCGACGACGAAGTACTCTTCCTCGATTCCGAATCGCAGCGGCATCCCACCACCTCGGGCTCGGGAGCGACGCAGGAGGCTGCTTCCCTCTGACCGTACGTGGCCACCGCAGCCTTCGCACCTGCCGGACGGCCCGAAACCTTCCCCCGCGACCGGCCTTGATCCGCGCCGCGCGCCGCCGGTCGTCAGGTGATGTCGAAGAAGTACAGCGACAGCGCGATGAAGTGGGTGACCACGACGATGCCGATACGCGGCCCGTCAGTGCCGCGGCTCGTCGGCGACGACGTCGGTCATGATGTCGACGGCCAGCGCGACGATCCCGCCGAGCACGGTCAGCGCGGCGCCCGCCCCGAACACGATCCAGTCGGGTCCCATGACGAGGCCCACGCCGCCGACGACGAAACCGACGAAGATGATGCTCACCGCGACCCAGGACTTCGGGCGCCCGGCGTGGCTGCCAGTCGACATGCGTTTCCTCTGCAAGGTTCCGTTGGGGCTGTGCGCCCGAACTCTAGCAACGCCCCTTGCCACAGGGCCTTCCGGGGTCAGATGAACGCGCGGTGGATCAGACGAAGGCGCCGTGGCCCGTGGCGGCGCGCCCGACGATCAGCGTGTTGATCTCCCTGGTGCCCTCGTAGGAGTAGAGGGCCTCGGCGTCGGCGACGAACCGCCCGATGTCGTAGTCCAGGACGATCCCGTTGCCCGCCATCAGCTCCCGTGCCCAGCCGACCACCTCGCGCATCCGCGTGGTGCAGTACGCCTTGGCCAGCGCCGAGTGCTCGTCGCGGTACAGGCCGTCGTCCTGGAGCTGGGCGAGCCGCACCACCATGCCGAGCGAGGCCGTCGCGTTCCCGAGCATCCTGACCAGCAGGTCCTGGACGAGCTGGAACCTCGCGATCGGCCGCCCGAACTGCTCGCGCTCGACCGCGTAGTCGCGGGCGATCTCGTAGGCGGCGAGCATGACCCCGACGGCCTGCCAGGCGACGCCGCTGCGCGTCCGGCGCAGGATGGCGGCGGTGTCCTTGAAGGTGTTCGCCCCGGCGAGCCGGTCGGCCTCCGGGACGCGGCAGTCGGCGAGGGTGATGTCGGCGTTCTGCACGGTCCGCAGCGCGATCTTGTTCTCGATGCGGGTGGCGGTGAACCCCGGCGTGCCCTTCGCGACGACGAACCCCTTGACCTGGTCGTCGGCCTCGTCCCTGGCCCAGACGACGGTGTGGTCGGCGAAGGTCGCGTTCCCGATCCAGCGTTTGGCGCCGTTCAGGACCCAGTGGTCGCCGTCGCGGCGGGCGGTGGTGCGCAGGCCGAGCGCGACGTCCGACCCGCCCTCCGGCTCGGTGAGCGCGAAGGCGCCGATCTTCTCCATCCGCCCCATCGCGGGCAGCCAGCGCTCGCGCTGCTCCGGCGACCCGCACCGGCCGATGCTGCCCATCGCCAGGCCCGTGTGGACGCCGAAGAACGTGGCCATGGACGGGTCCACCCGCGCCATGTCCATCGCCAGGAACCCGGTGAGCAGGCTGCTCGGCTTCTCGCCCGGGCACTCGTCGTGGGCGAGCCCGGCGATGCCGAGCTCCCCGTACTGCGGGATCAGGTCGAACGGGAACTCGGCCCGCGCCCAGCAGTCGTTCGCGATCGGCGCGATCTTCGACTCCAGGAACTCCCGCACCCGCCCGACGATCTCCTTCTCGCGCTCGTCGAGGAGCTCTTGCATGTGGTACAGGTCGCCGGGGAGCGCATCCAGGGTCATGGCCTGCTCTTTCCCGGGCGCCGCAGCGCTAACCGGGATCGGGACGCGCGCCGGCATCCCGTCCGGCGGGACCCGCTTTAGAGCGGCGTTCGGTGGCTCGCCTACGATCCAGGACATGACGGTGCCGCCTGACGAAATCGAACTGGCTGCCGCCTTCTCCCCGGCGGAACGCGACCGTTGGCGGGAGATGGTGAAGGGGGTGCTGCGCAGGTCCGGCGCGGCGGCGGAGGACACCCCGCTCGACGCGATCGAGGATCTGCTGGCCCGCGAGTCCTACGACGGGGTGCCGATCGCCGCGCTCTACACCCGCGACGACGCGCCGCCGGGACGTCCCGGGCTCGCCCCGTACGTCCGCGAGGTCCGGCCGGACGGCGAGGGCATCGCGGGCTGGGACGTCCGCCAGCTCCACGCCCATCCCGACCCGGCGGCCACCCGCGAGGCGATCCTCGCCGACCTGGAGAACGGGGCCACGTCCGTCTGGCTGCGCCTCGGCGACGGCGGGCTCCCGGTCGCCGGTCTGGGGGAGGCGCTGCGCGGCGTCCTGCTGGACCTCGCGCCCGTCGCGCTCGAAGCGGGAACGCAGACGGCGGAGGCCGCCGGCGCGTTCCTCGCCCTCGTCGCCGAGCGCGGGAACGCGGCGGACGCGTCCGGCACCCTCGGCGCCGACCCCCTCGGGCTCGCCGCCCGCACCGGGACGCCCGGCTCCCTGGACGGCGCCGCCGCGCTGGCCGTCCGGTGCGTCCGGGAGTTCCCGAAACTGCGCGCCGTCGTCGCGGACGGCACCCCGTACCACGACGCGGGCGGCTCCGACGCCGAGGAACTGGGCGCGGCGGTCGCCGCGGGAGTCGCGTACCTGCGCGCCCTCACCGGAGCCGGGCTGAGCGTGGACGAGGCGTTCGGGCAGATCGAGTTCCGCCTCGCCGTCAACGCCGACCAGTTCGCCTCGATCGCCAAGCTCCGCGCCGCCCGCCGCCTGTGGGCGCGGGTCGCCGAGGTCAGCGCGGCCGCCGACGGGACGTCCGCGCGGATCCACGCGGTGACGTCGTCGGCGATGATGACGCGTCGCGACCCGTGGGTGAACATGCTCCGCACCACCCTCGCCGCGTTCGCGGCCGGGACCGGCGGCGCGGACGCGGTCACCGTCCAGCCGTTCGACGCCCGCCTCGGCCTCCCGGACGGGTTCGCCCGCCGCATCGCCCGCAACACCCAGACCCTGCTGCTGGAGGAGTCGAGCCTCGCCCGCGTCGTCGACCCGGCCGGGGGGTCCTGGTACGCCGAGAGCCTCACCGAGGGCCTCGCCGGCGCCGCCTGGGACTGGTTCACCGAGATCGAGAGGGCCGGCGGGCTCGCCGCCGCCCTCGAATCGGGCCTGGTCGCCGACCGGATCGCCGCGACGTGGGCGCGGCGCCGCAAGGACATCGCCCGCCGCAGGGCGCCCCTCACCGGCGTCAGCGAGTTCCCCAACCTCGCCGAGACCCTCCCGGAACGCGTCCCTGCGCCCCGCGCGCCCGGCGGAGGTCTCCCCGTCGTCACGTACGCGCAGGACTTCGAGGCGCTCCGCGACCGCTCCGACGCGCACGCCGAGGCGACCGGCGCGCGCCCCCGGGTGTTCCTCGCCACGCTCGGGCCCATCGCCGTCCACACGGCGCGGGCGTCGTTCGCCGCGAACCTGTTCCAGGCGGGCGGGATCGAGACGGTCGGCGGCCCGCCAGAGGAGTTCGCGGCGTCGGGGACGACCGTCGCCTGCCTCTGCTCCAGCGACACGGTGTACGAGGAACAGGCCACCGAAGCGGCGCGGGCTCTCCGCCAGGCGGGCGCAATCAAGGTCTGGCTGGCGGGTAAGGGAAGCTATGAGGGCGTGGACGCCGGCGTGCACGCGGGATGCGACGCGATCGAGGTCCTGGAGACGGCCCTCCGCGATCTGGGAGTGAACGAATGATCCCCGACTTCAGCGACATCGAGCTCGGGACGGCGCCCCCCGCCGACCAGGCCGCCAAGCGGTGGCGCGCCGCCGTCGCCGACACCACGGGCCGGGACCCCGAGGCCCTGACCTGGGACACCCCCGAGGGCATCGGCGTCAAGCCGCTCTACACCGGCGACGACCTGGCCGGGCTCGACTTCCTCGACACCTACCCGGGCATCGCGCCGTTCCTGCGCGGCCCCTACCCGGCGATGTACGCGACGCAGCCGTGGACGATCCGGCAGTACGCCGGGTTCTCCACCGCGCAGGAGTCCAACGCGTTCTACCGCCGCAACCTCGCGGCCGGGCAGAAGGGCCTGTCGGTCGCGTTCGACCTGGCGACGCACCGCGGCTACGACTCCGACCACCCGCGCGTCTCCGGCGACGTCGGCATGGCGGGCGTCGCCATCGACTCCATCTACGACATGCGGCAGCTCTTCGACGGCATCCCGCTGGACAAGATGAGCGTGTCGATGACCATGAACGGCGCCGTCCTGCCCGTCCTCGCGCTCTACATCGCCGCGGCCGAAGAACAGGGGGTGAAGCCGGAGGCGCTCGCCGGGACGATCCAGAACGACATCCTCAAGGAGTTCATGGTCCGCAACACCTACATCTACCCGCCGCAGCCGTCCATGCGGATCATCTCCGACATCTTCGCGTTCACCTCGCAGCGGATGCCGAAGTACAACTCGATCTCGATCTCCGGCTACCACATCCAGGAGGCCGGGGCGACGGCCGACCTGGAGCTCGCCTACACCCTCGCCGACGGCGTCGAGTACATCCGCGCCGGGCGCGAGGCGGGCCTGGACATCGACGCGTTCGCGCCCCGCCTGTCGTTCTTCTGGGCGATCGGGATGAACTTCTTCATGGAGGTCGCCAAGCTCCGCGCGGCCCGCCTGCTCTGGGCGAAGCTCGTGAAGGGGTTCGACCCGCGGAACCCGAAGTCGCTGTCGCTGCGGACGCACTCGCAGACGTCCGGCTGGTCGCTCACCGCGCAGGACGTCTACAACAACGTGGCCCGCACCTGCATCGAGGCCATGGCCGCCACGCAGGGGCACACCCAGTCGCTGCACACCAACGCGCTGGACGAGGCCCTCGCCCTCCCGACCGACTTCTCGGCCCGGATCGCCCGGAACACCCAGCTCGTCCTGCAGCAGGAGTCCGGGACGACCCGCACCATCGACCCGTGGGGCGGCAGCGCCTACGTCGAGCGGCTCACCTACGACCTCGCCCGCCGCGCCTGGGGCCACATCACCGAGGTCGAGCAGGCCGGGGGCATGGCCCAGGCGATCGACGAAGGCCTGCCGAAACTGCGCATCGAGGAGGCCGCGGCGCGCACGCAGGCCCGCATCGACTCCGGGCGGCAGCCCGTCATCGGCGTCAACAAGTACCGCCCCGACGCCGACGAGGAGATCGACGTCCTCAAGGTCGACAACGCGGCCGTCCGCGCGCAGCAGATCGACAAGCTGCGGCGGCTGCGGGAGGAGCGCGACGAGGCCGCGACGCTGGCCGCGCTGGACGCCCTGACCCGCGCCGCCGAGGCCGCCGAGAACGGCACCCGCGAGCCCGGCCTGGAGCGCAACCTCCTGGCGCTCGCGATCGACGCCGCCCGCGCCAAGGCCACCGTGGGGGAGATCTCGGACGCGCTGGAGAAGGCGTACGGGCGGCACGCGGCGCAGATCCGTACGATCTCCGGTGTGTACCGGGAAGAGGCGGGGCAGGTGACGGCGATCGAGAAGGCGCGCGCGGCGGCCGCCGCGTTCGAGGAGGCCGAGGGCCGCCGCCCCCGCATCCTGGTCGCCAAGATGGGCCAGGACGGCCACGACCGCGGCCAGAAGGTCATCGCGACCGGCTTCGCCGACCTCGGGTTCGACGTCGACGTCGGGCCGCTGTTCCAGACCCCGGCGGAGGTCGCGCGGCAGGCCGTGGAGGCCGACGTGCACATCGTCGGCGTCAACTCGCTCGCCGCCGGGCACCTCACGCTGGTGCCCGCGCTGCGCGCGGAGCTGGCCGAGCTGGGCCGCGACGACATCATGATCGTCGTCGGCGGGGTCATCCCGCCCGGGGACTTCGAGGAGCTGCGCGCCGCCGGCGCCGCCGCGATCTTCGGGCCCGGGACCGTTCTCGCGGACGCGGCGGCCGGCCTGCTGACCGAGCTGACCGCCAGGCTCGGCCACGGAGAGCAGTGAATAGTTTTTATCCTCGGCAGGCGCGCACGGGCAGGGATCGTGGACAGGCCGGATAAAAATCATTCAGTGAACGCGGGCCTGGACGACTACGCGGCCGGGGTGCGGGACGGCTCGCGGGCCTGGATCGCGCGGGCGATCACGCTCGTCGAGTCGACCCGCCCCGACCACCGGGAGCTGGCGCAGAAGCTGCTGGTCGAGCTGACCCCGCACACCGGTGCCGCGCGCCGCATCGGGATCACCGGCGTGCCCGGCGTCGGCAAGTCCACGTTCATCGACGCGCTCGGCACCCGCCTCACCGGCGACGGGCACAGGGTGGCGGTGCTCGCCGTCGACCCGTCCTCCACCCGGACGGGCGGCAGCATCCTCGGCGACAAGACCCGCATGCGGCGCCTCGCCGCCGACCCGGACGCCTTCATCCGCCCCTCGCCCACCGCCGGGACGCTCGGCGGCGTCGCCAGGGCCACCCGCGAGGCGGTGGTCGTCATGGAGGCCGCCGGGTACGACGTCGTCCTCGTCGAGACGGTCGGCGTCGGCCAGTCCGAGACGACGGTCGCGGAGATGGTCGACACGTTCCTGTTCCTCACCCTCGCCCGCACCGGCGACCAGCTCCAGGGCATCAAGAAGGGCGTCCTGGAGCTGGCCGACGTCATCGCCGTCAACAAGGCCGACGGCGAGCACCAGCTGGAGGCCAAGCGCGCCGCCCGCGAGCTGTCCGGCGCGCTGCGGCTGCTGCGCAGCGACGAACGCGTCCGGGACACGCCCGTCCTGACCTGCAGCGCCAAGGAGGGCACCGGGCTGGACGCGGTGTGGAGCAGGCTCGCCGAGCACCACGACCGGCTCCGCGAGTCCGGCGAGCTGGAGGCCCGGCGCCGCCGCCAGCAGGTCGGCTGGACGTGGGCGATGGTCCGCGAACGGCTCCTCGGCGAGTTGCACGCCCATCCGGAGGTCCGCAGGCTCGCGCCGCGGCTGGAGGAGGAGGTCGCGGACGGCTCCCTCACTCCCGCGCTGGCCGCCGAACGGATCATGGAGGCGTTCTCGCGGGGCCGCTGACCCTCGTTCGCGCTGTCCGAAACCCCCGCGTTGCCCCGGGCCGCCGGTCGCGCGGCACGCCGATCAGGTACAACAGTCGGATGGACGTCATCGCGCTCGATGATCCGACGGAGGCGCAGATCCGGGAGTGGCACGAGGTGCTCAGCGCCGTCCACGCCGCCGACCCCGCCGGGGGCCCGGCGCCCGATCCGGAGCAGACCGCGCGACTGCTCGGCCCCGAGCCCGGATCGCGGCGGCGGCTGTGGGCGGCGGCCGACGGCGACCGGATGGTCGGGGTCGCCGCCGTCCGGCTGCCCGGCGAGCCCGGCGCGGGACGTCCCGCCGAGATCGACATCCAGGTCCGGCCGCCGCTGCGCCGCCGCGGCCTCGGCGGGCGGCTCCTCGCCGCGGCCGCCGACGGGCTGCGCGCCGACGGCCGCACCAGCGTGATCGCGCAGGTCTTCGCAGGCACCCCCGCCGCGCGGTTCCTGGAGCGGTACGGGTTCGAGTGCGTCCTGACCCTGCGCGGGATGCTGCTGCGGCTCGACGACGTCCCGCCCGAGCGGGTGGCGCGCCTCTTGGCCGCCGCGCCCGCCGGGTACCGGCTCGTCCGCTGGCACGGCGTCGTGCCGGACGAGCACGCCACCGCCCTCGCCCGCGCCAAGCACGCGATGGCCGACTTCGCCGAGGTCGACGGCACGCCCTGGGACGCCCACCGCGTCCGCGAGACCGAGGAGGTCGTCGCCAAGCGCGGCGACGACCTCTATACCGTCGCCGCGCTGTCGGGCGACGCCGTCGCCGGGTTCACCGAGGTCGTCGTCCCGCACGGCGACGCCCGCCGCGCCGCCCAGTACGACACCGCCGTCGTGCCCGAGCACCGCGGCAGGCGGATCGGCATCTGGGTGAAGGCGGCGATGCTCCAGTGGCTGGCCGAGGCCCGTCCCGAGGTCCGCGAGATCGAGACCGACAACGCCGGGGACAACGCCCACATGCTCGCCGTCAACGAGGAACTCGGCTTCCGCATGGAGCGCGAGTCCATGGAATACCTGGCCCCCGTGGACGCCCTCCCGGCCCTCTGAACCTCCCGCCGGGGCGAAAATGCGTTGCCTCCAGCGCCCCTGTATCGGCACTCTTATGGAGGCTTCCGGGAAATGCCCGGAAGCCGGATAATTGCCGGAACATTTCCCTGTAGTTCAACGGCAGAACGCCGCGCTGTTAATGCGGATATCCAGGTTCGAATCCTGGCGGGGGAGCGGCACGGGCTAGGGAGGTGACCCGGTGAACGTGCTCGTCCTGAACGCGTCGTACGAGCCACTGCAGAAGGTGGATCTGCGGCACGCCATCCGGATGCTGGTCCGCGAGGTGGCGGTCGTGGAGGAGGCGGAGGAGGGCCGCACCTTCGGCCGTTTCCCCGTGCCGCGCGTCCTGCGGCTGGTCCGGTACGTCGCGATGCGCTGGCGGCACGGACGGCGCCCGCCGTGGAGCAAGCGCGGCGTCTACCTGCGCGACCGGGGGCTCTGCTGCTACTGCGGCAAGCGCGGCAACACCATCGACCACGTCCACCCGCAGTCGCGCGGCGGCGGCGACACGTGGGAGAACACCGTCCTGGCCTGCGGCAAGTGCAACAACCGCAAGGGCGACCGGACGGTCGCGGAGGCGGGCCTGCGGCTGCTGGCCGAGCCGCGCGTCCCGCGCTGGGACGAGCTCGTCGGCCCCTGACCCAAGCCGTGGCGCAAGGCGCATCGGAGGCCGGTCCACCGCACCGCGGGGACCGGCCTCCGAATCGTGGACCATACCGAGATCCGGTAGTGTTCGAGTTACTCTATGTGTTTTTGAAAGCTTCTGAGGCTAATTAGGTGATTGTGGTAGCGTGCCGCCAATCTTGACGTTTGTTATCTAGGAGTGATCTGTGGCGGCCCTCGATCCCCTCGGCACGGCGGCCCGCCCGGGCGGGCGGCGCAGGGCGGGGCGGCGCCTCGCGGCCCTCGCCCTCGCGGCGGGCCTTGCGGTGGCGCTGCCGCCGGCGTCCGGGAGCGCGGCGAGCCTCCCGCAGGAACCGCAGGACCTCAAGAAGAAGTACGCGGACCTCCAGAAGCGCGCCGCGAAGCTGTCGAAGGAGTACCGCGGCGAGCTCGTCACCCTCGAAGAGACGAAGAAGGCCGCCGAGCGCGCCGCCGCGGACGCCGCCGCGTCCGGCAGGGAGTACGAGGCCGCCCGCGCGGACATCGCCCGCCTCGCCTCCACCGCCTACATGACCGGACGGCTCGACGTCGCCCCGATGATCTCCGCGGCGGACCCGGGCGCCGCCGTCCACGACGCCGCCGTGATCGAGCACATCAGCCGCAACAACGGCCGCCGCCTCCAGACGCTGCAGGCCCTCAACACGAAGGCGACCGAGTCGCAGGCGACGGCCGCCAAGAAGCTGGACGCGGTGAAGAAGGAGATCGAGGACCTGGAGAGCCAGCGCACCCGCGTCAGGAAGCTGCTGGCCAAGTACAAGCCCGAGGTCACCAGGACGCAGGCCCCCGCCGGACGCCCCGACGGCGTGAGCGGCTCCAAGTCACCGATCACCGGGAACTCGATGACCGCGCGGATGCGGACCGCCCTGCTCGCGATCGACGGCAGGTTCGGACCGTTCCCGGCCATCGGGTGCTCGCGGCCCGGCGACCCGCAGGACCACGGCTCCGGCCGGGCCTGCGACTTCATGGAGAGCACCGGCGGGCGGATGCCGAGCGCGTCCGCGCAGGCGCACGGCGACCAGGTCGCCCAGTACGTGATCAACAACGCGTCCCGGCTGGGGATCAAGTACGTCATCTGGAAGCAGCGCATCTACGACTTCCGCAGCAGCGGCGGCTGGCGCCAGATGGAGGACCGCGGCAGCGTCACGCAGAACCACTACGACCACGTCCACGTCTCCGTCCTCTGACCTGGAACGCGCTAACCCTCGTCCAGATCCACGACGGCGCGTTCCGCGGCGGAGCGGGCGGCGGCCTCGACGACCTCCAGGCCGATGATCGCGTCGGCGAGCGTCACCGGAGGGGGCTCCTCCCCGGCGAGGGCGCGGGCCACGGACGCGTAGAACTCCTGGTAGGCGCCGGGCGCGGTGGGTTCGAGCCGCTCCTCGCCGGGCGTCCCGACCACGCCGTACGAGTCGGGCGGGGCGATCCCGTAGCCCGGGTCCTTCGGGGTGAGGCCCGCGCGGAGCTGCCCCTCCTGCGCGTCCATCCCCGGCACGACGTAGGACGCGCGGCTCCCCAGCACCCGGAACCGCGGCCCGAGCTGCGCGGCCGTCGCGCTCGCCCACAGGTGGGAGCGGACGCCACCGGGGTGGGACAGGGCCACGAACACGTCGTCGGGCACCGCCGCCCCCGGGCGCCGCGCGTCGATCTCCGCGTAGACGGTGCCGGGTCGGCCGAACAGCGCGACCGCCTGGTCGATCAGGTGCGTGCCGAGGCCGAACAGGATGCCGCCCGCGTCGCGCGGATCGGTGCTCTCCTTCCAGCTCTTCTTCACCTCCGGCCGCCACCGCTCGAAGCGCGACTCGAACCGCCGGACGTCGCCGAGGGCGTCCGAGCCGACCAGCCGGGACGCCGTCCGGAAGTCGCCGTCCCAGCGCCGGTTGTGGAACGGGAACACCGGCAGCCCCCGCACGGCGCTCAGCGCGGCCAGCGACCGGGCGTCCGCGGCGGAGGCCGCGACCGGCTTGTCCACGACGGCGGGCAGGCCCGAGGTCAGCGCCGTCCGGGCGAGCGCGACGTGCTGCCGGTTCGGCGCGGTGATCACCACCAGGTCGTACTCGCCGGACGCGCCCCACAGCCGGTCGGCGTCGTCCGCGACCTCCGCCTCCGGGTACCGCTCCCGCACCGCCGCCTGCCGCTCCGGGTTCCCGGTGACGACCGCGGCGAGCCGCATTCCCGGGACGGACGAGATCAGCGGCGCGTGGAACACCGAGCCGCCGGTGCCGTATCCGATCAGCGCAACACGCAGGTCCATGCGTCGATCATGACCGATGGCGCGGCGGCCGCCGGGAACCGGGGTCCGGGCGCGACGTAGGCTTCTGTCCAGGGATGGACAGGAATGAGGGGGCCCGTTTGCCCAAGCCAGTGCTTCTGACGGTCGACGACGACCCGGGCGTGTCCCGGGCCGTGGCCCGGGACCTGCGGCGCAGGTACGCCGAGTCGTACCGGATCGTGCGCGCCGAGTCCGGCCGGCAGGCGCTCGACGCCCTGAGCGAGCTGCGGCTGCGCGGCGAGGACACCGCCGTCATGGTCGCCGACTACCGGATGCCCGAGATGAACGGCGTCGAGTTCCTCGAACGCGCCATGGACCTGTACCCGTACGCGCGGCGCGTCCTGCTCACCGCCTACGCCGACACCGACGCCGCGATCCGCGCGATCAACGTCGTCGACCTCGACCACTACCTGCTGAAGCCCTGGGACCCGCCCGACGAGAAGTTCTACCCGGTGATCGACGAGCAGCTCGACGCGTGGGCGCGGACCGAGCGGCCCCCGCCCCGGGAGCTGCGGGTCGTCGGGCACCGCTGGTCGGCCCGCTGCTACGAGGTCCGCGACTTCCTCGCCCGCCACCAGGTGCCCTACCACTGGCTCATGGACGGCGACCCGGAGGGCGCGCAGCTCGTCGCCGCCGCGGGCTCACCGGAGCTGCCGCTGATCGTGACCGCCGACGGGACGACGCTGTGCGCCCCGACCGACGCCGAGCTGGCCTCCGCGATCGGCCTGCCGACCACCCCGTCCACCGGGTTCTACGACCTGATCGTCGTCGGCGGCGGGCCGTCCGGGCTCGGCGCGGCCGTGTACGGCGCCTCGGAGGGCCTGAACACGGTGGTCGTGGAGCGGCGCGCGCTCGGCGGGCAGGCCGGGCAGAGCTCCCGCATCGAGAACTACCTCGGCTTCCCCGACGGGGTGACCGGGGCGCAGCTCGCCGAGCGGGCCCGCCGCCAGGCCGACCGGTTCGGCGCCGAGCTGCTCCAGGCGGGCGAGGTCACCGCGCTGGAGGCGCGCGGCACCGCCCGCGTCGCCCGGCTCGCGGACGGCACCGAGATCGCCGCGCACGCCGTCATCCTCGCCACCGGCGTGTCCTACCGGCGCCTCAACGCCGAGGGCGTGGAGGACTTCGTCGGGCGCGGCGTGTTCTACGGCGCGGCGCTCACCGAGGCGCCGTCCTGCAAGGACGAGGAGGTCGCGGTCGTCGGCGGCGCGAACTCCGCCGGGCAGGCCGCCGTCCACCTCGCGAAATACGCCAGGAAGGTGCACATCATCGTCCGGGCGGACGGCCTGGAGCGGTCGATGTCGCACTACCTGATCGAGCAGATCGCCGAGACGCCGAACATCGAGGTCCACACCGGCAAGACCGTCTGCGCGGCGGAGGGCGCCGACCGGCTGGAGCGCCTCACGTTCGCGTGGGAGGGCGGCAAGAAGACGATCGACGCGCACTGGCTGTTCGTGTTCATCGGCGCCGAGCCGGGCACGGGCTGGCTGGACGGCTTCGTCGAGCGCGACCCGCGCGGCTACGTGCTGACCGGCCCCGACCTCGTCGCCGGGGGGCGCCGCCCCGCCGGGTGGCCGCTCGCCCGGCAGCCCTACCACCTGGAGACCAGCGTCCCCGGCGTGTTCGCGGCGGGCGACGTCCGCTCGGAGTCGATGAAGCGGGTCGCGTCCGCGGTCGGCGACGGCGCCATGGCCGTCGCGCTCGTCCACCGCTATCTGGAGCAGGCATGACAACGGCAACGCCCGAGGAGCTGCGGGAGCTGTTCCTCTTCGAGGACCTCGACGACGAGAAGCTGGCCTGGCTGTCGGAGCACGGGACGGTCGAGGCGGTCCCGGCGGGCGGCGTGATCTGCGCGCAGGGCGACGCCGCCGAGTTCCTGTACGTGCTGCTGGACGGCGAGATGGCGATGTCCACGAACGTCCGGGGCCACGTCGTGGAGGTGACCCGGACGGACCGTCCCGGCACCTACGGCGGCGCCGTCCAGGCGTACCTGGGCGACAAGATCGAGCAGATCTACCAGCACACGCTCCGGGCCGTCCGGGACTGCCGGATGTTCGTGCTGCCCGCACGCAAGTTCGGCAAGTCCGTCCTGAAGTGGTTCCCGATGGCCGCCCACCTTCTGGAGGGCATCTTCTTCGGGATGACCAACAACCGGCGGGTCGTCGACCAGCGGGAGCGGCTCACCGCGCTCGGCACGATCACCGCCGGGCTCACGCACGAGCTGAACAACCCCGCCGCCGCGGCGGCGCGGGCCAGCACCGAGCTGGGCGAGCGGCTGATCGGCGCGCAGAAGAGCCTCGCCGACCTCGCGGCCCAGGGCGTCGACTGCACGCATCTCAGCGCGCTGGTCGCGCTGCGTCCCGACCTCCGGCCGCAGGCGGCCAGGCGGAGCCCGCTGGAGGTCAGCGACGCCGAGGACGAGCTCGGCGACTGGATGGAGGCGCACGGCGTCGACGACGCCTGGGACCTCGCGCCCGGCCTGGTCGCGGCCGGGATCGGCATCGAGCAGGCCGAGGAGGTCGCGACGGCGGCGGGCGAGCACCTGCCGGGAGCGATGCGCTGGCTCACCGAGGTGATGGAGGTCGCGCAGCTCCAGGCGGAGATATCCGAGGCGATGGGCCGCATCACCGCGCTGCTGGACTCGGCGCGCCAGTACTCCCAGCTCGACCGCGCCGCCCACCAGCGCGCCGACCTGCACGAGCTGCTCGACAGCACGCTCACCATGCTCAAGCGCAAGATCGGCCAGGACGTGGTCGTGAAGACCGACTACGACCCCGGGCTGCCGCCCGTCCCCGTCTACGCGGCGGAGCTGAACCAGGTCTGGACGAACCTGATCGTGAACGCCCTGTACGCGATGGACGGCTCCGGCACCCTCACGATCCGCACGGCGCGCGAGAACGACCACGCGCTCGTGGAGATCGCCGACACCGGGACCGGCATCCCCGAGGAGAACCTCGGCCGGATCTTCACGCCCTTCTTCACCACGAAGCCGGTGGGGCAGGGCACCGGCCTCGGCCTGGACATCTCGTGGCGCATCGTCGCCGACCGGCACGGCGGCGACATCCGGGTCGAGTCGCTGCCCGGCGACACCCGCTTCCAGGTGCTGCTGCCGCTCACCGAGCCGAACGGCGGGGACTGACCGCGGCTACTCGAACAGGTCGGGCTGCTCCCGGGTGATCTGGTCGTACAGCGGCTGGTAGTTGATCCAGCCGACCAGGTCGTTGCCGATCTGCTGGTGGGTCAGGACGGCGTTGTCGTGCTCGATCGGGACGACCTGCCCGGCGGCCTTGGCGAGGAGCTGCACCTGGCACGAGCGCTCCATCGTGATGAACCACCAGGCGGCGGCGTCCACGGTGTCGCCGACCGTCAGCAGGCCGTGGTTGCGGAGGATGACGGCCTTGGTGTCGCCGAGCGCGGCGGCGATCCGCTTGCCCTCCTCCAGGTCGGTGACGACGCCGGTGTAGTCGTCGAACAGGCCGTGGTCCTGGTAGAACGCGCACACGTCCTGCGTGATCGGCTCCAGCCTCTGGCCGAGCGCCGAGAGCGCCCGCCCGTAGGTGGAGTGGCTGTGCGCGGCGGCGACGACGCCCGGCCTCGCCTGGTGGATCTGGGAGTGGATCGCGAACGCGGCCTCGTTGACCGGGTACCGTCCCTGGACGACCTTGCCCTCGTGGTTCACCAGGATCAGGTCGCTGACCTTGATGTGCTTGAACGACATCCCGAACGGGTTCACCCAGAAGTGGTCGGTGCGCTCGGGGTCGCGGGCGGTGATGTGCCCGGCCACGCCCTCCTCGAAGCCGAACTTGCCGAAGATGCGCAGCGCGGCGGTGAGGCGCTCCTTGCGGTGCCGGCGCTCGTCCTCGACGTCGTCGAAGGCCGGGGGCAGCTTGAAGATCAGGTCGGTGGGCAGCTTCTCCAGGAACTCGTCCTCGTCGGACATGGGGGCACTCCTCGGCTCGTCTGCGTCCACCGAACACCATCGCCGGGCGGTTCGGCTATACCGGAACGATCCAAGCCTTCCGGGCCTCGTTGTCCGTTGCGGACAAAAGGGGCGCAGAATGGGGGGATGGAGCCCAGCGACGGCGACCGGTTCCTGCGGTTGCTGACCGAGCACGGCGAGGACCCGGTGCTGCTGGAGGCGGCCGTCCGCGCCGCCCGCGGCCGGTCCGCGCTGGTGGCGGCGCTGCCGGAAGAGGAGACCAGGCGGCACACCCGCGCGCTCGTGCGGGGCGTGCTCGCCGCGCTGGAGGGCGGCGGGCCGGACGCGCTGGAGGGCGGCGGTCCCGCCGGGGACGTCCTCGCGGCGGCGGAGCGGCTCGGCTCGGACCGGGCGCGGCAGGGCGTGCCGGTCGAGGAGTTCCTGGACGGCTTCCAGGCGGGCCGCGCCCATCTCGTCCGGACGCTCATCGCCGACGGCCGCCGCCGGGGCGTCCCGGACGCCGCGCTCCTCGACGGCGTCACCCGCATCGACGAGATCACCACCGCGCTCGTCCGCCGGATGGTCCACGCGCACCGGGTCGCCGAGCTGGAGATGGCCCGGACGGTCCGGGAGGGCCGCGTGCAGATGCTGCGGCAGCTCCTGCACGGCGAGGCCGTCCCGGTGCTCGCGCCGCTCGATCCGTCCCGCGCCTACCACTGCGTGGTCTCCGACGTCAGCGACCCGGCGGTCGCGGCGCGGCTGGAGGCGGAGCTGACCGCCGCGGGCCCCGGGCTGTGCGGCCTGGTCGACGGGCGGTTCGCCGCGCTGGTCACCCGCCTCCCGGAGCCGCGCGCCACGTCCGAACCCTTGTGGGGGGACGACCCCTCACGCCCCCCGGAACGGCCCGAGCCGCTGCTGGTGGCGGCGCCGCCCGCACGTCCCGCCGAGATCGCGCCGATGTACGAGCTGGGACGGCGGGCGCTGCGCGCGGGCGGCGAAGCCGCGCTCACCGGCCTGCGCTGGCTCGCCGACCTGGCGCTGCTCACCGCCACCGACGCGGAGCCGGAGCTCGGCGGCCTGCTCGCGGGCGCGCTGCTGGCGGGCCTCGACCCGGACGAGCCGTTCCACCGCGAGCTGGCCGAGACGGGCCTCGCCTACCTCGACCACGGCGGCCGGATCGAGCCGACGGCCGCGGCGCTGCACGTCCACGGCAACACGGTCAAGTACCGGGTCCGGCGGCTGCAGGAGCTGACCGGGCGCCCGCTGCTCGACCCGTCGGGCGGGACGGCCGTGTCCCGCGCCGCGCACTGGTGGTGGGCGCTGCACCGATGGCTCGCCCGCGCACCGTCCTGATTCTGTTTGGATGGACGTTCTGGAGGGCGTTCCGTCCGGGGGACGTCCGGGACGAGACCCGAGGGGGACCGGTGACGCCACCGAAGATCGGCACCGTGATGTGGCCCATGCAGTCGTGGCCGGACGCCGGGGAGCTGTGGCGGCGCGCCGAGGACCTCGGGTTCCGGCACGCCTGGGTGTACGACCACATCGCCTGGCGCGGCACGACGCCCTGGTACGACGCCTACACGACGCTCGCCGCGGCCGCCGCCGTCACCTCCCGGGTCCGGATCGGCACGCTGGTCACCTCACCGAACTTCCGGCATCCCGTCCCGACCGCGCACGCGATCAAGACGATCGACCACGTCAGCGGCGGGCGGCTCGCGATCGGCATCGGGTCGGGCGGCACCCGCCGCGCCTCCGACGCGGGCGTCCTCGGCGGCGACGACTGGACGCCCGGCGAGCGCGCCTCCCGCTTCGCCGAATGGGTCGGGCTGCTCGACCGGCTGCTGCGGGAGCCGGAGACGACCTTCGAGGGGGAGTACTACACGGCGCGGGAGGTCGTCCTGGAGCCGGGTTGCGTGCAGCGTCCCCGCGTGCCGTTCGTCATCGCCGGGAACGGCCCGCGCGGCATGCGGCTCGCCGCCCGGCACGGCGCCGGATGGGTGACGAGCGGCCGCCCCGAGGGCGGGACCGCGCAGGAGACCGTCCGCTCCCGGCTGGAGGCCCTGGACGCGGCGTGCGAGGCGGAGGGCCGCGAGATCGAGGACAGGATCCTGCTGACCGGGTTCAGCGGGGAGCCCTGGCTGGACTCGACCGGCTCGTTCGACGACCTCGCGGGCCGCTACGCCGAGCTCGGCGTCACCGAGATCGTGCTGCACTGGCCGCGCCCCGGCTCGCCGTTCGACGCCGACATGAAGGTCTTCGAGTCCATCGCGGAGAAGTACGGCACCGGGCCGGGAGAGGGCCGCTGATGCCGTTCGTGCTGCTCGCGCTCGCGATCGCCTTCGAGGTCACCGCCACGCTCTCGATGCGCGCGTCCGACGGGTTCACCAAGCCCGGGCCCGCGGTGGTCGTGGTCGCCGGGTACGTGATCTCGTTCTACCTGCTGTCGAAGGCGCTGACGTCGCTGAACGTCGGGCCCGTCTACGCGATCTGGTCCGCGCTCGGCACCATCGGCGCGTTCGCCGGCGGCGTGCTGCTGTTCGGCGAGCAGGTCAAGCCGCTCACCATCGCCGGAGCGGTGATCATCGTGGTGGGCGTGATCGTGCTGAACCTCGGCGGCGGCGTCCACCAGGGCTGAGGCCCGGGTTCTGATCAGGCGGCGGTCGGGTCAGGCGGGTTCGGCGAGGGTGGTGACGCGCTGCTGATCCAGCTGCCCGCCGATCAGCTCGCGCGGCGTGCAGCCGGACAGGGCGCGGAACTCGCGGCTCAGGTGCGCCTGGTCGTAGTAGCCGCAGGCGGACGCGGCGTCGGCGAGCCCGGTGCCGCCGGTCAGCAGCCCGATGGCGCGCTGGAAGCGGATCACGCGGGCCATCACCTTGGGCGGCAGCCCGGCCTGCTCCCGGAACCGGTGGGTCAGGTGCTTGCGGCTCCAGCCGACGTCGGCGGCGATCCCGGCGACCGTCACGGCGGGGTCGCCGTTCAGCAGCCGCCACGCCCTGGCGACCTCCGGGTCGGGCGCCGGACCGGCCTCCAGGCGGCGCAGCAGGAACGCGTCGAGGACGTCGAACCGGTCGCTCCAGGACGGGGCGGCGGCGAGCCGTTCCACGAGCGTGTGCGCGCTCCGCCCGAACAGGTCGGACAGCTCGACGGCGGCGTTGGTGAGGTGCGCGAGCGGGACGCCGAGCAGCGTGTAGGCGCCGAGCGGGGTCACGTCGAGCTGGACGCCGCGCTGCCCGCCCGGGCTGAGGTACATGCCGTGCCCGTCGTGCATCCCGGCGACGAACGACCCGTACTCGCGGTCGGGCTCACCGGCGTCGGGGACGGTCAGCAGGAGCGGCGGCCCCAGATTGATGATCATGACGGCGGTGCGGGTGGGCAGGGTCCGCATCCGCGTCGGGACGGCCTCGGTCTCCCAGTAGCCGTCGTAGGAGCGCAGGAAGGGGCGCAGCGCCGGGTGGGGGCGCCGCTGCGCCAGCCACCAGCCGCCGCGGTCGGAGAACTCGACCGGCCTTTCGCCCATGCCCCCAGTCCTACCACGCGGCGGGGACGAAACCGGGCGCGCCGGCGCTACTCGTACACCTGGCCGCACACCGCGATGCGCGCCAGGTCGTCCCAGGTCATGGTGGTGATCGTGCGGACGTAGGAGCGGGCGGGCGGCTCGCCGGGCCCGGCGGGCAGCGGGACGCGGGCGCCGTCCGCGGCGTCCCACCCACCGAGGCTTCCCGCGACGGCGCATTCCAGGTACGTCGCCGGGTCGAAGTTGTACCAGCGGGCGGGGGTGCCGCGGGCGCCGGAGCCGGGCGGGCGCGGCGCGTCCACGCCGAACCTGGCCTGCGGGCCCGGGGGAGCGGCCACGAACTCCTCCAGGTCGGCGATCTGGGAGAGCAGGACACGCTCCCAGTCGGCGTACCCCTCCGGCTCGTCGCCGGGCAGCGACAGGTCCTTGCCGCTCCACGCCGGGTCGAAGTCGGCGGGCGGTGTCGTGGACGCCGCCGCGAACATCGCCGCGACGTCGTCCGGCTCCAACCGCGCCTGGTCACTGAGCGGCGCGCTCACCTTCCACAGCGAGCGCAGGAACGCCGACAGCGACCAGGACGCCGCCCTGGCCTCCTGGCCGAGATGCAGGAACACCAGATACAGGTCGCGGTTCGTGCGGACGGCGGGCCCGGGCGGGCCCTCCACCCAGTAGATCTGCCTGTGCTTGACGCCGCTTTCCAGCACCATGACCTGGGCGAGAGCCGAAATCCGCGAGTCGTGCGAGGCCACATGGAAAGTGTTGCCGAGGTCGTCCTGGCGCATGACGTCCCAGGTCTGCATCCGGCTCCTCCACGGTCGGCGGCGGGCGTTCACGGCCCCCTCCGCTCCCAAAATTGTCCCATTATGGGAGCCGACCACCAGTAGTGCCGATATCACTTTCCGGACTCGAAGTCGTGACTTTGTGTCCATAAAGTCCGCTGCGGGGGAATGGCCGGGGGGTGATCGAGGGGACCACTCGGCGCGCCGTGACCGGATCCGGCGAGTTCTCACCGCCGCGTGGATCGCGGGGTCATGATCGGCACATGCGATCACGTTCCATCGCGGCGTTCGCCCTCGTCCTCGCGCTCGCCGCGCCGGGCGCGGCGACGGCCTCCGCGTCACCCGGGCCCGCGGGCGGGCCGTCCTCGTCCGGTTCCTCCGGACCGGTCCTGACCGATCCCCGTCCCTGCGCCGGCCAGGCCGGATACACCTGCTCGTTCCTGACCGTGCCGCTCGACCACCGCCACCCGCGCGGGCCGGAGACGCTCCGCCTGCAGGTGGCCACGGCGGACAACGCGGACGCGCCCAAGGGCGTCCTGCTGTTCCTCACCGGCGGGCCGGGGCAGCCCGGCGCCCCCTTCATCAGCCGCATCGCCCAGCGCATGCCGGACGTGGCGAAGAACTACCGGCTCGTCATGGTCGACCAGCGGGGCACGGGCGAGTTCGGCGCCATCAACTGCCCCGCGCTGCAGGCCCAGGTCGGCAGCAGCGACATCGAGCCGCCCACGCCCGAAGCGGTCGCCGAGTGCGCCGGCGTCCTCGGGGACCGGCGGCACTACTACACGACCGAGCAGACCGTCGGCGACCTCGACCTGCTGCGGCGGGCGCTCGGCGTCCGGACGATGGCGGTCGACGGCGTCTCCTACGGCACCATCACCGGCGCCTCCTACACCGCGCGCTACCCGCGGCACGTGAGCAGGCTCGTCCTGGACTCGGTCGTGCCGCACCGCGACCCGCAGCGCGACAACATGCTTTACCTGACGAGCCTGCGCGCCACCGGACGGGTCCTGCGGGACGCGTGCAAGGCGGCCCCCGCGTGCGGCTTCGACCCGGCCGAGGAGCTGGCCTGGGTCGTCCGGCACCGCCCGGACCCCGTGCTGATCTGGGACATGCTGGTCACCTACGAGTTCGTCGACCCGACGTTCCGCGACCCGGACTCGCTGCCCGGCGGCGCGGGCGACGCCGTCTCGGCGATCCACGAGGCCCGCCACGGCGACCCGGCGCGGCTCGACCGGCTGCTCCAGTTCCTGAACTCGGGCGGCGATCCCGTCGCGCAGTACAGCTCGGGCCTGCACATCGCCACGATCTGCGGCGACGGGCACTTCCCGTGGGGGACGTCGCAGACGCGGCCGTCCGTCCGCAAGGCCGCGCTGGAGCGGACGCGCCGCAACCTGCCCGCCCGGGCGACCTGGCCGTTCACCGCCGACACGGCGGTGGGCAACGGGTTCGTCCAGGAATGCCTCACCTGGCCCTGGTCCCGGCACACCGCCGAGCCGCCGCGCGCCACGCTGCCCGTCCCGGTGCTGCTGGTGAACGGCGACCGGGACCTGTCCACGCCGGTCGAATGGGCGCGGGAGGCGCTCAGCTACGCGCCGCGCGGCAGGCTCGTCGTGGTGAAGGGCGCCGCGCACTCCATCCAGAACCGCGAGCTCGGGACGGCGGGCCGCGAAGCGGTCACCCGGTTCCTCCTGGACGGCTGACGCCCGTCCGGGTCGTCGGCGCCGGTCAGGCGTCGATGACCCGGTGCAGCAGGTCGCGGTAGCCGCGCAGCGCCAGGCGGAGCCGCTCGGTGTCGGGGGGCTCGTCCGTCGCGGCGGCCTCCGCGAGGCTCCGCCGGTGCGCGGCGATCGCGTGCCCGAGCGCGTCGACGGCGTCGGAGGCGAGGCCGTCCGCCCGGCGGACGGCCTCGCGCGGGTCGTCGACGAACCCGGACTGCACCTCGTGCCAGCGGTCCCGGAGCCGCCCGGCCTCGGCCGGGTCGAGCAGCCGCCCCGGCGCTTCCGCGGCGGGCGCCGGCGCTTCCGCGGCCGGGCCTTGCACGTCGGCCGGGGCCGATACGTCGGCCGGGCCCGGCACGTCCAGGGCGGGGGGCTTCGGCGCGGGGCCGGCGACGTGCGTGTCGCCGGCCCCGCCGGATGGCCTGTGCTCCATCGGGGTCAGCTCCTCGGGGCCCGGTCTCCGGTGCCGCCCGCCGTCCCGCCCGCCGTCGCGCCGGTGGGCGCGGCGAGCAGCTCGTCGAACAGCGCGCGGTAGTGCACCATGGCCTGCCGCAGGTCCTCGGTGGACGCCTGCCTGGCCGCGGCCCGGTCGCTGATGGCGTGGGCGCGCCGGTAGTGGTCCATCGTGCGGCCGTGCTCCACCGACAGGTGGGCGACCTTGTCCTCGAAGCCGTGCGTCGGGTAGCCGCGCTCGCCCATCACCACGGTGACGAGCCCGTCGGCCTGCTCGACCGCCGCCTCCGGGGCGTCCACGAAGCGCTCCTGGACGCCCGCCCACTGCTCGCTGTACCGCTCGCGCCGGTCCGGATCGAGGTCGCGCAGGTTGAGCTCCTCGTGGCGCTCCTCGCGGGAGCGCAGCTCGCGCTCCGCGGCCGCGCGGCCGCCCTGGCGCTCCACGGCCCGGTCGTACTCGGGGCCGAAGCGCTGCCGGAGCCGCCGCGTGCGGGCTCCGGTCCAGGCCAGGTAGAACGCCGCGGCGAGGCCGGCGACGATGACGATGGCGATGACGAGCCATATCGCGGTCGACATGGTTCCTCCAACATGCGTCGGATCGATTGGGAAGGCGGATGCCCGGAAACCGGCGTTCAAAACGAATCGCCATGAAACGGGCAGGCTGGGGTCAGGTGGCCGGTGGAAAGAGGCAGATCAGGCGGCCGACACGCCGGTCGCCCCCGTACCCGGCGCTCCGTAGCAGCGCCAGGCCGCGCCCGTCGCGGCGGCTCGCGCACGCCACGTCCACCTTCGTGCGCGACAGCGCCGCGGCGACCTCCGCCGCCTCCGGCTTGGCGCTGCGCGGCCCGCGGACGGCCGCCGACAGCACCCTGCGATCCCGGATGAACTGCGGCGGCACCGGCAGCAGCTTCAGGTAGTGGCTGTTCGGGTTCACGGCGTGCGTGCGGACGGTCAGCAGCGGCACGACCCGCATGACCCCGGACGGCATCAGGACCAGGCCGTCCGTTCCCGCGAGCGCGACCACGTCCCGCGCCGTGCCGACGGCGGACGCCGGAACCTTCCACGCCGGACGCGACGCCACGACGGACCCGTTCGACTCCGACCACACCGGGGTCCCGCCCGCGACCAGCGCCACCGCGAGCACCGCGGCGGGGGCCGCGGTCACGGCGGCGCGCGCCGGCCCGGACCACGGCCCGAGGGGGATCCGGACGGCGGCGAGCAGCCCGATCAGCGCGGGTGCGGGGACGACCCACATCGTCCGCCACAGCACCTGGCCGGCGCCCGTCACGTCCGCAGCGGCCTCCAGGACCCCGGGGACGATCAGCACGGTCAGCGCCGCCGCGACACCGGCCGCGATCAGCGCGGGGACGCCGCGGCGCGCCGTCCACGGCGACAGCCACACCGCGCACCCGCCGATCACGCCGAGCGCGGCGTGCAGCAGGACCCACCGGTAGCTGCCGGGGGCGTCGTGCACCCTCCCGACCACGCTCGTGTCGCCGTAGAGCAGCTTCACCGCGAGCGCCGCCCCGACCGGGTACGCCATCGCCGCGCACGCGGCGAGCCCGGCCAGGACGCGCCCGGCGGCGATCAGCGCGACGGCGGCGGCACCCGCGACGAGCGGCACGACGAACACGGCGGACGAGGTCAGCCCCACCGCCGCGACCCCGGCCGCGGCGAGCAGCGCGAGGTCGCCGCGGGTCCGCCGCTCCGCCCACCGCGTCAGGTACACGAACAGCAGCGGCACCAGCGCGGACACCAGCATCGCCTTGCCCTGCCACATCCGCAGCAGGTGGAACGATCCGAGCGACGCCCCGCCCATCCCGCTCCAGAGCAGGTACACCGCGCCGACCGCGAAGCACAGCGGGGCGTTGCGCGGCGCCCACGCCCTGACCAGCCGCCACAGCGCCCAGACGGCGACGAACGTCACCGCGGGCAGCAGCAGGTACCAGACGAACGAGGCCGCCGGGACGCCGAGCAGCCGCGCCATCGCACCGGCGAGCACCTCGATCGACGCCACCGGCGGCTCGCCCGATATCTCGTCCGCCGTGCCGGGGGTGAAGATGACGTCCTTGAGCGGGATCTCCCCGGTCGTCGCCGTCGCCACGGAGCGCGAGACGAAGTAGGCGTCGTCGCCGTCGGAGTTCACGATGAACAGCGACGCGACCGCGAACCCGGCGCCGGTGAGGAGCGCGAGCGGCGTCCCCCACCGGGTGTCCCGGACGTCGGGGACGGTGCCCTCCATCTCGGCGTCGTCCGGCGGCGTCCGGCGGAGCAGCAGGTAGGCGGCCGAGGCGGCGACGCTCACGATCCCCGCGGCCCACGCGCACCACCACGGGACACCGGACGGGTGCAGGCCCGCGGACGTCCCCGCCACCCCCCCCGCGACCACGGCGACGGCGGCCGGCC
>NZ_SMJX01000649.1 GCF_004348535.1 Actinomadura sp. KC216
ATCATCCAGGCCGATCAGCCCGGTCCCGCGTCCGCGTCCCGCGCGTCGATCTCGATGAGGACGCCGTCGGCCATCAGCTCGGCGATCGAACGGCGGAACACGTGCGCCGTCCCGCCGCCCGGCTGGCCGAACCACGGCACGGCCGTCCCCGTCAGCGCCTCCTCCGGCCGCTGGAGCCGGTACACGTGATACGGACGGTCCTGCCATTCGCGCGGCAACGACCGGCGCGGGTACGGCGTGCGCGCCGCATACGTCACGTTGCCCTCGGAGCCGCCATAGCGGTCCACTTCCGTTCCTGCGGACAGTTCCATCACGTGACGGTCGCGCCAAAGGGACAGCGGGGGTTCGCCGCTGAGGGGCTCGAACGGGCCGCTCTCCTGGACGGTGTTGCGCGGGTCGAGGAGAAGGCTTCCGAGCAGATGCGCGGCGGCCTGTTCGGTGTCGTCGAACGTGGCTTCCTTGCGTCGTTCGCCGTCCCGCATCTGGAAGACGGTCCAGCGTTCCCCTTCTGGGAGGAGGCACCAGACGCCTTCTGCGGTTTCCCTAATGCGGTATGCGGCACGGTCGACGCGGAGTTGGTCGAGGCGGTGCTGGAGGTTGTTCGCCCAGTCGCCGCTTTCCGGCGCTTCCGCCTCCGCGTCTTCCGACGCTTCCGTCAGGAGGCGTTCAGGCACCGCCCTACCCGTCACAGCCGCGTTCGCGGCGTTCATGGTGTCGTCGTCAACCGTGGGCACCTCGAAGCCGTTGGCGCGTATGTGCGCGACCAGGTCGGCCTCTGGGGCGACACCATGCTCACTCAGGTAATAAGCCACGGCCCCTGACCAGACCCAGGTCCCGTCGGTGTGGAACGTGAGCGGGACGACCGAGCCGCGTGAGGAGTCGAGCCTGTCGGGGGCGTTCGATCGGGCCGCCATGACGATCGGGGCCTGCCGCAGGTATTCGGTCACCCGCTCCACCTCGTCCGGCGGGACGGGCGGGCGCGACACGGCGGGACGGGTGCCGTCCGGCCGTCCCGCCGGACGAGGTGGAG
>NZ_SMJX01000650.1 GCF_004348535.1 Actinomadura sp. KC216
GCCGTCGGTGAGGCGGCCGGGGGTGGTGGCGCCGGTGAGGGTGTCCAGGTCGCAGATGACGGTGACCTTGGTGGCGCGGTGTCCGCCCGCCAGCACGCTGGTGAGGGCGGCGGCGGTGCGTTCGGGTAGGTCGCGGCGGTCGTCGGTTCCGGCCGGTCTGGCCAATGGCCCGAGGGTGCCGTCCCAGACGGCGGTGTCTTCGGCGTTGAGCCAGCCTTTGATGTAGCGGCCGCCGTCCAGGGAGCGGGTGGAGGTGATCCAGGACCGCTCATACCCGCGCCGCGACTCGTGGTATCGGGTGTCGGTGCCGTCGCGTTCGGCGATCACGTCGCGGATACGGCGGCCGAAGGAGGCGAGTTTCCCGGCGGAGAAGCCCTGACCGACCATGTCCAGCAGCACGGTCTCGGCTTCCGCGCAGTCCTCATCGTCCAGGCGGGCGACGGCGTCGGCGACGGTGGTGGCGTACCCGTAGGACAACTCGCCGGTGGCCAGGAGTGCGGTGACGTGGGGCAGGCGGTGCCGCTGCCGCGCCAGGGTGATCCTTTCTCGGGCGCGGGTTTCGCGCATGCCGAGGCGGGTGCGGAGCCAGGCTTGGGTGGAGGGCAGGCCCCAGCGGCGCATTTCCCCGGCGGCGTCCACGCGGCCGATGAGTGCGGCGAGGGCGGCCTCTTGCCGGTCGGTGGCGGCTGCCAATGTTTCGGCGATGTCCATGCAGGCGGCCGGGGAGTCGGGGGCGTTGCGTGCGGCGAGTTCGTGGGTGATGGCGGCGAGGGCGTTCACCAGTTCCATGGTGGACGCCGCCGCGAGATCAACCTCAACCGAACCCATATCCCTAGAATATCAAAATTGGGGCTGCGTTATTCTCGGGTGGGGTTGGATTATTGTCACTGGTTGGATAGTCGGAGTCGACGGGAATTAGAACCGTATTCCGGAGGCTGGCGCAGTTTCCGGAAGGTCGCCCCACACCCCGTCCTTGAATTCTGG
>NZ_SMJX01000651.1 GCF_004348535.1 Actinomadura sp. KC216
TCGGTAAGGTTTGTGGTGGCATGAACTGATGCGAGGTGCCCCCATGCGGGGGAGAATCGGGAAGCCGGTGGAATTCCGGCACGGGCCCGCCGCGGTAACCGGGTAGTCGCCGTCCACGCGCGTTTCGCGCAGTCACTGGCCCCCAGGCTGGGAAGGCGGACGGTCAGGCGTCGATCCGGGAGTCCGAAGACCGGCCTCGCTCCAACGGTCACCTCCGGTGACCCGATGCAGCGGAGCCTGCCCATGAACATCTACGATGCCATTCACCGCCGCCGCGATGTGCGCGCCGAATTCACCGGTGCGCCGATCCCGGATGAGGTACTCGACCGGGTGCTGGCGGCCGCGCATGCCGCGCCCAGTGTCGGGCTGTCCCAGCCCTGGGACTTCATCCTGGTCGCCGACCCGGCCGTCAGGCGCACATTCCATGAACACGTCCACGCCGAACGCGCCGTCTTCGCCGCCGCCCTCACCGGCGCCGCGGCAGATCGATTCGCCCGGATAAAGATTGACGGAATCCTGGAATGCAGCCTCTCGATCGTGGTCACCTACGATCCCCAGCGCGGTGGCGATGCCGTCCTCGGCCGACACGCGATCGCCGATACCGGGCTTTACTCGGTCTGCCTGGCCATCCAGAATCTGTGGCTGGCCGCCACCGCGGAAAGCCTGGGAGTCGGCTGGGTCTCGTTTTATCGAGAACCGTGGCTGCGCCGCCTTCTGCACATTCCGGCATCGATCCGCCCGGTCGCCTGGCTGTGCCTGGGCCCGGTCACCCATCTCGAAGAAATTCCTGACCTCGAACGCCACGGCTGGCGTCGCCGCCGCACTTTGGACGCGGCCATCCATCACGACCGCTGGTAAGCCCGGCCAGGCGCCTCACGGCGGACGTCGGTCTCACAATGCGGTTCTCGGCATGGCCGAGACGTCTACCGACGATTACCGG
>NZ_SMJX01000652.1 GCF_004348535.1 Actinomadura sp. KC216
AGTTCGACGTAGGCGCCGACGCCGAAGACGGGGTGGCGTTGGCGGATTTCGATCATTTTGCGGGTCCAGTGGAGCAGGGAGCCGGGGTTGTTGGCTTGGGCTTCGACGTTGACGGCTTGGTAGCCGTAGATGGGGTCCATGATGAGGGGGAGGTAGAGGCGGGCGGGGTCGCAGGTGGAGAAGCCGGCGTTGCGGTCGGGGGTCCATTGCATGGGGGTGCGGACGGCGTCGCGGTCGCCGAGCCAGATGTTGTCGCCCATGCCGATTTCGTCGCCGTAGTACAGGACGGGTGAGCCGGGGAGGGACAGGAGGAGGGCGGTGAAGAGTTCGAGTTGGTTGCGGTCGTTGTCCAGGAGGGGGGCCAGGCGGCGGCGGATGCCGATGTTGGCTTTCATGCGGGGGTCTTTGGCGTATTCGGTGTACATGTAGTCGCGTTCTTCGTCGGTGACCATCTCCAGGGTGAGTTCGTCGTGGTTGCGGAGGAAGATGCCCCATTGGCAGTTGTCGGGGATTTTGGGGGTTTGGGCCATGATTTCGGAGATGGGGTAGCGTTGTTCGCGGCGGACGGCCATGAAGATGCGGGGCATGACGGGGAAGTGGAAGGCCATGTGGCATTCGTCGCCGCCCTGGGCGGGGTCGCCGAAGTATTCGACGACGTCGGCGGGCCATTGGTTGGCTTCGGCGAGCAGGACGCGGTCGGGGTAGAGGCGGTCGATTTCGGCGCGGACGCGTTTGAGGTAGGTGTGGGTTTCGGGGAGGTTTTCGCAGTTGGTGCCTTCGCGGGCGTAGAGGTAGGGGACGGCGTCGAGGCGGAAGCCGTCGATGCCGAGGTCGAGCCAGAAGCGGAGGTTTTCGAGCATGGCGTCTTGGACGTGGGGGTTGTCGTAGTTGAGGTCGGGTTGGTGGGAGAAGAAGCGGTGCCAGTAGTACTGGCCGCGGA